>DNGI01000431.1 GCA_003486645.1 Cyanobacteria bacterium UBA11370 | reverse complement strand
TTTCAAGAACAATTAGCAGCGGCAGAACAGCGTGGTGAACAGCGTGGCGAACAGCGTGGTGAACAGCGCGGCGAACAGCGTGGGAGAATTGCAGGGATTCAACAAGGGATTCAACAAGGAATTCAACAAGGAATTCAACAAGGTATTGAACAAGGAATTCAACAAGGTATTCAACAAGGTATTGAACGGGGTAGGCGAGAAGAAAATCGTCTGATTCTTGAAAATTTGCTGCAAGTGCGATTGGGAGAATTAGATGCCAAAGTTGCCTTATTTATTAGGCCACTGTCAGCTTTAAGTGCAGCGGATTTAACGAGGTTGTTAGTGCAATTGTCGGCACTACCGGTTGATGAAAATGGGGTGAGATTAGCGCAAGAGTTACTAGCTGAACATGTTTTGAGAATGTACTTTGAGTCAGGGGATGAACGTTTGACTAATCTCGTGCCAAGTTTATTGGGGTTATCTGTAGATGATTTGGAGGTATTGTTGTCCCAGTTGCCTGAATTGTCGGTTGAGGAATTGTTAGGGAGATTGTAAGTATTTAGGTATAGCAGCAGAAGATCAGGAGTTAATTAGGGCGATCGCACAGATTCATCAATTCATTCAATTCAAATCTTTGGCGAAACCTGATTAACTAGAGCGAAATGACACGATTAATTCACGATCAATTTGCCAAAGACTACTTAGCCGAACTCCTCTCACCCCTAGGAACTGTAAATCCAGGGCGAGAAGTCTCTTCGGAAGTGCGTCAAATTGATGTTTATTTCACGCCCAATTCTCCTAGTGATGAGTATAGCCAAAAGCTGGGATTATTGGGAAAAATGGCAGCAACAACAGCCTTATTTGAACCGTTTCGGAATCCGGTAAATAGTGCAGATGTTCTCAGTTGTTTGAGTAAGTTATTGGATGTCAACGCCCAAATACAGCGACTAGCCAGACGAGAAAATACTCCTATTATTGATGTAGAATTGCCGAAATTATGGATTTTGACTCCCACAGCATCAACAACTTTATTAAATGGCTTTAGGACGATTATAGATCAAGAGAATTGGTGTCAAGGAATTTATTGGCTAGCTGATTATCTACGAACAGCGATAGTGGTAATTCATCAGTTGCCAGAGGTAGAAGAAACGTTATGGTTAAGGATATTGGGTCGAGGGAGAGTGCAAGAGAGAGCGATCGCCTCCCTGAATGCCATGGCTATCGATGAGCCGTTGCGGATGACTACGCTAGAATTAGTTTATCAGTTGCAATCGAATTTAAGTAGAAATCAACCAACCGATTTAGAAGTAGAAGATAGAGAATTAATTATGGCGATCGCTCCTTTATTTCAAGAACAATTAGCAGCGGCGGAACAGCGTGGTGAACAGCGTGGCGAACAGCGCGGCGAACAGCGCGGCGAACAGCGTGGGAGAATTGCAGGTATTCAACAAGGGATTCAACAAGGGATTCAACAAGGTATTCAACAAGGTATTCAACAAGGGATTGAACGGGGTAGGCGAGAAGAAAATCGTCTGATTCTTGAAAATTTGCTGCAAGTGCGATTGGGAGAATTAGATGCCAAAGTTGCCTTATTTATTAGGCCACTGTCAGCTTTAAGTGCAGCGGATTTAACGAGGTTGTTAGTGCAATTGTCGGCACTACCTGTTGATGAAAATGGGGTGAGATTAGCGCAAGAGTTACTAGCTGAACATGTTTTGAGAATGTACTTTGAGTCAGAGGATGAACGTTTGACTAATCTCGTGCCAAGTTTATTGGGGTTATCTGTAGATGATTTGGAGGTATTGTTGTTGCAGTTGCCTGAATTGTCGGTTGAGGAATTGTTAGGGAAATGGTAAGCATTTAGGTACAGCAGTAGAACTCAGGAGTTAATTATGGCGATCGCTCTTTGATTTTAAGCACAATTAGCGGCGGTGGCATGGATCGTGAAGTTTAGCTGTTAACAATGAACCGGATTAAGTTCCTGACTCTAAAAACTCCCGCATATACTGATTAACTAATTCCGGTTGTTCGTGCTGTACCCAATGGCTACAATTGGGAATGTATTTGATTTGGAAGTCCCTCACATAAGCCTCAGTTCCGTAAGTTAATTCCTTTCCTAGCGCTGTATCTTCTTCACCCCAAATCATTAAAGTTGGCACATCCAGAATACCCCACTGTCGTTGCCCCAAGCTAAAGAACACATTGCGGTAATAATTAATCATAGCTGTCAGTGCGCCACGCCGCGCCGCCGCATCTTTATACGCTTCAATATCTGCTGAAGTGAAAGCATTTTTGTTAATTGCCATCTCGGTAAAAATTTTACCAATTATGGCATAGTCTATAGCTTGCAATGCCAGTTCAGGCAGTAGGGGTAATTGAAAGAAAAAGGCATACCAACTACGTAATAATTGTTGAGGAGTTCGTAAGCCTTCCGCAAATTTAGCGGGATGGGGTAGATTGAGGATAATCAGCCGCTCTAATAGTTCAGGATGAGCATAAGCAAAAGACCAAGCGATCGCACCTCCCCAATCATGACCCACTAATACACAGCGATCGTAACCCAATCCTTTAATCACACCCTCAACATCTTTAATAAACTCATTCATCACATAAGCGGATTGTTCTTGGGGTTTATCGCTTTCGTTATAACCACGCAGATCAAGCGCAACAACTTTATAATCCTTGGCAAATTCAGGAATTTGGTGTCGCCACGAATACCAAAACTCTGGAAACCCATGTAACATCAGCATCAGTGGGCCTGAACCTTGAGTCACGTAATGCAGCTTAATACCGTTGCTAATCATGTATTCGTGCTGCCAAGTTCCGTTTAGCATGGTCATTGATATATGCTCAGTTACTTTTGAAATCTTATCAACTTTTTCCTGATTAATGTACTCTTGTCGAGCTGAATTAAAAATTTCAGTAATCTAGGCTACTAAACAGTCCCTATAAACCTTACTAATTATCGGATCAATCTCGTTAGACATCTCCAGACATTAAATAGGTGTTATCCAGAACCCTTGTAGAGACGTTGCAATGCAACGTCTCTACATTCTTTGAAAAAAATGTCTGTTATGAATAGATGCTTTTTTACTATCCTCTTTTAGACAGATTATTTGATGAGCTTTTCTACTTCCTCAGTTGAGTTAAAAGGGGTTAAGGTTTCCCGCGCAAGATTGATGTAACTCCTGTAAGCAAGGCTTAGGATTGTTAAGTAGTTGGAGATGGCTTTTGAGTAAGGAGATTCAAGGATGAAGCTTTCTAATTTATCGAACTTGGTTGGAGTGAGTGTACTTGCTGCTAGTTTAGCCGTTGTGCCTTTAACTTTTCCAGTACAAGCTCAGACTACACAGCAAAATGGAGAAGAGATTGAGGAACCCAATCCTCTACCTAATCACACCGAACGTGATAATAGTAATGATTTAGGTTGGTTTGGTCTGCTTGGACTAGCAGGATTAGCAGGTTTAGCAGGTAGAAAACGTCATGAAACTGTGCATACTCATTACAGTAATAATGACCCCGATGTAAGAGTGGGTTCTACTTCTAACTATCGGTAATTAAGGTTTCTTAAATTAGAAAGGAGAGCAAATCATGAAGATTACGAGTTTACCTCAAATTGTTGGAGCGGGTGTACTTGCTACAAGTTTATCAATTCTACCTTTAGCTGTTCCAGTACACGCTCAAGATACAGCACCTAGAACTTATGTAGAACCAGATGGAGAAGTCGAATCTGTAGAAGCGGAAGATGATTTTGATTGGGGTTGGTTAGGTTTATTGGGTTTAGCTGGATTAGCTGGTTTAGCAGGTAAGAAACGTCACGAAACTGTACATACTAGTTATTCTGAGCCAATCAATCGTGATCCAGATGTAGTGACGAGTCGTGGTAATGATTTTCGGTAATTCAAGTATTTTTTTGCAACGTTTGGGAAGGAGATGAAGTCATGAATTGTTCTAGTTTGTCCAAATTAATTGGTGCTGGTGTCATTGCTGTAAGTTTAACGGTTTTACCTTTAACTAAACCCGCACAAGCTCAAGATAATGCGCCTCAAACCTATACACAGCCAGATGGAGATGTGGAAGCCTACGAAACCGAAAATGACTTTGATTGGGGTTGGTTAGGTTTATTGGGATTGGCTGGATTAGCAGGTTTAGCAGGTAGAAAGCGTCCAGATACTGTTAATTATACGACTCGTGACCCGAATGTAGGAGTTCGTTCAGCTTCTGAGTATCACTAGTCAACCGTAAGAGTCTAGCCGTTTAGATCCCCGACTTTTTTAAAAAGTCGGGGATCTGGCTTTTCCCTTAAGTTCGTTCCGTATCTGAGGGAAGGGCGCTCATTTTTTCTAAATCGAGTACCTTGGCTAATTCTTCAGCTCTCATTAACCCTTTTTCTAAAACAATCTCTCGTAAAGATTTCCCTGTTTCTAACGATTCTTTAGCTACAGCCGCTGCGTTAAGATAACCGATGTGAGGATTAAGAGCAGTAACTAAAGCAAGGCTACCTTCAGCATAACTCAAACAGCGATCGCTATTCGCCCGAATTCCTTCAATACACCGCTTCGTCAATGCCGAGATCGTATTACCCAAAATTTCAATACTGTGAATTAAATTATAGGCAATCAGCGGCATCATCACATTCAATTCTAATTGTCCTGCTTGAGCCGCAAGGGCGATCGCATTATCGTAACCCATCACCTGAAAGCATACCATTGAAGTCATTTCTGCCATGACGGGATTATACTTTCCTGGCATAATGGATGAGCCAGGTTGAACGGGTGGTAGTTGAATTTCCTTTAATCCAGTTTTTGGTCCTGAATCCATTAATCGCAGATCATGGGAAATTTTAATACAATCTTGCGCCAGGTTCCGTAAACTTCCAGAAACATTCACAAAGGGTGCCATACTCTGCATAGCTGCCATTAAATGAGGGGCAGGTTTTAAAGGTTGACCCATCAATTCTGATAAAATTTGAGCAACTTGTTGTCGATATTGAGGATGCGTATTTAACCCCGTACCCGCCGCACTTCCTCCTAAACCCAGTATCATTAAATCTTCCGCCGCTCGTTCAATTCTATTAATATGATCCGAGAGAATTTGTGCCCACGCTCGAAAACTTTCTCCTAATCGTACAGGTACAGCATCTTGCATATGAGTTCTACCGGATTTAACGATATCTTTAAATTCATCCGCCTTATTATCCAAAGCTGTAATAGCATCCGATAATGCTGGGTAAAGAGTATGTTCTAGTGCTAATAACGCACCAATCCGAATAGCGGTTGGAATTACATCATTAGTAGACTGACCATAATTAACATGATCATTAGGATTAACACGCTGATAATTTCCCTTCTTATCTCCCAAAATTTCCAGCGCTCGATTCGCTAATACTTCATTAACATTCATATGGTGGGACGTACCAGCACCAGCTTGATAAATATCCACTACAAACTGATCCCGGAATTGTCCCTTAAGAACTTCATCGGCGGCTTGAACAATAGCATGACTCAGCTCTTGAGAAATGCAGCCTAAGTTACCATTAGCGATCGCCGTCGCTTTTTTAATCAGTACGCAAGCATCTACATAAGTTGGTAACGGTTTAATCCCACTAATTGGAAAGTTGGCGATCGCGCGTAGCGTTTGAATCCCGTAGTAAGCATCATTAGGGATTTGCTGTTCTCCCATTGAATCCCGTTCAATACGATACGCTGTGTTTGGTTGTTCTGTCATAGCTGTTTTACCTATGTCTTAGTTCCGATGACATCATCTCATTGATCCAGAGGATTAGGGATTATCGCCTTTCTCCAATGGGTGAGGTAACATTTAATGTTCTGCCCTACTCCCTAACACCTAGAAATTGGTATCTCATAGCAGTTTGCGATCGAATGAGGTACACCAAAAATCCCCCTTGTCCCCCTTGTCCCCCTTGTCTCCCTTGTCCTCAAGAGTCTCAATCGGAGATAAATGTACCTCATCCAAATGAAACTGTGATGAGTATGAGCAATGTTATCAAGCGATTTTAAAACAAGTGAGAAGACGGAATCGGGTTTTGTAAAGAGTTGATGAAGATAGTGGTGTTGTCGCTTCAGGGTCAGTATTTTCTCTGACGAGAGAGTTAAGATTCTGAGTAGAGAACCTTTCCTAATGAATTGAGACAGGAAGGTAAGTTATGAAGACACACAAAATTCTCTCGATTATCGGGTTGGCAACTCTGGGTTTATCCTTCACACCCAGTTTTGCTAGTGCAGCTACTATCACTCGTCTATCCAATTTTACCGATCAACAGTTCCGTGATTTGCTCAATAGCGGGGACTTTACAGAATTGTTCGTTGCTGAGGGTAGAATGGGTAACAATCAGTTGAACGGAGACTGGGAGTTAGGGATTTGGGATGCTCGAACCAACCCCTTTACTATTGTCGATCAAGATAACTTTGTCTGGGCTTCTGGCAAAACAGAAGATTTCACTCTAGAATACACGGGTTCAACGGTAAACTATACAGTTGGGGGTGTTTTACTCAGCAGCAATGCTTTTGGCAGTTCAGTCAACGACATCTATATCCGTACCAGAGAAACAGAGACTAGCAATATTCGGATCGATAGTTTATTTTTCGAGGGTGAAGATTTGGGTACCGGTGCTATTTCCGAACCGGGTGATTTGGATAGCGATCGCGTAGACTATTTACGGATTAGTGACATCTCCAAACCCTTCACCCTCACTGGCAAGGTGACAATGAGTTGGACGGGTACTCAACCTAGAGGTTCCAATCTTGCCTATCAAATCAAAGTAGGACCAACCAACAATAGAGATGTTCCTGAACCAGGTACGGTGGGTGCATTATTACTCACGGGAATTGCCGCGATGGGTTGTCGTAAAACCAAACGGACAGTTGACGATTAGCCATCAGCCATTAGCTCATAAATCTCAAACTTAGACTGAAATGGTATTAAACTAATCTTCAGACTAGTCGATGTATCCAACTGGAAATGTTATTGGGATCATGATCCCAACCCAGATCTAAGATGGATGAGCATCACCAGGAGGTTTTATGAATAAGAGACGGCAGATTTTTGCCCCGTACAGCCTATCCAGGCGCAAGCATCACAGGAAACAACTAGCAATTGCGGCTGGGGTAGGAGTCGGTATTTTTATTTTTGGCGGAAGTTTGTTAGCGACCCAGTATAGCAGCCAGTTAGGGCAATTGACTATACGGCTGCCGTTCCTAGGAAATGGCTTCATACAACCCGAAGATCGGGGTAATACTCCGGTACTGCGACTTGCGTCTCTACCCGTTAACCAAAGGGCAACCCAACTCGAAGCGATCGCCCAAGGCAAAAAATCCCTAGAGAGATCCCGCGCCCGTTATCTTTTAGCGGTTGATTTAATCCAGCAGCAGCAGCAAGGGGAAAAGGCACTTCAGTGGTTGGAGGGTTTAGAGGGAGACTATCCCCTATTAGCTGGCTATATTGTTCTCAAACGTGCCCAAGCTTACGAACTGATGGGCGATCAAACCAAAGCGTTGGCGACTTGGCAGGAGTTATTAAAAGACTATAGTGATAAACCTGTTGCAGCATACGCCCTTTATGCCCTTTCATCCAACAATTCCCCCTATCGGGAAACGGTTATTGCTCAATCTCCTGTGCGTTCGGGTCTGCTGGGCAAAGTTCAGCATTTTTATGCTATCTCACCGAACAGTCCGAAATACTGGGAAAAAGCGATCGCTAAATATCCGTCTCATCCTCTGATCTTAGAGTTAGCACAGCAACGGCTGCAAGAAAATTCCGCTCAACCCGAATTGATGTTGCTTTTGGCTAAGTATGGCGTTGAAATGCCAAACATTACCTCAGTCTTAGACCAATTGGTGAGTAACTATAGTCAGGTTGGTGGCGATCAGGATGAACAACTGATACAACCCAAAGATTGGGAAGCGATCGCCCTGGGTTATTGGAAAGCTAAAAAATACGGTCAAGCGAGTACGGCTTATGCTAAAGCTGAACAAACCTCACGCCACGCCTATCTATCTGCCCTTGGACTTCAGTATGCAGAGAAACCCGTAGAAGCTAAACAAGCCTATAAAAAGATGGTGCGGGATTTTCCGAAGGCGAAAGAAACCCCTGATGCCTTACTTCAACTTGCCAAACTCGAACCGGACATTGAGGCAGTACCTTACCTGGATCGAATCATTAAGCAATTTCCTGACCGAGCCGCTGAAGCAATCTTAATTAAAGCTGACACCCTAGACCGTCTCAAAAGTCACAAAGCGGCTGAGGTAGCGCGTGAATTGTTACTCACTAAGTATGGTAATTCCGATGCCGCCGCTGCCTATCGCTGGCAAATGGCACAAAGTAAAGCAACTGGAGGTGATTTAAAAGCCGCCCAAGAATGGGCACACCTAATTACTAAAGAAAACCCTCAAGGATTGTTAGCGCGTCAAGCCGGATTTTGGGAAGGGAAATGGGCAAGTAAACGAGGGGATCAGCAGCGGGCAAAGGCAGCATTCGAGCAGGTTATTACCAATCATCCTCAATCTTATTATGCTTGGCGGTCAGCGGTACAGCTTGGTTGGAATGTCGGAGACTTTACCACGGTAAGAAAGCTCGATCCTCAAGTGGTTTTGCCTCCAACCCGACCTGTGCTACCTGTGGGATCTGAAACCTTAAAAGAATTGTATCAGCTTGGGCAGGACCAGGATGCGTGGATGCTCTGGCAAGCTGAATTTAAAAATCGAATTGAGTCAACCGTTGCTGAACAGTTTACCGATGGGTTAATTCGCATTGGTGTAGGCGATCGCCTAGACGGAATTTCTCAAATTTCCAGTCTAGAGGATCGGGAAAAACCCGAAGAGCAAGCCCAATATCAGAAACTACGAGAACAACTGGATTACTGGTACGCCCTGTATCCATTTCCCTTTATCGAAGTGATTGAAACCTATTCCGAAAAACGCGATCTTAATCCTCTTTTAGTAACAGCGATTATTCGTCAAGAATCTCGATTTGAGCCAGATATTCGCTCTAGAGTCGGTGCTGTCGGATTAATGCAAATGATGCCGAGTACAGGGGCTTTAGTTGCTGAAAAAATTGATTTGAAAAAATACAATCTGGAAAATCCCGAAGATAACATTAAACTGGGAACATGGTTGCTCCACCAAATCCACCAGAACTATAAAAATAACTCCTTACTCGCCGTTGCTAGTTACAATGCTGGGGAAGGGAACACAGCAAAATGGCTTCAGCAAAAAAGTTCTACCGATCCTGATGAATTTGTCGAAGCGATTCCCTTTGAGGAAACGAGAGATTATGTTAAGCAGGTGTTTGGGAATTATTGGAATTATTTGCGCTTATATGATCCCCAAATTGCTCAGAAATTAGCGAAGCATTCAAATACTCAATCCACAGCGATGCGTCGGTGAAGAGGGAGTAGGGCTTCTGGCAAGGGGTATATCTCTGGCGTTGGACAACTAGTTTCGAGAAGAGACAAGGGGGATAAGGGGGACAAGGGGGACAAGGGGGATAGTACTGAGAAAAAATATATTTGCTTGCGTTGGGATGTTCCCTCTGGCAAGACAATATCTGGTTTCATTAATGATTTGGAAATGCTATACAACCCAAACAAAAAACGCCCCCCTAAAAAGGAGAGCGCTTTTGATAATGTAGAGACGTTCCATGGAACGTCTCTCATCTCTAGTTATTTAATTTTTAGCCATTGATAACAGGAGCCGTTAGAGCAACCGGGGTCGCCTCACCAGCAGCCAAATCAAGGGGGAAGTTGTGAGCATTACGCTCGTGCATCACTTCAAACCCTAAGTTCGCGCGGTTGAGAACATCAGCCCAGGTATTGATCACGCGACCGCTAGAATCTAGAATCGATTGGTTGAAGTTAAACCCATTGAGGTTAAACGCCATCGTGCTGATACCCAGAGCGGTGAACCAGATGCCGATGACAGGCCATGCACCCAAGAAGAAGTGCAGAGAGCGGCTGTTGTTGAACGAAGCATACTGGAAGATTAACCGACCGAAGTAACCGTGAGCGGCAACAATATTGTAGGTTTCTTCTTCTTGACCGAACTTGTAACCGTAGTTTTGAGATTCAACTTCCGTGGTTTCACGTACCAAAGAAGAGGTCACGAGAGAACCGTGCATCGCAGAGAACAAAGAACCACC
>DNGI01000369.1:2568-6209 GCA_003486645.1 Cyanobacteria bacterium UBA11370 | reverse complement strand
TATCAGCCGAGAATGAAACAGCCCTGGACTATAAAGGGGGGGTAGTTAACCGGATTTGGTATCGGAGGAGGATGTTATTGAGTGATAGTGTTAAGATATGTTAAGATATCTGTCATCAGACAGATTTTTCTTTAATAAAAACTTATCCTTCAAAGTAGAGAGCCAATGACTTTTTTCAGTTCTACAGAACCGATTCTCCGCATTAAACAGAGCGCACTCGACTTTCAAGACCGCCAAGGACTCTTATGCCTGCACTGCCAAATTGGAAAAAAGACTTTATTTTCAAGCTTTTATACCCGCATTGACCAATCATTCATACTCTGGGGTCTGATTTGTGCGGCAATTTTCATTACAGCCCAGTTTCTTCCGATTAGCTGGACGATTCAAGCGGGATGGTGGTCAGTACTCACTCTGATGGGAACAGTAGGGATGGTGGTACTCACTGATTTTTGGGTCAAGGTAGAGTGCCTCAGATGGATATTGTATTGCTGGGTTATTCTCATCATTGCTGGTGTTGTGTTGACCGATCTCAGCATCTTCTTAGGGTGGGGAGAACTCTTAATTCGTTTATGCCCGATGTGGTTAGGATTGAGTGCTTTGGGTTACTTTTGTACAGGATTAGGAATGCGATCGCGTGCCTTTACTCTTGCTGGTTTTCTTCATCTAGTGGGTATTGTTCTTTTACAGTATGTAGGCGGATGGCAGTTTCTGACGACTGGCATCGTGATGGCAGTCAGTCTAGTGGTATTTGCAGAAGTTCAGTGGGATATGAATTCTTCTAGTGATTACAAGTTGTTAACCTCAGAGCAAAAGCGGTTTAATCAAAAACAGCATCAACTACGTCAGCTTACTTGTTAAACCCAATATGTTGGGTTTCTGCTTAGACATAAACCTTCATATCTTTTAAAACACAACTCATTAATTTTGTGTCATCATTTTTATTATCCTTGAATCAGCCTATATCTACAGGCAGATAAGAAATCAAGCTCATTTCTATCCCTAGGTCGGTAGGGAAAAAGATGGTTCGCTGCTAATCTAATAAATGTAAAGCAACTGCACTGGATGAGAGTTATGCCGCTGTGGCTCAGAATTGTACATCGAAGGAGAGCGACGTCAGATGTACATACAGTGTAGATAAATAAAAAGCTGGCTAAGAACGGTGTGAAGTTTTTGTCGCTTCCTTCACTTTGTTACTTCCTGTGGGGGACTAAACTCCCTATCAGAGCGGTCAGAGGAGTAGACGTGAATAGACCAGTTTTGTGATGCCATCATCAAATACGAACCCTGATTCTCATTTGAGTCAGGGTTTGATACTTTGGAGTTATTTAATTATTTAATTAACAACGATCTTCTCCCCCTTTCGCCCTCTCTATCTCAATCAGCCCTTCAAAAGTGTCACAGCTTACTATAGAAAACAAAAATTGGTGAAGACAAGTAATTAAACTTCACCAATTCGTTTTTATTTAACACCATCAATCTATCAGGAATTACGACAAGCACTCTCGTCAAGAACTACCACTCTGTTCTTCCGTTGTCTTGTAAGGGTTCTCCACTAAAGGGTTGTACGCCAATGGCAGGATAGGCATCGTCATTTGGTCCAAAAATTCTGACGACGGCTTCAGTAATATAGCGAGTGAGGTTGTCGAAGAGTCTGTAAATACCCATAACTTTGCCCTCTTGTAATGTGATGCTCTTTTAGTGGAACGATTTAACTAATCAATCCACTTTGATTATGAGGGAAACTTGGTACTTTAGCGGAACTTCGCAATATTTTTTTGATTATGTTTGCAATACTTTTCTCAAGGTTGAGTTCAAGGTGATATTTTTCTTCAAAGTTATAATTATTTTTCACTATACTTTATGTTTTGCAAAGATTTTTGGGTGTAGGGAGTAGGAGTTTAAGACAAAAAAACTATTAAGAAAATTATAGATTTTGTAAAATAATTGTAAAGTTCTCTCAAAAAGGCTGCCAAATCCTTAATTTAGAGGACTTACGTAGCGACGCACAATGCAAAATAAATGCAAAATATAGGAACTAAGGTGCGTTACACGATACTAACACGCTCTACAACTTGACTTATTTTTGGTAAATTCTACTATAATTAAACTAATCAACGAATCGTCCTTTGTCGGTTGTCATCTGTCGATGGTGCGTTATCTGGTGTGTGTTCCTACTGAAAACCGAGAACGGACGAATTCATCAACTCGCCTTCTGAGGCAGCTATGAAACTTGAAGACCAAGAATTGACAATTCGGGCAGAGGATTATAGCCTCTTGACAGACCTCTACCAACTCACCATGACCGCTTGCTATACGGGTGAAGGGTTGGAGGAACGAACAGCTAGTTTTGAGCTATTTGTGCGATGCTTGCCCAAAGGCTTTGGTTATTTAATTGCTATGGGTTTAACCCAGGTATTAGATTATTTGGAGAAGCTGCGGTTTTCGGAATCTCAGATCCAAGCATTACAAGCAACAGGAATTTTTAACCATGCACCAGACCGATTTTGGTCATTGCTAGCATCGGGACGCTTTACCGGGGATGTTTGGGCACTACCAGAAGGGACAGCAGTGTTTGCCCATGAACCCATGCTGCGGATAGAAGCCCCTCTGTGGCAAGCGCAACTGGTGGAAACCTATCTCCTTAATACGATTAATTATCAAACCTTGATTGCAACGAAAGCAGCGCGAATGCGGGATGTAGCCGGAAAAGAGGCAATCTTATTAGAGTTTGGCACAAGACGGGCATTTAGTCCACAAGGTGCAATGTGGGCGGCACGCGCGGCGTTAGCTGGGGGGTTGGATACCACGTCAAATGTTTTGGCGGCGTTGAAGTTAGGAAAACTACCCAGTGGGACGATGGCGCATTCTTTAGTAATGGCAATTGGGGCAATATCGGGGAGTGAAGATGATGCCTTTGCCGCCTTTCAACGCTATTTTCCTCATGCTCCATTATTAATAGATACCTATGATACCGTTGCCGCTGCCCAGCGTCTGGCACAACAAGTAAAAGCTGGAGAGATGAACGTAACTGGCGTGCGATTGGATTCGGGAGATATTGCTATGTTATCCCAACAGGTGCGATCGCTCTTGCCAGAAGCCACTATTTTTGCCAGTGGCGATATTGATGAATGGGAAATTGCGCGATTAAAACAAGCAGGTGCGACCATTGATGGCTATGGATTGGGAACGCGACTAGTGACAGGTGTACCTGTGAATGGGGTTTACAAACTGGTGGAAATTGATGGCATTCCGACTATGAAACAATCCAATAGTAAAGAAACTTATCCCGGTCGCAAGCAAATTTTTCGCCGCAAATCTAGTAATTCAGATTATATTCAATCTGACCGTTTGGGAATGTTTGGAGAATATCCGACTAAGGAGGAACAACCCTTATTACAACTGGTGATCAAACAAGGTGAACGCTTGCAGGAACCAGAAACATTAGGAATAATCCGCGATCGCACAACGGCTTCAGTTGCTAGTTTACCACCTGAAACTCGTCAGTTAGATGATCCAATACCCATTCAAGTCCAAATTTCTGAAGCATTGGAAATGTTAACTCAGAACGTGAGGAGGGGGAGATAGGGGGAGAGAGGGAGAGAGGGGGAGAGGGGGACAAATAACTAACAACCAACAACTAA
>DNGI01000369.1:0-2301 GCA_003486645.1 Cyanobacteria bacterium UBA11370 | reverse complement strand
CAACTAACAACCAACAACCAACAACTAACAACCAACACATGATCAATATTGCACTATTTGGGACTAGCGCCGATCCTCCAACCGCAGGACATAAAGAAATTCTATACTGGTTGTCTGAGCGATATGATTGGGTAGCGGTTTGGGCATCGGATAACCCGTTTAAGTCTCACCACAGTCCTTTGGAACATCGTAAACGGATGTTAGGGGCGTTGATTTCTGAGATTGAGACGCGGCGGAATAATATTGGTTTGTACAATGAATTGAGTAAAAGTCGGAGTTTGGAAACGGTTGAGAAAGCGAGGGAAATTTGGGGCGATCGCGTTGAGTTTACCTTAGTGATTGGGTCAGATTTGGTGAGTCAGTTACCGCGCTGGTATCAGGTTGAAACGTTGTTACAACAAGTGAAGTTGCTGGTGGTGCAGCGTCCAGGGTATGAAATTAGTGAGGGAGAGTTGGAGGGGTTGAGACAGCTAGGGGGTAGGGTGGCGATCGCAAATTTCTGTTTACCCGCCGTTTCCTCGACAGCGTATCGTGAGAATGGAGACACTAATGTCTTAACGCCTACTGTTGAAGACTATATCCATCAAGAAAAGTTGTACGCATGGCAGAACGCGGCACTAAGCAGGTAAATCAAAAACCATTAGCCGATTTTAAAGTCGGGGTTGATAATGTTATTTTCTCTGTTGATACTCAGCAAAACCGTGTCTTGGTGCTATTAGTGATGCGCCATGATGAACCGTTCTTAGATTCTTGGAGTTTACCAGGGACATTGGTGCGGAATGGGGAATCGTTAGAAGATGCGGCGCATCGAATTTTGGCAGAGAAAATACGGGTAAATAATTTGTATCTAGAACAACTCTATACCTTTGGTGGGCCGGGTCGTGATCCACGGGAATTACCGGAAAGTTTTGGGGTACGTTATTTATCGGTTAGTTATTTTGCGTTGGTGCGATTTGAGGAAGCGCAATTAATTGCGGAAGGAGTGAGTGGGATTGCGTGGTATCCAATTCATCAATTACCGGAATTAGCGTTTGATCATCATCAAATTCTGGAGTATGGATATCGGCGGTTACGGAATAAGTTGGAGTATAGTCCGGTAGCGTTTGATGTGTTGCCGGAGGTGTTTACGTTGAGTGATTTGTATCAATTATATACGACAGTTTTAGGGGAAAACTTTTCAGATTATTCTAATTTTCGGGCACGTTTATTAAAGTTAGGGTTTTTGGCAGATACGGGGTTGAAGGTGTCGCGGGGGGCGGGTCGTCCTGCTAGTTTGTACCGTTTTGATCCGGAGGCATTTGCACCGTTGAAGGATAAACCGTTGGTGTTTATTTAGGCTTAAACTGAGACTGGTACCTATCTCAATTAGCCTCAAAAAGCGGGTTTTTCTGAGGTTACTTCAACAAAAAATTAAGGGATTGGTAAACAGGGTTCTAAAATCACCATAGGATGTTCTCTAGGAATTGGCGATGGTTTCTACAATTTCTTTAAATTCTTGGCTAGTAGCCGTTGGTTTGAATACGGTTTTATTGGCGATCGCTTGGTTTGCGCCCAAAAAGTTACTGACTCCGGCTGGAGTCCTCCACGCCTGGGCACTCGGTATCCTAATCTGGGGTACGCTGGGCTGGCAAGGGTATTTAGTTGTGATGTTCTACTTCCTGGTCGGATCAGGTGTCACCCGCATCGGTATGGCAGAAAAGGAAGCGGCGGGAATTGCTGAGAAACGTTCTGGGGCTAGGGGACCAGAAAATGTTTGGGGTTCAGCCCTTACAGGTACTCTCTGTGCTTTAGGAACCTTATGGGTTGAAGAACCTTATCGAAGTTTGTTGTTATTGGGTTATGTAGCCAGTTTTTGTACCAAACTTTCGGATACTAGTGCTAGTGAGGTCGGAAAAGCTTATGGCAAGCGTACCTTTCTAATTACTACTTTACAGCCTGTAGCGCGAGGTACGGAAGGGGCAGTTAGTTTAGAAGGAACTCTAGCAGGAATTGTCGCATCAGCCGCGATCGCATTTCTGAGTAGGGGTATTGGTTTAATAAACTTGACAGAAGTACTATTCTGTGTATTTGCTGCCTTCATCGCCACCAACCTAGAGAGTGTAATTGGCGCTACCCTACAATCCAAGGTTAACTGGATGACGAATGAAGTTGTCAATTTTATCAATACCCTAATTGGTGCGATCGCGGCTGTAATTTTAGTCTTACTTTGGCAATGGTTTAGTTAGTTGTTAGTTGTTAGTTGTTAGTTGTTAGTTGTTAGTTGTTAGTTGTTGTTTTTTACTAATGACTAATGACCAATGA
>DNGI01000264.1:4040-5803 GCA_003486645.1 Cyanobacteria bacterium UBA11370 | reverse complement strand
TTTCCTTTTCAACAGGTACTTTTCTCCTGTTCCCTAAAATTTAATAGTGCTGAACTAAAACTTGTAATTCAATACCTTAATAACCGACCCATTCTCCGGCAAATCCGATGGCTTAATCGAGATCGTATCGCTATTCACCCGATTAATTGGCATTCCCTCCATCAACCCTAAAAACTCATCTACCGCCACAATATCGCAATTGGCTTCATCCGCCGCCCGTGTGCGGAAATGAGTAGGAATAACCATTTTAGGATTGAGAACGGCGATCGCCTGTTTCGCTTCTTCCGGATTGTAGGCTTTTGGCCCTCCTCCCACAGGGATAAACACCACATCGGGACGACCCATTAAAATTTTCTGCTCAATTTCAATTGGGGCAGCAGCACCTCCCAAATGTACTACATTAATCCCGTTTTGTACCCATTGCCAAGCCACATTCGTCCCAAATCGCCGTCCACCGACGCGATCGTGAGGAAGGCTAATACCCCGAAATTGAAGCCCACTTACCTCATAATCCCCTGGTTGAAATAGGATTTGAGGACTCCCCGGTAGCCCTTCCGCTGCGCCTTCATCCAACAACTGACTACTAATCAGGATTAAATCTGATTCTACCCTAGGAGAACGATACCCAGCCGTACAGCCCAACGGACGAAATGGATTGACCAAAATTCGCATCCCCCCGCCTGTAAACAAAAAGCAGGTATGCCCTAGCCATTTTACTGAAAGTGTCCCACTCGATGTCTGTGCCTGAGAAGCCCTCAAACCAGGCACTAAACCCGTTCCCACCGTAGCCACCAAACCTGCACCCGCATAGCCTATTAACTGTCGCCGTTTCATATTTTTTTAAATAACTTCTCCTGCCATTACACTGACAATAGGGTAGGATGCGACACTGGAAGGGATTCCAGGAAATTTCGCAATAACTGTTTACCACAAGAGGTCAGTATGCTCTCTGGATGAAATTGGACACCCTCTAGGTGGGAATAGTTCCGATGTCTCACACCCATAATTGTGCCATCCTCAACCCAAGCCGTGATTTCCAGACTATCCGGACAGCTTTCTCGTTCAATCACTAAACTATGATAGCGAGTCGCGGTAAAAGGATTCGGTAGCCCTTGGAAAACCCCCACACCTGTGTGATAAATCTCAGAGGTTTTGCCGTGCATTAACATTGGCGCTGAAACAATTTTCCCACCAAATACCTGACCCAAACTTTGATGACCCAAACAAACCCCTAAAATTGGCAGTTTAGCACCCAATTGGCGAATTAACTCACAGGAAATTCCCGCATCTTCAGGACGTTTTGGTCCTGGAGAAATGACTACACCATCCGGTTGAAGCTGGCGGATTTCTTCTAAGCTAATTTTGTCATTGCGATAGACTTGAATCTCAGAGGCAACAGGTAACTGACCCCCCAATTCTCCCAGATACTGCACCAAGTTGTAGGTAAAACTGTCGTAATTGTCAATAACAAGAATCATTTTTTTGTTGTTGGTTGTTAGTTGTTGGTTGTTGGTTGTTGGTTGTTGGTTGTTGGTAAGAATTAGGGGATAAAATGGCTAATAGGAAATAAACGACTAAGCTCATCGGCATTTAAACTGCCTATTCACATTCAAACTTTCTGTCCGTTGTCCGTTGCTACGCTCTTACGCTCCCACGCTCCCACTGACAAAAACCCAAGTTTATATTGTGCAGTTTAAATGCACATTAGCTTAACTAATAAATCCTGATTAATAACTCCTAACAAAAAACAAACAACTAACAAC
>DNGI01000264.1:0-3854 GCA_003486645.1 Cyanobacteria bacterium UBA11370 | reverse complement strand
ACAAACAACTAACAACAAACAACTAACAACCACTTATTGTACAATTGACTGGAGCCGAGCTAAGAGGGGTGGAACGAGTAACGCTCCAGCAACAAACAACGCCGCGATCGCAGATACCAAAACCGCACCCGCTGCACAGTCTTTAGCAATTTTAGCGAGTTCATGGTAGGACTGTTTTACGGTTAAGTCAACAACTGATTCAATTGCCGTATTGAGTAACTCCAGGGTCATCACCAACCCACTCGTCAACGCAATCACTGCTAACTCCACCATGGTTATATGTAAAAAAACACCCAAGCTAATTGCTAGGGTGCCGATTATAGTATGAATACGAAAGTTACGTTGGGTAATAAAGGCATAACGCAAACCTGCCCAAGCATATTTAAAACTAATCAGTAAAGTAGGAGCAATGCACCAGGCTAAATCTCTTTTTGGTTTGAAAAGGGGATCGTTTTTTTTCGGTGTCGGCATCGAGAGTTCGTGAGGAATAGATAGGGAACTCGAAGCGAGTAATTGAGAGTTAGAAGACTGAACCTTGTTGAACACCATTGATAGTTAATTCCAGTTGAGTGGTACATTGCCGGAAAGCAGTATTATCATACTTACAATGTCAAATTGACAATCTCAAGTAAAACTTCCTGCTGATTTAGCATTCCCATTAAACGTTCTTCATCCGGATGATCCCATCCCAGAAGATGTAACAAACCGTGAGTCGCTAACCACGCGAGTTCGGTTTGAAGGGAATGCCCTTGTTGTTGTGCTTGACGATAAGCTGTTTCAACAGAAATAACAAGATCGCCAAGATACAAAGGTATGGAAAATTGTATGTCAGCTGATAGCTGAGGCGAGTTTACCTCTAATGCCGCAAAAGCAAGTACATCTGTTGGTTGATTTTTATTACGGTATTGGGCATTAAGAGCCTGAATTTCGTTATCGTCAGTCAGGCGCAGACTGAGTTCATAAGCCTCAGCCGGAGGAAGAGTGGGTTGGAGAGTTTCTAGCCATTGACAAAACCAATGTTCCCAGGTTGAAGTTGAAATCAGATCGGCAAATTGTTCAGTATCAGTAGCTACTGACCGGGAGGTCGGAAAGAAACAATCCTGCACCATCACTTCGACTTGCACAATTAGCCTCTTTTAGAGAAATGGGGAGTGGAGAGTAGGGAAGGAAATTTTCATTTTTAATAAATGGTGGTGAGTTGATGGTTTAGCGAGTTAGGTAAGCCAGACCCACTAATACCGCTAACAAACCGACGGTGGTTAGAAGAAAGTGTTGGATAGATTTGCCTCCCTTTCGCACCATGTTACGCATGGCAAGTTTTACATAACTCGGTTGAGGCTCCGTTGAGGTTGATTCCAAGGACGTTGTTGCTTCACCTATATTCTGCTTTAGCACTTCGGGTGCTGAAAATGGTTGGCTCATTAGAAACTCTAAATCGAAATCAAAGGTTATTATTATAGTTCTAATCTAACAATGTAACAGACTGCTTAACAATAGGCGCTACTTGTGAGGAGGGGGGAGGGGGTGTTAGCGCAGCGGAACGCAGTTCGGGGGTGTTAGCGCACCGGAACGCAGTTCAGGGGCGAGTGGGGGAGTATAAGGGAGTTTTGTCGTTTTGAGTTAAAGAAATTTCCTTGAATTCCTGAACTTGACACCAACTATTCAAAACTCTCCCCCTCTCCCTTTCTCCCTCTCTCCCCCCCCCTCTCCCATTAAGTCAACTGAGTCTCCTGACGCAGATAAGCTTCAATAAACGGGTCAAGTTCACCATTCATCACATCCTCAACGGCTGTCGTTTCCACATTCGTCCGCAAATCCTTTACCATCTGATAAGGATGGAAGACATAGTTGCGAATTTGATTACCCCAAGCGGCTTCAACCATATCCCCTCGAATTTCAGCAATTTCTTGAGCGCGTTGTTCTTGGGCAATGATCAGGATCTTCGCTTTGAGAATGGTTAGGGCTTTTTCTTTATTTTGCAGTTGCGATCGCTCCTGAGTACAGCGCACTGCTAAACCTGTGGGAATATGCACAATCCGCACCGCTGTTTCTACCTTATTGACATTTTGTCCCCCCTTACCACCGGAACGGGACGTTGTGATTTCTAAATCTTTTTCGGGAATGTCTAATTCAACCGAACTGTCAATCATCGGCATCACTTCCACGCCCGCAAAACTCGTTTGTCGCTTACCATTAGCATTAAAGGGAGAAATTCGTACCAGTCGGTGAGTTCCCTTCTCTGCTTTCAGGTAGCCATAAGCCCGAAGTCCGTCAATTTCCAACGTCGCCGACTTAATTCCCGCTTCATCCCCTTCGGAAATTTCGGCTAAGTGTACTTTGTAATTGTGGCTTTCTGCCCAACGGGTGTACATTCGGAGTAACATTTCTGCCCAATCTTGAGCATCTGTACCACCAGCACCTGCATTTATAGTAAGTACAGCACCTTTGGCATCGTAAAGACCCGATAAAAGTTGTTCTAACTCCCAGCGATCGAGTTCGTGGTTAAGCTGAGTTAAGTTTGTTTCTGCTTCTGCGAGGAGTCCCTCATCCGATTCCAAATCAAGTAATTCTAGAACAGCTTTAGCATCTTCTAGGCTAGCTTGCCACTGCTCGTACTTTTGGAGGTTGGATTTAAGCTCGTTAAGTTCTTGAAGGATTTTTTGAGCCGAGGTTTGGTCATCCCAAAAATCCGGTTGAGCAGCCAATTGCTCTAAATCTTGGATTTTAGCGTTTACAGCAGCAATGTCAAAGATAGTCCTGGGTTTTACCCAGGCGCTCTGATAACACTTCAACTTCTCGTTTGATGTCTAATAGTTCTAGCATGGTTTTGAACAATTTAGTGAGGTAGGACTGTTAATCACTATCCTGTTGTTGATTTTAGCGTAATCATTGCGAAGCCCATAAAAAACCGTGGTCTGAATGATCATTAACCACGGCTTGAAGATCGTTGTGTTTAATTGCCTTTTGCGGTTAATCGCGGCTATTGATAGCAATGAGTAGCCGTAAAATAAAAATGAACAAATTGATGTAAGTCAGATACATCGACAGCGCCGCAGGCAGATATTGGTCATTGCGGTAGGTGCGAGGCAAGATGTAGAAATCAACGACCGCTGCACCCGCAAAGAGGAAAACACCAATACCAGAAATCCCAATTTCTAGCCAGCTGGGGGTGTAGACCCCAAACAGGTAAAAGATGAACTGACCAATTAAGACAACAAATAGGGCAATTATGCCCAGTTGCACTGTCTTCGTTAAAGCCATGCCATCTTCGTCAGACAGATTAGAACCAATTTGACGGCCGGCAATAAACGTAACACCACAGCCAAGGGCGGCAAAACCAATTCCTTGCAAACCAACGCCTGGTGTTCTTAGGGCCAGGAAGATTAGACCACTCAGAGTATAGCCAGACAGCAGACTGTAGGTTGCCAAAAGGGGCAGTGCAGCGCTGTTATTGCCTTTCTGTGCCACGCCACTGGCGATGAAGAAAAGAGCCAATTCGACAACGAAGGCTACCCAGAAGGTGGTCATAAATAGCCCTGGGTTGCTACGGATAACACCCAAACCGCCATAGGTGCCAAGTGCAGTTAAGACTAATCCACCCCCTACATAGGGAAGCGCGTTGGCTATGACATTAGGGCCAACTAGAGCTTGACTTTTAGCCTCACGAATCGCTTGGCGAAAGTTACTGGTGTTGCTCATCAGACCTCCTGAAGAAGTTTACCAATTAATCGCTAACTATTCCTATTGTGACTGAAATTTTATGAGAGGGAGTGGGGAGTGGGGAGTGGGGAGTGAGGGGATGGGAGGATGGGGGGATGAGGAGATGGGGGGACAACCAACAAACAACCAATAAC
>DNGI01000254.1:9424-9556 GCA_003486645.1 Cyanobacteria bacterium UBA11370 | reverse complement strand
GAGGGGGAGATGGGGGGGAGGGGGGAAAGCAAAGTACTACGTATGAATGGAACTTCGTATTAGGTTTTACTGAGTTAGGCATAATATCAAAGGGGTAAGTTTTACTAAAAACTTTTATGATTTATTTTTTAT
>DNGI01000254.1:1818-9176 GCA_003486645.1 Cyanobacteria bacterium UBA11370 | reverse complement strand
ATTAGCCATTAGCCATTAGCGATTGAACATTAAGTTTGTATCTGTAGAACCTATAATTCATAATTGTATGAACTCATCTGCATCAGAAATTCGGGATTTATTTGATCGTATTGCTCCAGTTTACGACCAGCTAAACAATGGGTTAAGTTTAGGAATGCACCGGATTTGGAAGCGAATGACTGTAAAATGGAGTGAAGCTCATCCCGGTGATACGTGTTTGGATGTCTGTTGTGGCAGTGGGGATTTAGCACAATTACTGGCACGAGAGGTGGGAAGAACAGGTAAAGTTTATGGTGTAGACTTTTCAGCTGCTCAATTAGCGATCGCTCAACAACGAGCTAAAACTCAACCTTTTCCTCTGAGTATTAACTGGGTTGAAGCAGATGCTCTGAATTTACCCTTTGAAGACAATTATTTTAATGCTGCTACCATGGGTTATGGCTTGCGAAATGTAACGGATATTCCCCAATGTTTGAGGGAATTATACCGTGTACTCAAGCCAGGCGCTAAAGCCGCCATCTTAGACTTTCATCGTCCGACTCAGGAGTGGGTACTGGCATTTCAGCAATGGTATCTAGATACGATTGTCGTTCCTCGTGCCACCGCCTTTGGCTTAACAGCAGAATATGCCTACATTGCTCCCAGCTTAGAACGGTTTCCAACGGGACAACAGCAGGTAGAATTAGCTCGTAATGCCGGATTTACAAGTACCGTTCACTATCGAATTGCTGCTGGGATGATGGGAGTCTTAGTTTTAACCAAAGCTTTAAAATAGGAATTAGGAGAAAGAAGACGCGGAGAGAGGAAAACGTGTGACGTAGAGGAATTCATGCAGAACATTAGACCTCTTGCATAAAGGGAGGGAAAAGGGAAAGGGGGAAGGGGTAAAGGTTTTGAAAAGCCTTTTTCCTTTAACCTTTAACCTTTCCCCTACTTTCGGAAGGAAGCACTTTGGCAAGAAGTTGATTCCCTTGTTCCTTACTCCTCACATCTTGCACTATTGTCAATAAACCGGAAAACCTAACCCCCCAGCCCCCTTCCCTGCAAGGGAAGGGGGAGCCGGAAATCAAAGCTCCCCTCCCCTAAGAGGAGAGGGGTTGGGGGAGGGGTCAAATGGGTAATTGAGAATGCTGCAAGATCTCAGTTACTCCCGACTTCTTACTCCCCACTCCTTATTCCGAGATTGTTACTTTGGATTGGTCTAACCTTTGGTCTCTCTTACTGCCTCCAATCGCAGGAGGAATTATTGGCTATTTCACGAATGATTTAGCCATTAAAATGCTATTTCGTCCCTACAAAGCTATTTACATTGGTAAGCGTAGGCTACCCTTTACACCGGGTTTAATTCCTCATAATCAGGAACGCCTCGCTCAACGGATTGCTGATACGATTATGGGGTCTTTGTTGACTCCCACAGAGTTACAACGGCTGACTCGACGGTTGTTACATCCAGAACGGGTTCAAGGGACAATTCTATGGATGTTAAACCTAGCTTTAGATCAAGTTCAGTTAGATAAAGAGCAGAAAACGGCAAAGATTCTAGCTGGAATTCTTCATGACTTATTAGGAGAATCATTCCCGCGTCTGTTGAAAGTATTAGCACGTCGGGAAGATTTTTTAGAGGCGCAACTCAACCATATTTTTGACCAAATTTTATTGGAATTTCAACTTAATGATCAACAAGCAAAACAGTTAGCGGACTGGATATTACAGGTTGCACTTCCACCGGATATTTTGCGTCAGGTTCTGATTGATTTCTTAACGGATCGCAATATCCAAGTCATTGATGAAGGTTTTCGAGAAAAGACGAGTGGAACCTATTGGGTTGTAGCGAATTTGTTTGGTTTGCGTAATACGTTGACCCGTTTACGAACCTATTGTTTGGATGAGAAAGATATTACAAATGCTCGTTTGGAAGAATTATTAACCGCGCTTTCAACACGCGATCGCTTACAAGTTTGGCTGCAACGTCTATCATTACAAAATTTACCTGTCTCAACAGTGCGCCAATTACGTAAAACGATGCGGGATGCTGTGCGGGATTATATTCGAGAACGTGGGACAGATTTCCTACAAGGATTGAGCCAATCGATAGAATGGGAAAAGGTGGCGGTGTTGATCTTAAATCGCTTGCGAGAGTCAGCGATTATGAGTTCATCCCTCGAATTAATTAGTCACGAATTGGCATTAATTTTAGAGCGATATTTGGAAAAAGATTTAGAGAATATTGTATCTCAAATCATTCCTATTTTATCGATTGATGAAGTGATTGTTGATCGAGTTAAAGCGACTTCTCCTAAAGATTTGGAATTAGCGATTCAAGGGATTGTCAAAAGTGAGTTGCAAGCGATTGTTAATTTGGGGGGTATTTTGGGGGTGATTATCGGATTATTTCAAACTGTCCTTTTGTGGTTGCGATAGTCTAGATTTTGCTTACTAGCAATCCTAACTCAGATCCCCGACTTCTTAGAGAAGTCGGGGATCTTATTTTCAAGTTATTAAGACGCTAAGGTTAGACATTTTGCAGAGGAAACTTGAGAACGCTTGGCTAGGGTTTCTCCGGTTTCGGAATGACTAGGTAAAGGTAAGTGCCAAAACCGTTCATCCATAATGGATTGAGCCAATAAGCGGCGGTAAAGATTGCTCAAACGCAAACTATCAATCTCTGTGCCGATGTTAATCACTTTAAGCTGTTCTGGAGTCGTAATCAATGATTGTAACTGTTCCCGTTCTTGGAGGGTTATGGCAACAATGCAGTCCGCTTTTTGAAAAATTTGCTGTTCAATGGCTAGCCGATCTTTAAGAATTGGAGATGTTGAGATGGCGAAGGAATGATGGGTATGAACCAGTTGAATGTTGATGTTAGATTTTAACTGCAAACCTACCCAACCCGAAAGCCAGGAGTGAGTATGGATTAGGGGATAATTACTGCCTTCTTTGGTTTGAAATTTTTGAAACGCTTCTAGAAATTCAGGCAAACAGTTAAACAATTCATCACGTGGAATAAGGGTTTGAGAACCAGCGTTCAAACGAATAGTTCGACAGTAAGGAGAATGCTGCACAATAGTAGCGTCATCTGCCTGCGTTTTGCGGGTAAATATATCCACTTGCCAGCCTAAGTTTGCTAAGGCTTCACTGACTTTACGAACAGAAAAACTTTGATTGCTAGCGACTTCTTTCCCTACAATAGCCGGATCACTCTCTACTGAGATTAGAGCAATGGGTTGCCGACTGGAATGAGTAGAATCCGAAGGGATAGTAGATACTCCTGGGTGTGTACCTTCAGGAATACTGCGATTTGAATCATCTCCCTGATTTGAAAAAAGAGCGATCGGCTGTCCATTTTGATGTGACATACCTTAACCTCATATCAACGTCAAATTTATCAACTGGTTTTTCACCAAAAAAGTAGCTATACTTTGAGCGGTCAGCTATCACATGATTGATATTGATCAAGAGCGAATCGCTGACTTAAATAGTCGATGTATGACTGTGGCGAGTATAGCATGGAAAAGAAGAAAAAAAAGGTGGCTTCTTTTAGATTCCACCAAACAGCTAAACTTCAACTAAACGTCGAACATGACCATTTTTGGAAAAACGTTCTGACAGAATTTTTTGATATACGGCTTCATACCCATCAGTCATACGCTGTACGCTAAAGTTTTTGAGAATATGTTCTCGGCACGTATAGCGATCTAATTGAGTAACGTTATCAATTGCCGCTACACATTCGTCTACGTTATTACACAAAAATCCGCTTTTGCCGTGGGCAATTACTTCAGATGTAGAACCCAGAGACATAGCAATAACAGGCGTTCCTGTCACCATGGATTCAATCATTACTAATCCAAAGGGTTCGCGCCAGGTAATGGGAAATAGAGTAGCAACGGCATTACCCATTAGTTGTTGCTTTTGGGCATGATTAGCTTCACCTAAATATTCAATCTGTTTGCCATCAATGTGGGGTTTAACTTTTTCTTCAAAATACTCTTGATCGACGACATCGATCTTACCCGCAATCTTCAAAGTCCACCCGGAACGTTTAGCAATCTCTATCGCTAAATGGGTTCCTTTTTCAGGCGAAATTCGTCCTAAAAAGGCTAAGTAAGGTGGGTTTTGAGATTCAGGGTAAAAGTCATAGATGCTGGTATCAATCCCGTTGTAAACGGTAGCGACATAGTTGATCCCTAATCGAGGTTCCCGTTGGGCATTAGAGATACTGATATAGGGCTGATTTCGCGCATGGGCAAACATTTTTTCATTGTCTGGTGTGAAAATTCCATGCAGCGTGTGAACGGTAGGAGTTTTGACGAAATTAACGTAGGGTAAAGCGGAAAAACCCATATGAGAATGAATGATATCAAACTCAGAAGCCCGTTCGTAAACCTTCGTCAGTTGCAGCATTTCATAAACAGCAACTTCTTTAACTGTCGTATCTAAACGCAAGGCACGGGGATGAACAGATTCTAATTTGGCAAGAGAAATAGAGTCTCCAGAAGCAAATAAGGTAACTTCATGTCCCCGTCTCACTAATTCATCAGTTAGTAAACCAACAACGAGTTCAGTTCCTCCATAACCTGGCGGTGGGACGCGTTCCCATAATGGGGCAACTTGGGCAATTCTCATTGCACGTTTCTCCTATTGTAAGTATGTTAAATGGAAATAGCGCGACTAAAAGCACATACAAAGTAATTGGCTAAAACCGAGCGTAAATTTTTTACTAACGCTGGCTAATTATTCCTTAAGAAGGATGCCGTTGGGCTACAATCAAAATAGTAAGTTCTGGTGAGGTAGACTTCAGAACTTTTATTGAACCAGCCCTTAAGAAAGACTTTAAACTAACTTTATAGTTTTGTAAAGGGTTCAGTCCTACGGAAATCCGGTACACTTAAGTTCGGGAAACTCTATAAGAGGGGAGATGGCATTTTTCACATTTATTAGTAAAGGTTATCGCCTTAGCTAGAGGGGAATGTAAAGATGTAGTATTGCAACATCTCTACACTGTATGTATTCCAACAGATTTGATCAAGGACATCAGCCATTAATACAATGAACCGATTAGGCTAATTGAGATGGTACAAGTGTTGATAACACACTTGTTTCGGGTATCTCTTCTGGTGTATGCCGTTAATCATGACTATTTGGCAAGCCCTTTGTAAAAAGCAATCTCGAATAAATCTCGTGAACCTGTCATGCCCTGTCCGATAAATAGCAGCAAGGCAAAGCAATTTAAAATAATGTGGATGTAGCGCCAGCGATTTGACCGATCTTTATAAATTTCTTCCACAGTAGCTAAAGAAAATACCATCAGTAATGCAGCCGCTATCCCAATATAATAATGAGACCAATACCACTCATTGGTGCGTCGAAAAACTCCCTCTTGGCAACCAATAACAACTAACCACAAGCCTGTTGAAGTCCCAAAAATCGCCCGCCAATATTTCTCTCTAGCGCGGTAAAGTAAGCCTAATGAAGTGATAGCAGCACCAAAAAATAATACAATTAAAATAGCCTGGGTCGGATTTTTGCTCCACAACTGATTCTCAATAAAACTTTTGGAAATAATCGCATAGGCTAGCCCCACTAACGTAACACCCACTACCGAACCCGTCAGCCAGCGTCCTAGCTTAACGTGTTCTCGCCCTACTACAGGTGGAATTGTACTTTTGTTCCCATCACTAGTTTGCAACCGTCGCTGACGAGTTTGCCATGCAAAATGAACAACTATCCCAATAATGGGAAATACGACAACAACCGCAAGTACAGGATGAATTAAGGCAAAAAAGTCAATCGCTTCCATACAAAAACCCCTAACTCAAAAGGTCAACTTGTTTCACTACTATTCAATATTGAATTGTAACTCGTATCCGTTGCTACCTGTATTTCTAGAATTTAACGTTAAACTGAGTCAAAGGGAAATGCTATAGTTCCTTAATTGTTCATTAACTCTCAAAAAATCCAAAACAGCACCAACTCTTATGTTTAAACAAAACCCAAATCAATCTCCTCACCAGGTTGTCATCGTTGGTGGTGGATTTGGTGGACTTTATGCCGCCCAAGCCCTTCACAAAGCACCTGTCAATGTGACATTAATTGATAAACGGAACTTTCATTTATTTCAACCCCTGCTTTACCAAGTTGCCACAGGTGGTTTATCTCCCGGTGATATTTCCTCACCCCTGCGAGCCGTTCTAAGTCGCCAAAAAAATGCCAAAGTATTGATGGGAGAAGTTATCGATATAGACCCTCAAGGACATCAGGTTAAATTAAAAGACAAAATACTTCCCTACGATACATTAATTGTGGCAACTGGTGTTAGCCATCATTACTTTGGTAACGATCAATGGGCACCCAAAGCACCTGGCTTGAAAACAGTAGAAGATGCTTTGGAAATGCGGCGAAGAATTTTGCTAGCCTTTGAAGCAGCGGAACAAGAAACTGACTCTCAAAAACGTCGTGGTTGGTTAACCTTTGTTATTGTAGGAGGAGGACCTACTGGAGTTGAATTAGCAGGAGCGCTAGCAGAACTCGCTTACAGTACTTTAAAGCAAGATTTCCGCACTATTGACACCTCAGAAACCCAAATTATTCTTTTAGAAGGTATTGATCGGGTTTTACCTCCTTACCCAGCCGAATTATCAGCTAAAGCCAAAGCATCGCTAGAACATTTAGGCGTGAAAGTACAAACAAATGCCTTAGTTACTAATATTGAAGATGAGGGTGTTACCATCCGTCGTGGGGAACAAATCGAACAAATTCCAACTAAAACAGTACTTTGGGCGGCTGGAATGAAAGCCTCAGTAATGGGAGAGGTAATTTCTAAATCCACAGGAGCAAAACTGGATCGCGCCGGACGAGTGATTGTTAATCCAGATTTAAGTGTAGCTGACTATTCAAATATCTTTGTAATTGGTGATTTAGCTAATTTTCCTCATCAATTTGAAGATGGCAAACCTCTACCAGGAGTCGCACCCGTTGCTATGCAAGAAGGGCAATATGTCGCTAATCTAATTCACAAACGACTCAATGATGAAACGTTGCCTCCTTTCCGTTATTCCGATTATGGTAGTTTGGCAGTAATTGGACGAAATGCGGCAGTTGTAGACTTAGGATTTGCTAAGTTTTCGGGTTTCCTCGCTTGGCTTGCCTGGATTTTTGTTCACATCTTCTTTTTAATTGAATTTGACAATAAGCTAATCGTCATGGTTCAGTGGGGATGGAGCTATTTTACACGGAATCGTGGAGCAAGATTAATTACGACTCCAGAAGTATGGCCTCCGATGGTGGTTGAAGAAAAAAGGGATCAGGAAATACGCGATCGCGCTTTAATTTAGACCGGGAGCATCCCGTATTTGCAA
>DNGI01000254.1:659-1465 GCA_003486645.1 Cyanobacteria bacterium UBA11370 | reverse complement strand
GGCAAAATTGGGATGCACCCATTTAGACCCCTATAGGTAACGTTTCTACCTTAGTCTTATTCCACTTCAACAACTAAATAGTACGAAATTATTCTAATTGTTTGAAGTTGGTGAAGGCTTAGTTTCTGGTAACGTTGAATTAGATTTTCCAGAACGACCAACAGGTAAAGACAATTCAACTTGAGGCCCTCGATCATGAATCACAATATCCCATTGACCGGATCGATTCGATTCAAAAGCAATAAAGCGACCATTCCCACTAATTGTAGGATGACGAACTTCCCCTAAAATATCTTTAGTAATCCGTTCTGCTTTGAAAGTTTGGCGGTCATAAACAAACACATCGGGCTTGCCAAACTGCTCAGAAATATACACAATATAACGACCATCAGCACTAAGATCCGGTTGCTCTTGTAAGACATTAAGCTGATTAAGTCCAGGTAAATCAATCAAACGCCGCCGTTGGACATCGTAAAGAAAAATACTCCGTTGGGAAAGGCGATCAGAGGTAAAAACTAGATAGCGACCATCATAAGAATAACGGGGTTGTTGGTCAGCAGCCATGCTATTAAGAGTTGCGCCAACAGTTTGAGGAGGTGGGGTCAAAAAATTATATTCCCGGCAACCTCCCAAGACTGCGATCGCCCAAATACCTAAAACCTTCAATAATGAATAACTTCTACTAGATGCCATCAGCACCTACTCACAATCAAACTATCAAAATTCATAAGTTGTTGTGTATTTGTAATTTCATACTATTGAGTTGGAAAATAAACAGTCAAACCATCTCCCCCATCTCCCCCATC
>DNGI01000254.1:0-426 GCA_003486645.1 Cyanobacteria bacterium UBA11370 | reverse complement strand
CTCCCCCTCTCCCTACTCCCCATTTAAGACAGTAGTTGATCATTCTTCGGCACTGGAGGTAATGCACAACAGTTAACATCATTCAAGCAAACTTTTCCCCACTGCAACGCCCAACGAACTAGCGCCACCCGATTATCCGTTGATGTTTTCGTCAGAATATTGCTGATGTGATTATCAACAGTACGTTTGCTAATTTCCAGTTTCTGGGCAATCTCTTGGTTCGTTAAACCAGCGGCGACTAGTTCAATAATTTGTAATTCACGATCTGAGAGAGATGCCGGGATATCAGAAGTGCCACCAGCCATAGGTATTTTGCCCTTAGTACATCTACTTACTGCCTCCTTCAATTTTAGCTAAATCAGACATCAAACCCCCAGGCTATCGGTAATAGTGGGGATGGGAGTGGGGGGAGGGGGAGATGGGGAG
>DNGI01000365.1 GCA_003486645.1 Cyanobacteria bacterium UBA11370 | reverse complement strand
GTTGCAGTCAAAGATAGTAGATAGGGGGACAAGGGGGACAAGGGGGACAAGGGAGAAATAAATTACTACGTATGAACGCAACTGGGTATTAGGCACGAACACCCTATATAGTTATGCACACCTACTTATTTATTTTTCTCCCCACTTCCGACTCCCTCTTTTCCGGACAGATCGAGTCACTTGATCAAGTTGCATACACCTATCTCCCAACCAAACCCAAGCTTCCTAGGATTGAATTATCAAGAGTTGAGGTGCAACAAAAATGGAAGCGATTGTTATTATTGTTACTCTGCTTAGTACACTAGCGGTGCTTGAGGCTTTAACCCGATTGAATTAAAGGTTGGTTTGCATAAGTTGAATTGGCTGAGAACTATAAGTAAGTAGGAAAAGAGATTGGTTTTGGAGAGTTTGAAAACTGTTCTTTACCGTCTATAACCAATCTCAAGGAGGTTAATATGTTGGCTCACTATGAAAAAGAACATAAATTTGTGAAAATCGTCTATGCTAAACTTAAAAAGAATGGCAAAGAAGAATTAATTCCGCTCAAGCTCTATGCTGACGGTTTTCTGGAACCTAATAATTAAGCTAGGAAGCGATCGCCTCCTAAGTGTTCGATTTATAAAACTCAATCAGGGCTTGTATTTCTTTGGTTAAAGCTGCTATGTGTTGAACAAATTCTTCCCGACTTAAGGCTTTATCTCCTCGGAATGTATTATCTGGATAGCACAGAGGTAATCGATACCGTTCTAACATCTCTTTGAGGGATGTAAAGTAAACGTTTTCAGGGGAGATATCGCTAACTTTATCAATAGATGTTACCCGAATAAATTCATTTTCATCTGATAAGTTGGGTAGATTTAATTGTTGTTCTAATCGTGCTAATCTCTCGTTGATATCGAGTGAAAAATTAGAAAGGTTTGACTCCGTTAAGGGTTGTGCTGCTGAATCTTGCCTCTCCAATACTTCTAATCGTTGGCTTAATTCATTAATCACAACTTGCTGATGTTCCAATATGGCTATCTTATCACTCAGTTCCTTCTCTAACTGGTCAAGTCGAGATTGTTGTGATTCAGGAGTTGGTGTAGCTTGTAACTGATTAACGGTTAGTTCTAACTGGTCAAGTCGAGATTGTTGTGATTCAGGAGTTGGTGTAGCTTGTAACTGTTCGATTTTGGATTCTAGCTGATCAATCCGACTTTGTTGAAGTTCAAGAGTCTTGTCAGCTTGTAACTGACTCAGGCGAAATTCGAGCTGCTCAATTCTAGCGTCTTGGGCTGCTAATTTTTTATCGTCTTGAAATAATCGTTTAAGGAACCGCCACATCGTTCTCAGTTATCTACTTACTTTCAAATAAAAATCCTTACCTTAATTAGTATGTAGGCTGAGTTGATCGCAAGTATATAAACTTTTGTGAAACTCTCTCCCTCCCCCTCTCTCCCTCTCTCCCTCTCTCCCCCCATCATTAAAGAATTCAACCGGACATGATATTAAGAGAGGTTAGGGGCGATCGCTTCTAGAGGCTTAACATTTGTTTGCAAACACGCTCTCAGCCACTCATACCAACTCTCTAAGCCTACGCCTGTTGTCGCGGAAACTTGAAAGATACGAATCTGAGGATTGACGTGTTGGGCATACTCGATACAACGTTGTACATCAAATTGCACGTAAGGGAGTAGATCAATTTTAGTCAGAATCATGATATCACTAGCGCGGAACATATGAGGATATTTGATAGGTTTATCCTCTCCTTCCGTAACCGATAAAATCACGACTTTCGCCTGTTCCCCTAAGTCAAATAAGGCAGGACAAACCAAATTACCCACATTCTCAATCATCAGTACAGAATTGAGGGGTGGATTGAGTTGAGTATAACCCTTCTCTATCATTCCTGCTTCTAAATGACAACCTGTTCCTGTATTAATTTGTACAACCTTACATCCGGTTTCTTGAATTTTTTTTGCATCGTTTGTCGTCGCTTGATCTCCTTCAATGACATAAATTGGTAACTCATTTTTTAAATCTTGGATTGTGCGGGTTAAGAGTGTTGTTTTGCCTGCGCCCGGTGAACTCACTAAGTTCAATGCTAAGATATTTTGACCTTTAAACCAACTACGGTTTTGAGCCGCTATTAGGTTATTTTTTGATAAAATATCTTGTTCTAGAGTAATGGTTGTGCCGTGGACTTGGGCATGAATTTGAGAGTGTTCAGTGTTGGGAATTCCGAGATTTTTATCCTCTTCATGGGTATGGGTTATCACTGTCCCATCGGGTAATGTATGGGTATGAGAGTGTTGAGGGTTTAGTTTTGAGTTGGGAATTCCGAGATTTTTATCCTCTTCGTGGGTATGGGAAATAACTGTGCCATCCGGTAGAGTATGAGTATGATAATGTTCGTGAGTTTCTGTGCCAATACTAACTTTTTCACCTGTTTCGGGATTGGTAATAGTGGGTTCAGAACCCTCGGAACAACCACAAGTTAAGCACATAATTCGACCTCCATTTCTTTTATTTTTAATTCTTGACCTGATATTACATCTAATTCCACACTGCCACACTCACAAATCCCAAAGGGTTCGTCAAGGGAAACCTGTGTACCACAGCGGCGACAGCGGGCTAATCCGGGAATTTCAATAATTTCTAATGTAGCGCCTTCTAATACCGTACCTCGACAGCATACATCGAAACAAAAACGCACGGCATCAGGCATAATGGCAGCAAGTTTACCAATTTCTAGGGTAATTCGTTGCACTTTTGCGCCTTTGGCGTGTTCGCTAACGGTATCAACAATGGTTTGAGTAATTCCCAGTTCGTGCATGGTTTTCGGTGGTAACGGATGTGGCAACGGATTGGGTAACGGATGTAACGGATGTGGCAACGGATTGGGTAACGGATGTAACGGATGTTTTTTTAACAACTAATAACTAATAACGAACAACTAACAACTAATAACTAACAACTAACAACTAATAACTAACAAATTCTGGGTAGTTGATCGCCTACTAACATATCAATAATGCGTTCGGTTCCGAATGGGGTTTGTAGGAGTACTATGCCTGGGGGTGAGGGAATGACTTCGCCGATGATGCAGGAGTCTTTGCCAGTGGGGTGAGATTTCATGGCGGATAGTACGGATTCAGAATGCGATCGCGGTACGATGACTACGAGTTTGCCTTCATTGGCTAAATATAACGGATCTAATCCTAAGATTTCACAGACTCCCTTGACTTCTTCTCGTATAGGGATAGCGTTTTCATAGAGGCGAATTCCGACTTGGGAACTCTGGGCAAATTCATTTAATACTGTTGCTAAACCGCCGCGAGTGGCATCACGCATGGCATGAATGTCGGGACACGTATTAAGGATAGTATCAACTAATCCATTTAACGGCTGACAGTCACTTTTGATTTCAGTTGAAAGGGCTAATTCTCCACGGGCAATTAAAATTGCAGTACCATGATCTCCTAAGTGACCATTGATAATAACTGCATCTCCGGGTTGAATATGATGGGCGGAGATTGAAACTCCTTCTCGAATTACACCAATTCCGGCAGTATTGATAAATAGTTTATCGGCAGATCCCCGTTGAACGACTTTAGTATCTCCAGTAACAATTTGTACTCCAGTCGCTTCTGCTGCTACTTTCATACTGTGAATAACTTGCCGTAAGGTATCGACAGAAAGTCCTTCTTCTAAAATTAAACTACAACTTAAGTATAAAGGTTTAGCTCCACTTACTGCTAAATCGTTAACGGTGCCATTAATCGCTAATGTGCCAATATCACCTCCGGGAAAAAATAAGGGATCGACGACATAAGAATCGGTAGTAAAGGCTAATTGATTGCCCTGTGTTGTTAGTGTTGTTAGGGGAAAAGTTGCTTGATCTTCCAATTGGGAGAGAATGGGATTATCAAAGCTACTGACCAAGATATCATCAATTAAATCCCGCATGGCTTTGCCACCACTCCCGTGGGCGAGGGTAATGGTAGTCTCGCGTACTTTATTGCGGCGGTGTTGGATTTGTTCGATGTTTTGGGATAGGGGATGTTGTTCAGATGGACGAGTTGAAGTTTCACTCATAGAGAACAGAATACTGTTTCGGGCAGCTTTAAGGTTGGATGATTTTAGAGAGAGGTAAAATTCGTATTACTGACGTGTTGCTGTTGGTAATGGTTAATAACCTGCTGAATAAACTCCTGCCAGTTATCATTGGGAATCCATATTTGATGTAAATCTTGCTTCGCTTTTTCGTTACTGATTCCATCATGAATTAGACGATAGAGGTACATAAACACTGAGACTCTCATGTTAGCAGCACAGTGAACAAGTATCTTTTTATCAGCATTCGTTTCCATGACCGAAAAGAAGCGAGAGATATTCTCAAGAGTGGGTTTTTCCCAGATAACGGGAATATGGATATACTGCATCCCTTGAGACTCTACAATTGCTTGTTCATTGGGTAAAGCATTGGTCGATTCTGGAAGTGCTAGATTGACAATGACTCGATAACCAGATTCTTTAATTGCCGAGAATTGGGCTTCCGTCGGTTGTCCCGCTGTTGCTACTGAATCTGATAGTTTGAGAAAGTTATAAATATCTTCAATGGCGTTAGTAGACATTTTATCCCTATTTTCCTAGCAGCGCTTAGGGCAGATTTTGATCCCGTTAGTTCCGATTAGTTCCTAAACTCACTTTTCCACAGAATGGCGAAAGATATGGGTAAGCTATTCAGGGAGTTGATATCGAGACTTTACCTACTGTTGATAAACGTCCATATTTATAATATGCCGCACAAGCCCCTTCAGATGAAACCATGCAAGTTCCAATTGGATTTTCTGGAGTGCAAGCCGTACCAAATACCTTACAATCCCAGGGTTTCATCACTCCTTTCAGAATTTCGCCACATTGACAAGCTTTATGATCCGCAACCTTACGATTGGGAAGGGTAAATTTAACTTCACTATCAAACTTTGCGTATTCCGGACGAATCCTAAATCCTGAATTGGGAATATCACCTAATCCCCGCCACTCAAACTCTTGCCGCACTTCAAAAACTTTATTAATCGCATCCAAAGCAACTCGATTTCCTTGGCTTTGTACTAACCGATCATACTGATTTTCTACCTGACATCGCCCTTCTAGCAATTGCCGTAATATCATCCAAATGGATTGGAGAATATCCAAGGGTTCAAATCCAGAAACAACCACAGGTTTATGGTATTTATTCGCAATAAATTGATAGGGTTCAGTGCCAATTACCATACTGACATGACCAGGACCAATAAATCCATCAAGTTGTAAATCTGGATTATCGAGTAAGGATTGGAGGGCAGGAATCACGAGGACGTGATTACAAAACATACTGAAATTGTTAAGTCCTTCAATATCTGCTTGTAAGATAGTTAATGCCGTACTAGGGGCAGTTGTTTCAAAGCCGATTGCGAAAAAAACAACCTCTTTATCCGGGTTTTCTTTAGCAATTTGCAGGCTATCTAAGGGTGAATAAACCATGCGAATATCTGCACCGTGGGCTTTAGCTTGCAGCAAGCTTTTTTGAGAACCGGGAACTCGCATTGCATCCCCAAAGGTAGCGAAAATGACATTAGGATATTCGGCAAGGGCGATCGCATCATCCAATCGTCCCCTCGGCATTACACAGACTGGACAACCAGGGCCATGGATTAATTCAATGGTATCAGGTAATATTTCTTCAATGCCATATTTAAAAATAGAATGGGTATGCCCCCCGCATACTTCCATGATTTTGATTGGCTGATTTTTTCCTTCTGTACAGACGTGAGATGTCATGTCTCTACATAATTTTTCGATTTCCCGCATTAGGGCTTGTGCTTTTTGAGGATCACGAAATTCATCAATGTATTTCATAATAGGTTATTGATTATTGGTTGTTGAACCTGAACGATCAACCGTTAGCGATCGCTAATTCTTTAAGTAATTCCAACGTCTCTGCTGCTTCTTGTTCATCAAGACGGTTCATTGCAAACCCAACATGAACTAATACCCAATCCCCTACGCAAGTTTCAATGGGATGGGATTGATCTACAATGCAAGCAATATTAACCTGACGCTTTACCCCACCAATATCGACTAGGGCAAGTTGGCGGTTAATATCCGTTATTTCTATAATTTGACCCGGAATTCCTAAACACATTGGTTGTTGGTTGTTGGTTGTTGGTTGTTTGTTATTAGTTATTTTTCCTATCTCCCCATCTCCCTATCTCCCTATCTCCCCATCTCCCCATCTCCCCCTCTCCCCCTGCCATTAATTGGGCTGCGGTAATAACAGCTTGTCCTAGAGATAATCCTCCATCATTGGGTGGAACTAAGCTGTGAGTTAATAGACTAATACCCATTGCTTCTAATCGAGTACTAACTTGTTCTAACAAAATGCGGTTTTGAAATACACCTCCTGTTAAAACGACCTGATTACTACTATTGTAACGATTTAGCTGATTGACCATTGTTGCGATCGCGTTTGCCAATCCCTGATGAAATTTAGCTGCTATTCTTGGTTTTGGTTGATTTTGTTTTAAGTCCTCCAGCAAAGCTTGCCACATGGGTTTGGGTTCTATATAAAGGAGTTGTTCCTCTGATAAAGTTTGTTTCAGCTCTAGCTTGCCAATAGTAAAGGGATAACCGGGCATTTCTTCATTATTATTTAAGCTATCCTTATCCACAATAGCTTCCAATTCAATAGCAGCTTGCCCTTCATAACTACAGCTTTCTCGACAAATACCAAGTGCAGCCGCAACCGCATCAAATAATCGCCCAGCGGAGGAGGCGAGGGGAGTGTTAATCTGTTTTTCAACTAACTGATTGAGAAGGAGACGGGGTTTTTGTTCTAAAAACTTTACCAAGTCTAAATCCCCATACTGCTGTTGTAAATTATCCCAGTTGAACGCTGCCATGAGTTGGGCATAAGTATTGCGCCAAGGCTGATAAATAGCTTGTTCTCCACCAATCATTGCCACAGGTTTAAACGTTCCTAATCGCTTAAATCCTCGATAATCGGCTAATAGAAATTCTCCACCCCAAAGCCTACCGTCTTCCCCATACCCCAAGCCATCCAAAGCAATTCCTAAAACCGGGGGTGAATCTAAATCAATACCATTTTCTGCCAGACAAGCTGCAATATGGGCATGGTGATGTTGAACATTATGTAGAGACGTTACATGTAACGTCTCTATCTGTAACCTTTCTACAATTTCATGACCTAATTTGGTAGAAAGATACTCCGGATGTTGATCGATAGCGATCGCAACAGGTTTATGCTCAAATAATTCTAAATAAAGATTAAGCGTATCTCGGTAAGCATTATAAGCCACGACATTTTCCAAATCCCCCAAATGTTGAGATAAAATTGCTTGTCCATTCCGCAATAAACAGAAGGTATTTTTCAGTTCACTACCCATTGCCAGAATAGGAGGTGCAGTTTTAAATCCACGAGGTAAATTAATCGGTGCAGGGGCATAACCACGGGCGCGACGAAGGGTTTGGATTTTGGATTTTGGATTTCCTGCTACAATACGCACTACTGAATCATCAATCCGATTCACAATATCTCGATTGTGGAGGAGAAAATAATCGGCAATTTTCCCTAATTTTATCCGCGCTTCTTCATTATCAATACATTGCGGTTCATCAGAAAGATTCCCACTGGTTAACACAATTGGGCGATCCATCTGTTGCAAAATTAAATGATGGAGTGGTGTATAAGGTAGCATAAAACCAAGCGTAGTTTGTCCAGGTGCAACCGAAGGCGCAATGGCCGGGGAGTGGGGAGTAGGGATTAGTCTATTTATTCCTCTGGGTATTTCCAGTAAAACAATGGGTGCAGCAGGACTTTCTAGTAATTCTTTTTCTTGATTATTAACAGTACAATAACGTTCAATAACTTCTATATCTCTCGCCATTAACGCAAAAGGTTTATGATAGCGTTGCTTGCGCGATCGCAGGGTTTGCACGGCTGTTTCATTTGTCGCATCACAGGCTAAATGAATTCCTCCTAACCCCTTAATTGCCACAATATTCCCCTGTTCCAACAGAGTACGAACCGTAGTAAAATTATCAGATTTTGAAATTAAAATAGGGTTGCCATCCGCCCGTTCTAACCAAACGTTTGGGCCACACACTGGACAAGCAATGGGTTGGGCATGAAAACGGCGATTCTCAACATCTTGATACTCACTTATACAATCCAGACACATTGCAAATACTCCCATGCTAGTATTATTTCGATCATAAGGAATTGACCGAATAATACTCAACCGAGGCCCACAATGAGTACAGTTTGTGAAGGGATAGCGATACCAACGAGAAACCGGATTAAAGACTTCTGCTTGGCATTGAGGGCACGTCTTCGCATCAGGAGCAATTTCAGTTTGTACAATACTATTGATACTCTTGGTAATCACAAAATCATCAATACTCAGATTCTCCGGATCAGGACTCCGACTTATCGATGTTATTTTAGCTAAAGGAGGGCATTCTTGCTGTAAACGTTGGACAAATTCATCCACAGATTCGGCTTTACCCCATACTCGAATCAACACCCCTTCTCCATCATTACAAACTTCTCCTTTAAGTTTGCAAGCTTTAGCTAAACGATATACGGTAGGGCGAAATCCAACCCCTTGAACCGTACCCCGAACCCTAATTTTTTCCTGCCTAATTGTTGATGAGTAATTGTTCATTTTATAAAAATTGCTATATCGATGATAAGATTAAACTTAAGTTGGCTGCCAGGGAGAATCAGAAATTACAAAAATTTCTCTATCTACTTAGAGTTTGACACCCTAGTTCGTAAACGGGAAAAAGGCGTAAGTTGACTAACTAATCAAACTCACACACAGCAGTAATCTTGGGTCAATACTATAAAACCCGTGTGGCTAACCTGTCATCAATCTAGAACTCAATGTTAATAATACGCCCTCAGTTCCGACACTACGGTGTTGCTGTAGGAACCGTTATTCTTGCACTACTGCTAACCTGGCTGCTACATATGCTAGTCGATGCGCCTCTGTTTGCCCTATTTTATGCAGCGGTGGCGGTTAGTGCTTGGCATGGGGGCTTAGGTCCGGGACTCTTAGCGACTGGGTTATCCATATTAAGTATCAACTATTTTTTTTCAGAACCCCTCTATTCCCTAGCACTCGGTAATCTAGATTCAAGCGTGCGGTTAGGCACATTTGTGATCGTAACCCTCATCATCAGTTCACTGAACGCCCAATTACGCACAGCGAAAGCGCGAACTGAAGTCAGTTTGCTTAAGCTACAGGTGAGTGAGGAACGTTATCGCCGTCTGATTGATACTGCCTACGAAGGCATATGGACAACTAATGCAGAAGGGCGAATTAATTATGTGAATCAACGCATGGCTCAAATGCTAGGTTACAGTGTCGAAGAAATCCTCGATCGCTTTATTTTTGAGTTCATGGATGAGGAAATGCGTCGGGAGAAAGTCACGAATTTTCAGCAACACCAGCTAGGTATTAAAGGACAGTTTGACTGCCGTTACCGCCGCCAAGACGGTTCGGATTTGTGGACAATTGCTTCAACCAATCCGATTTTAGACCAACAGGGGAAGTTCTGCGGTGCGATCGCCATGATTACCGATATCAGCGATCGCCACCAAGTGACAGAAGAACTCCGAGAAAGCGAAGCACGATTTCGTCAGATGGCAGATACAGCCCCCGTCTTAATTTGGATGTCTGGTGTTGACAAGCTTTGTACCTATTTTAATAAAAGCTGGCTCGATTTTACCGGACGGACTATCGAACACGAACTCGGCAATGGTTGGTCTGAAGGGGTTCATCCCGACGATTTGCAATATTGTTTAGACATCTACACCACAGCATTTGATGCCCGTCAAGACTTTAAGATGGAGTATCGACTCCGACGTTTTGATGGAGAATACCGTTGGGTTTTTGATACAGGAATTCCCCGGTTTACCCCGGATAGTCGCTTTCTGGGTTACATCGGTTCCTGTATTGATATTACTGATGTCTACGACGAGCTGCGCTTACGCAAGCAAGCTGAGGAACAAATCGTCAAACTCAATCAATCCCTTAATCGCCGGATTAAAGAGGTAGAAACCTTACTAGAAGTGATTCCGATTGGCATTGGTATAGCAGAAGATGCTCAATGCCACCATATCCGAGTTAATCCAGCTCTAGCACACCAATTGAAGATTCCATCCCATGTCAATGCCTCTCTGAGCGCTCCAGACCCTGAAAAACCTCAACATTTTAAAGTGTATGCTAGAGGTCGGGAACTAGCCGTCGATGAGCTACCCATGCAGTACGTCGCCGCTCATGGTGTCCCGATTCTAGATTTAGAAGAAGAGCTCGTCTTTGACAATGGGGAAACCATCCAGCTTTTAGTGTCCGCTGCACCTTTATTTGACGAACAGGGGCAATCCAGAGGATGTGTGGCTGCTTTTTTAGATATCACAGAACGCAAGCAAGCAGAACTCAGAATCCGTCAACTCAATGAAAGCTTAGAACAACGAGTTAAAGAACGAACCCTACAACTCGAAGAAGCTAATCAAGAATTGGAATCCTTCTCCTATTCCGTTTCCCATGACCTCCGTGCGCCACTACGCCATATTAGCGGATTTGTCGATTTACTTCACAAACGCATCGGAACAACCCTGGATGAAACCAGCCTTCGCTATTTGAACATTATTACCCAAACCACTAAACAAGCCGGAACGCTGATCGATAATTTACTAGAGTTTTCTCGCATGGGACGGACTCAACTGCACTACACCACGATTAACATGACGTACCTTGTTTGGGAAGTACAGCAAGATCTCGCTCTAGAATCTAAAGGACGCATGATTCAGTGGCATATTGAGGAATTGCCCCAGGTTAAGGGCGATCCGTTTATGCTACGACTAGCACTCCGCAATCTAATAGAAAATGCCATCAAGTACACCCAAACCCGCCCTAAAGCTGAAATTGCGATCGGTAGTTGCCAGACTGAAGCAGAAATTCTCTTCTTCGTCCGCGACAATGGTATCGGCTTCGATATGCAATATGCTCACAAACTCTTCGGTGTGTTTCACCGCCTCCACAGTACCGAACAGTTTGAGGGGACGGGGATCGGATTGGCAAATGTCCGGCGGATTATTCATCGTCATGGAGGGCGAACGTGGGCGGAGGGGGTAGTCGATCGGGGAGCAACCTTTTTCTTCTCTTTACCGAAGGGGGAATAGGGAGACTCACCTCTTGCACCGTTATCTATAACCGCCAGGGAATAAATTCCCTGCCTCATAGCAAAAGTCCGTTAAAACTCAGATCT
>DNGI01000366.1:385-2598 GCA_003486645.1 Cyanobacteria bacterium UBA11370 | reverse complement strand
CCACACCCTACACCCTACACCCCTTTCAAAAATTTCAATAGCGGATCAGCAGGGATATGGTAGCGGCTGGCTAATTATCACTGGGTAATCCGAAATCCTTAACAACAAACAACAAACAACCAACAACCAACAACCAAAACCTTAACAAATTGGACGTTTCCCAGGATTAACAGCATGAATATACTCACTTCCTGATGTCGGCCAACCGCGTTTATAAGATGCTTCTTCTGGCTTGCCCCAACCGAGTTGTAAGATAATTTCTAAAAAGGTAGAATTGCCGTGCTGAAAGAGATTTGCCCATTCGGTTCTGGAGGCGATCGCTCCCACATCATTCGTCAAAATCTGGCGATAATCTCTACCAATATTAATACTTAAATATAAATCCATACCGTTAGTCACCTGCCACCAAAACGTTAGGATTGAAGCTTTGGCAGTTTTAAGAATTTCTAGGTCGCTAGAAAGAGCAATAAGTTGCTCATCAACAGCAGGATAGCGTAGAGTTGTACCTTTAATTGTTACTTGCCGCCAAATAATACCGGAGACTTGATGGTCTTGCTGATAGCGATGAACAGCCGCTTTAAAATCTCTATACGCACTGAATTTTTGAATCCCATCCGGTTTAAGAAATTGGTCAATCAAAGGGTTGCCTGAAGCGGAAGCAGCCAAATTTAGACGCTCTCCATTCATACAGGCGCGACGTTCATCAGCCAATATTTTAATGAGTTCCTCTGTGCTGTAAATCTGTGGCATCAGCACACATTAAATTACATTTACAGATAAGGTTAGAGTGAGAGTTTTGAGTGTGACACTCAAATCAACTGGTAGGGTGCGTCAGACCAAGTTATAGATTGAGATCATGAGGGTTTTAGATTCTGACACACCCCAGGATAATATGCCAGTTGGGTAAGTCCTATTATTGGTTCGTTAGTTCAGTATTAATCTCATTGAACGTCCGGCGTTTGAGTTCAACAGATTCAGAACGGGGGAGTAAGTCAAATACTTTGCGGAAAGCATCATCAACTCGTTCATAGGATAATTGTCCCGCCTCATTAAAAACAACATTACCCTTTTGGTCAATGAGAACGGTTTGAGGAAGTAAGCCTTTGTAATAATAGCCTGGTTCTGTCGGCGTAAAAGTCGATTTTACAGGTAGGCTATCAACACTAATCGGAATAAAATTTGCCGCCCGCCCATAGGGAGCTTGTAATTGTGAAACCGTGCTAGCATATTGCTTACAATCACTGCTGTCATCGACATAAAACACTAACAGAGCTGGTTTCCCTACTTTGAGGGACTCGGCTAAGGAAATGCGAGGCGGAACTAAAGAACCATTCCCACCATAAAGGGCAAAGATATTACCATCAAAGCGGTCATCATTGAGTCCTGCTAGTGCTGGTGATGTTCCGATGAGCATCAAGCCAAAAATAGTAATCAACATCACCAGAAACTGTGAAACTAAACGCCTGTAAATGTGGCGATTTGTCAAAATTCTGATCGGAAATCGTAACGGAGCGATGGTCATATCAAAGTTGCTAAATGAGTCTTAGAGCAAATCTTCCTTTTACGATTATCCCTATTTGTGGGGCTAATTTTCCATATTCCAAAGCTGCCTTGCATTTAATAACTAAGTTGCTGTCAAAGATAGTAGACAAGGGGGACAAGGAGGACAAGGGGGACAAGGGGAACGAGGAGAAAACAAAGTACGATGTATGAATGCAACTTGGTATCAGTACATTGATAGGACTTATGCTTACATTGTCGATTAAACGCTATTGGTAGGGGCAAGAAAGCACCGCAGGAACCGCAGGGAGAGCCACATTTTGATTGTTTCAGTCCCCTTACGGGGATTAAGTAAACCGAAAGGAAGTAACGGGTGAGGCATGTTTTCCTTCCACTCGTGATCTGGGAATAAGCCATTGATTAAGTAAACCGAAAGGAAGTAACGGGTGAGGCATGACCCGCCAGCTTTTGGTTTCAGTCCCCTTACGGGGATTAAGTAAACCGAAAGTCCCGAACCTGAAGGTGAAGAGGCGATCGCTGCCTTTCTAACGTTTCAGTCCCCTTACGGGGATTAAGTAAACCGAAAGGAAATCCGCTGGACATCTACAATGAAGATAGGTGAGTTTCAGTCCCCTTGCGGGGATTAAGTAATCAGAAAGGGATGAATATTCGCAGCTCCATCAACTTAATAATCGTTTCAGTCCCCTTGCGGG
>DNGI01000366.1:0-155 GCA_003486645.1 Cyanobacteria bacterium UBA11370 | reverse complement strand
GGGGATTAAGTAATCAGAAAGCATAACATAGTTATGTTACCTCACACACACGGGGTGTTTCAGTCCCCTTGCGGGGATTAAGTAATCAGAAAGCTCCCCCGAAGATCCTCCAGAAGGGAAAAGCATTGATTATGGTTTCAGTCCCCTTGCGGGGA
>DNGI01000290.1 GCA_003486645.1 Cyanobacteria bacterium UBA11370 | reverse complement strand
TTCTTATTTGGAATGACTATATTTAACCAGATATGATATTATCTATAGCCAGTCTAAATGATTTGTAAAATACCTCACCCTTGTCTTCAAGAGTCCTCAAGAGTCTCCAAGAGTCTTTCCTTGTTCACGAATCAAATAGACTAGCTATATCACCGAACCTGTAGGTAGTGAATACTAAAGAGATTGTTGGGATCTATCCATACGTGTGTCGAATCAAATCCAGCACGCTTGGCAAGTTTTTGGAACTCTTCGATGCTGTATTTATAAGAGTTTTCTGTGTGAATAGTTTCACCTTCGCTAAAATAAAAGGGTGTTTGTTCTATTATTACAGTTTGTTCCTTAAGGCTGACTAAGTGCATTTCAATCCGACTTTGATCCTGATTATAGAAAGCCCAATGACGAAAGCTATCTAGAGCGAAATTAGCATCTAATTCATTGTTAATCCGTTCGAGCAAATTCAAATTAAACGCTGCTGTCACCCCACGGGAATCATTATAAGCTGCATTTAAAATAGTTGGGTTTTTCTTCAGATCTACACCAATGAGCATTCCATCGCCTGTTTTTAATAAACTAATGGATTGCTTTAAAAGATGCAATGCCTCGGTTGGATCGAGATTACCAATGGTGGAACCCGGAAAGAAAATCAGCTTTTTGTTGACTAATTTTTTGTTATATTCGGGAAGCTGAAAATCTTGAGTGTAATCCGCACAAACCGCAATGACATCTAAATTGGGATAGTTCTCAGCCAGTTCTGTTGAGGCTTGTAGCATATGCTCAAAGGAAATATCAATAGGCATATACCCACTAGGCTGGTGAAAGGCATCGAGCAAAATACGAACTTTGGAGCTACTGCCACTACCATACTCAATAAGCAAGCCGTGTTGACCAATAAGGTCTGCAATTTCCTGAGAATAGGTTTTTAATAAGTGAATTTCGGTTCGAGTTGGATAGTATTCCTCTAACTCGCAGATTTGCTCAAACAGTTCCGAACCACGCTTATCATAAAAAAACTTAGGAGCGATCGCCTTTTGAGCTTGAGCCAGACCCTTGAGAATCTCATCCCGAAAGCTACCCAATCGGGGTTGGAAATCGTGCAACTCTAGATTATTCATCCGACCGTCTATCTCACACCAGCTAGCGACCGTTCTTATCATCCACTGATTGCGATCGCATTCGCAAGTACTAAGCTCATCGGTATTTAAAAGCGTCTCTAGTTCCTATTATTTTTTCTTTCCGGGAAACAAACCAAACAAGCCACCACTACCCGACTGACCCGATGATTTTCCTTGGGATTTAGAGGAATCCTTGGACTGTCCGCCTGTTCCAGTTAAGCGATCGAACATCTGTTTACCCTGTAGAGTCGTTTCGTCATTGGGATTTAATTCCAAGGCTTTGTTAATGTGAACTCTAGCCATCGATACCTGATTTTGCTTCAAATAAGCCATCCCCAGCAAACTATGGCACTTACTGTTCGTCTGCTCTAATTTGAGTGCTTCTCGCAACTCTAAAATAGCCCCAGCAAAATTATTTTTCACCATATACCCTTCTGCACGACGGATATAACCATCGACTCTCGATACCTCATGAGAACCGCTAGATCCTGCTGCGCTTCCGCTTGCAGTTGTTCCTGTAGCAGATCTGGCAGGAGAGGTTTCCGTTGAAGGCTTCCCAGTACCCGTTCCTGTGCCTGTTTTGGCAGCACCTGTAGCCGTATCCGGGGGTCTACCACTACTCGTCCCAGTTCCTGTGGCGGGTTTCCCAACGCCTGATTTAACAGTTTTCCCCTTAATCATCAGGTAAACCATATTCAGTTCACTGATTTCAGCAATTTTATCTAACGCTTGACCCAAGGATTCGTATTGTTTGGATGCCAGGGTTTTCAAAGAGGTTTTGTAAACGTTGTCTAAATTCGCACCGGATTGGACTAACTGTTTAGCGGCTGCACTAGAAACTGAAACTTTCCCTCCTTCGCCTGCTAAACGCTGACCCATTCCCCTCAATGTCACCAGATAGTCACGATTGCTACGAGATAGCTGTTCATAAGCAGGGTTGACGAGTTTAGTTAATAACTCGTTAGCGGTCTTTTTTTCCGCATCACTCTCTGATTTGCAACTATCTGGATGCAGGCGACGAGCAATCTTGAGATACTGCTTGCGAACTTCCTTCGCATCCGCATCAATAGGAACTCCCAAAACCGCATGATGGTCAATGAAATCAAATTTGAAGAGTCCACGTTCTATTTCAAAAGACATAGGGTACTGTCCAATCTCTACTGCCGAAAGAGTTGTTTCTAGTATGTCGCAGATTTAGCGAGAACCGTTGACATCCTCATTATTGCTATTCTGACATCCTCTCGTACTTACCGACCGGAGCAGGAGATCATTAGATTCCATACTAATGATATTATTTCCAACTAGACAGGGGCGGCACGCCTAAAAGTTCCTGGCTCACTTGCTCGTGAATTTGACCATTGGTTGCTAAAATCCGACCGGATGCCATAATCAACGGGCTACGATCATAAGCGGTAACATTACCCCCAGCTTCTTCAACTAGGACGATTCCCGCCGCCATATCCCAAGGCTGAATTCCCCGTTCCCAGTAGCCATCGATGCGTCCACAAGCCACATCTGCCAAATCGAGGGAGGCGGAACCACTACGGCGAACCCCCTGAGTTAGGTGAGTCAGATGACAGAATTCAGCATAGTTATTATCCGAAGTTTCTCGTCGGTCATAGGCAAATCCAGTCACTAGTAAGCTTTTGCTCAGTTGAGACGTTCTCGAAACCTGGATGGAACGTCGGTTGCGAGTTGCACCCAGCCCTTTAGCCGCCCGAAACAATTCATCTCGAAAGGGGTTGTAAATTGCGCCTACTTGTGGTATTCCACAAATCAATAGCCCGATAGAGGTAGCAGCGATCGGATACTGATGGGCGTAATTGGTGGTGCCATCCAGAGGATCGATCGCCCAGAGATATTCACTTTGGTGGTCTCCAAGCTGACCGGATTCTTCTGCTAAGATACCATGGTTAGGCACATGACGCTCCAATACTTTAAGAATTGCCGCTTCAGCTTCTTTATCTGCTGCTGTCACTAAGTCTCCTGGACGACCTTTTTCTTCTATTTCTTCCAATTTCCCCCAGTAGGCTTGTAAGATTGCACCCGCCGTCATTACCGCTTCTGTGGCAATATCTAAGAAAATTTCGAGTTGTTTGTCTGTTGTCATTGGTTGGTTGTTGGTTGTTGGTTGTTGGTTGTTGGTTGTTGGTTGTTGGTTATTTGTCCCCACTCCCCACTCCCCATTCTCAAGCATTAGTCT
>DNGI01000545.1:5189-8532 GCA_003486645.1 Cyanobacteria bacterium UBA11370 | reverse complement strand
CCTCTGAGGGACTCTTGGAGACAAGGGAGACAAGGGGGACAAGGGGGACTAAGGAGGAAAGGGAGAGATTTTAGCCCACATTCCGCACCTTGGGGTGTCACATAGCATAATTACCCAGAAAAATCTATTTTTAAAGTTATAAATTATACATTAAAAGCGTTTTTTATCCGTCTATATACGGTATCAAAGTATAATTTATAAGGCGACTAATGGGTAATGGTTAATAGCAATTAGCAATTAGCAATTAGCAATTAGCAATTAACAATCTTTGTCAGAAATCTATTCCGACTCTGTAGATTGCTCCTCATCATCACGGGGTAACTCTAAAACAGTGGGTTCCGGATTTAAAAGTTTTTGCCATCCCTGAATTTGCAATTGAGCCGCTTCATGCGCCTCCGTGCCTGAAGGAATCATTTTAGCAATGGTGATCGCTTCTGTTAAATTAATCGATGAGCGATCTTGGGCTAAAGCTAGAAGTTGATAACTCCAGCGATTGACGGCTGTGACTGCATCCCCTCTAACTCTAGCAGAACTGGGGACTTGTCGGGCGAGACGAATAGCATTGGCGATCGCATCTGGAGTGCCGGGACTCGCGGCTTGATAGGCTTGTTGTAAGTACTGTTGACCTCGTAGTTCTGCCTGCCAACGTCTGATTTCGTTTTGTGCTTCACTATAAAGGGTTCGTCCGGGTTTAATCTGTTGAGCTGTACTCACTGCACCCGCCAGATTTCCGGAATTCGCTAATGCCCGTGCCTGATCAAGATAAGGTTGGTCTTGTAACTGCTGGACAGTGCGAGTCCATTGAGCGATTTTAGCTTGGGCTTCGGCGTAAAGGGCACGACCTGGGGCGATGCGACGGGCTTCAGTAATGGCATCTTGTAAGGATTCTACTCCACCTAAACTGGCTAATTGGATTGCCCGATCCAGATACGGTCGATCTTCTTGGGTTTCAATTTGACGAGTCCACTGGTTAATTTGAGAGCGTGCTTCTGAATAGCGGGGGTTTCCACTCGGAATCTGCTGTGCTTGAGCAATTGCAGCTTTTAAATCAGAAATCAGTCCCGAACTCGCTAACGCCCGCGCCCGTTCTAGTAGAGCGACATCCTGAATTTCTCGCTGCCACCGATTAATCAGTTCTTGTGCTTCATTATAAAGGGGACGTTCTGAACTGAGGCTTTGTACCGAGGCGATCGCTACTTCTATATCGCTGGTGGTTCCTGATGAAGCGCGAGATATAGCATTAGCGAGGTCGATTAAGTCTGCTTTTAGTTCCGGTAATTTAACACTATCGGGCAGTTTATTCGCAATTTCCAGAACACCTTGCCAATTCCGTTGCTCCAGTCGCTCCCGTGCTAACTTAACTAACTTAGTCCCACAGTCATCAATTAATTGTCTTGCTTCTGTGTAGGCAAAGCTATTAGGAGGAATTTTTTCCGCTTCCTGAATGGCTGCCAAAATATCATCAACTCGGTTACTTTTACTAAGTTGATAGGCTTTATCTAATTGCTGACTTGCTTCTCTGGCAATCTGAATTAAATCCGTGAGTTGGTTATATTTAACCGTAGCCCAATACTTATTTTCAACGGAAGTTAGGCGTACTGCTTCTTGAAATGCCTGAGTCCAGTTTGACTGCTTGAGTTGTTGCTCGGCTTTCTCATAAATTGCTTCTGCTTTTGCCCAAATCGTTTGCCATTGGTCAATGCGCTTTTGTACTAATTCATAGGCTTTAGATTTAAAGGGAATGCGTTTAGCAATATCAATCGCTTCACTAAGTTGACCCGCCTGAAACTTTTCTTCCCCAATGTTTAAGATATCTTCCGACCATTGTTCAATATGGCGGTTAATTTCGGGGCGCAGGGGATGATTTTCGGGTAACGCTTCAACGAGGGCGATCGCTTCTAACAAATCGTCAGCGGTTTGTTTATTTGCCGCAAGCTGGGCACAATACAAACGCATCGCGGCAGAAGCTGTCGGCCAAAACGTAGACGGACAATTTGGAACGGCAGGTAGTTTTAGCAGCAGCGCCACTGACATAAATCCTACCCCACCGGAAATTAGCACGATTAAAACCGCCCAGAACCACCAGCCAACGGTAAAGCGTCGCCGAGGTGCTTTCGGCTGTTTTGAGGGTGGGGAGACGGCAACAGTCGAGGTTGGGAGGGGTTGAGGAATCATCCCCCTAGCCGGAGATGGAGAGGAATGGGGGGTTGGCGCTTCTGCTGCCATAGGGTCAACAGGACGCTGGTTTCCAACACCCTTAATGCCTCGCCACCCCTTCATCTGACCTGACTTAGAAGACGGCGAGGTAGGCCAACGATCCGACCCTTCTCGATTTCTGGTCATAACTCACTCCACCACTCGCTACACCAATCCTGTGGATTTTATCGCACCCTCAGTTCTTGCAATCCTACTCCCCTCAGACAGAAAAAGCTACACTGTAGTCGTTCATAATCGGAAGTCTGTTGTTGGGGATGGGGAGAGAGGGAGAGGGGGATGGGGATGGGGAGTGGCAGTATTCACAGAGGTATTTAGCTCGTCGTCGTACAAGTTGTCGAGTTTGATTGGACACCATTGAGCTTTAGTAGCAAGTTGAGCATTAATAAAGGTAAAAATTCGCTCTAAATCGGAAATTCCTGCCTATTCAGCTTCCTCTTCTGAAGTCAGAGAAGTCGCTTTTTTTTCTCCAAAAGTTCTTCGAGGCGAGACTGTAGCTGAGAGGTGAACCTAAATAAATAAATGTCCCCGAATTCACTCAACTTAATACCAGAAGATATCAAGGATGAAGGTTGAACCATGAATTGCCTTTGCATTATGTTGTCCCTGGGGTTTTAGCGCTATTGTAATTCTTATTGATGACACGTAAAGCTTCGGTCACTTTGGAGCGCCTGATAGGTAATCTAGTTAATGGACAAGACTAAGTATAGTCTAAATCAATTAGGTAAAAACCTCAAGATATTTAACTAAAGCAATTTAGGAGAAAATGGCGAAAAAGCCTTTGTCACCCCTCAAAAAGCTAAGAACGCTTCAAAACCTCACCCAAAAGGAACTTGCAGATATTTTAGCTGTTACTCAAGATACTGTGGCAAATTGGGAAAGGGATAGGGCTGTGCCAAGGCTAACGGTTCCGCAGTTTAAGACACTACTGGCGGTTCTAAAGGTGACTGCTGATGAGCTACCCGATGATTTTGGTTCACCACCAGTGCACTCAAAGGATAATTAATACCAAGTTGCAGCTCATACAGCCTATTTCAGGTTTATGAAGTACAGTATATCCAAGCCAGATCCCCGACTTCTTGGAGAAGTCGGGGATCTGGTGTACCTCACTCACCTGAAAAGCGCTGTA
>DNGI01000545.1:2344-4898 GCA_003486645.1 Cyanobacteria bacterium UBA11370 | reverse complement strand
TATGAACGCAACTGGGTATAACTCATTATTTTGCTCTCTATCTTTTTCTAGTCTCCCAAAACTAGTAAAATACAACTAGTTTAATTTAGCTAGTCAAAAAAATATGATATGCCCAAGGAAAGTGACAAGCGTCCTACGCCAGCCGATTTGCGTCAACGTACAGGTTTAACTCAAGTTCAATTTGCGGGTTTGATTGGCAAAAGCCCTTCTGCCGTTGCTAAATGGGAAGCCCGAAGTGCGCTACCGAGAGGAACACCCTCTGAAATCAAGCGTCTGTGTGAAGCCTACAAATGCACTATTGATGAATTGATTGAAGCATTTGAGGGGATTGATATTGACTCAGAGTAACTACTTCAAGGCGTAGCCAGTCGGTGTATTTTATGATTTGCTAATTAGTAGATGATATTGGCGATCGCACCAAGCATAATACTCAAGGCGATCAGAACCCATTCATACCAAATTGGATTCTAAGCTAAGTATCATTTAAATTGCATAGTCCTACACCCCTTGCGAGTATTTGATCGATCCAACTTGGATGCACATCAGCTTCCCTTCTGCCTTCTGCATTCTGTGATAAAATCCTGAATCCTTTGTTGATAGTCCCAACCTGCAACAGCCCCTACATTATTATGATCAGCACCCGGAACCAGCCATAATTTTTTAGGAACAGTCGCCGCATCAAACAAAACTTGACTCATCGTCGCAGGTACAGCCGAATCATTAGTCCCATGAATTAATAAGAGTGGCGTTTGAAGCGACTTAATTTTACGAATTGACTCAAATTTATGAGTTAATATTAATCCAGTTGGAAATAAACCATAAATCTTCTGAACCTCAACCATATCGCGCATAGAACTAAATGAACTTTGCACAATTAACCCCGCACTAGTTGGATTTCGCACCGCTAAATCAATAGCGATCGCTCCCCCTAATGAATGACCATAAATAAAAATATCTTGGGGATTAATTCCCCGTTCTTGTACTAAATAATTCCACGCCACTTGAGCATCTTTATAAACTTGAGCTTCAGTAGGAAATGCGCCTTCACTTTTGCCATATCCCTGATAATCAATGAGCAGCACCGATAAGCCTACATCGTGAAATCGTTTAGCATTATCAACGTTTGCACTAATATTTTCTCCATTGCCGTGTAGATAAAGTAGAACACCCTTTGCTGGAGAAGTAGCCGGAATCCACCACCCATGAAGACGTTCTATCTTCCCCGTTTTATTAGACACTGGCAACCATACCTCTTCGTAAGACAAACCCAAATCAGCAGGGGTAGTTTGAATCACTTTAGATGGTAAAAATATCAATCGATTTTGCCAAACTAAAAGCGCAACACAGATTGAAAAATAGGCGATCGCAATCAGTGTCGCCACTACCCCTAAAAACTTCCAAAGCAAGAGTCCAATTTGCATAGTTAGTTCTTAGACAAAAAAAGTTATACGATTTTGGATTTTGGATTTTAGATTTTGGATTAAAACCATCTCCCCATCTCCCCCTCCCCTTTCCCTTACTTCAAAGGCGGTGTTTTAAGATGCCATTCTGTTGATTGTTCATACGCATAAGCCACCTCAAATAATTGATCTTCCCGCAAAACATTACTAATTAACTGCATCCCAATCGGTAATCCCTGAGCATCAAAACCACAAGGAATACTCATTCCGGGTAATCCAGCTAAATTAACAGGGATAGTCATCAAGTCCGAGAGATACATGGTTAAGGGGTCGGCTGTTTTTTCCCCAGCTTTAAATGCAGTTGTCGGCGCAGTAGGGCAAACTAAAACATCAACATCCTTAAAGGCATTTTCAAAGTCTTGTTTAATCAGAGTCCGGACTTTTTGAGCTTTCAGATAATAAGCGTCATAATATCCGGCGGATAAGGCATAAGTCCCTAACATAATCCGGCGTTTGACTTCCGCACCAAATCCACTTGCACGAGTTTTTTTGTACATGGAGAGCAGATTATCAGCATTCTCAGTTCGGAAGCCATATTTAACACCATCATAACGAGCTAAATTGGCTGATGCTTCACTCGGTGCAATAATATAATACGCAGGTAAACCGTAGCGGAAGCGGGGACAAGAAATTTCTTGAACTTCGGCACCTAAGCTTTTTAAATGCTCAATGGCTTTATTAATTGCCTCTGCAACAATCGGATCTAATCCTTCCCCAAAGGTTTCTTTAATGATGCCAATTTTAATTCCTTTAGATTTGAGATTGGGTTGGAGAAATTGCGTGTAATCTGGAATTTCGACCTTGAGACTCGTCGCATCATTCGGGTCATACCCAGCGATCGCACCTAATAAAATCGCCGCATCTTCTACCGTTCGTCCAAATGGCCCAATTTGATCCAACGACGACGCATATGCCACTAAACCATAACGCGATACCAACCCATAGGTCGGTTTCATCCCCACAATCCCGCAGAATGAAGCAGGAAGGCGAATCGAACCCCCCGTATCCGAACCCAACGCAACCACACATTCCTCAGCGGCGACAGCGGCGGCGGAACCCCCAGAGGAACCCCCAGGAACGCGGGACAAATCCCA
>DNGI01000545.1:0-2145 GCA_003486645.1 Cyanobacteria bacterium UBA11370 | reverse complement strand
CCAGGAACGCGGGACAAATCCCACGGGTTGGCGGTAACTTGATAACCAGAGGTTTCGGTGGAACTCCCCATTGCAAATTCATCCAAATTGGCTTTTCCTACCATCACCGCACCCATATCCTTGAGTTTTTGGGTGACGGTTGATTCGTAGGGAGGGACGAAGTTTTCCAGAATACGGGAGGCACAGGTAGTAGGAATTCCCTTGGTACACATATTGTCTTTAATGCCAATCGGGATTCCTGCCAAAAGTCCAATCTCTTCCCCCGCCGCAATTTTGGCATCCACTTGACGCGCCTGTTCTAAGGCGTATTCTGAAGTAATGTGCAAAAAGCTACGTAATTTCGGCTCTAGCGCCTGAATTCGCTCTAAAGCTTCTTGGGTAATTTCGACGCTGGAGCGTTCTTTTTTGATGAGTTGTTGGTGCAACTCGTGAATGGATGCCATGCTTGTACCTTTACTGTGCAAACTCTAGTTATTTTGACAAAAAATCTACCCCTTAGCCGGAGAGATTACTTGGGGAGGTACGGTAGTGGCAGTTTAACGCACAGAGCGATCGCCCCATTAATTCCCCAAATTCTCTATGATGTAGCTAACCACTTGTAAAGGGAACGCCATGACAGCTATTACCTTAAACTTACGTCCAACTATCACCCTAACTGATGAGCAGTTTGAACAGATTTGCCGTACTAATCGAGATTTAAAATTTGAAAGGACTGCACAGGGAGAATTGGTGGTTATGTCCCTCACGGGTGGTGATACAGGCAGACGTAACATTAAATTAAGCGCTCGGTTAGAAAATTGGAGCAGTGAGAGTAATTTGGGAGTTGCTTTTGACTCGTCTACAGGTTTTCGGTTGCCCAATGGTGCGATTCGCTCTCCTGATGCGGCTTGGGTAAGATTAGAACGTTGGCAAGCTTTAACCTCAGAGCAACGGAAAAAGTTTGTCCCTCTGTGTCCGGATTTTTTAGTAGAGTTACGTTCTCCGAGTGATGAATTAGAAGATATTCAAGCCAAGATGCAAGAATATCTAGCTAATGGTTTATTGTTAGGTTGGTTAATTGATCCATACCGAGAAATTGTAGAAATTTATCGCCCTAATCAATCTGTGGAAATTCTCAATCATGCCACTACCTTATCGGGAGAATCAGTACTGCCTGAATTTGTATTAAATTTGACAGGGATTTTAACAGACTGAAGCCTCCAATAATAAACAACAAACAACCAACAACAAATAACCAACAACCAACAACTAACAACCAACAACAAATAACTAATCAAGAGCTTGACGTTGAGCCTCTAACAACTCTTTAATTCCATTTTCGGCTACATCTAAAATCTGATTTAGTTGAGTGCGACTAAAGCTTTCCTCCTCAGCCGTTCCTTGAACTTCAATAATACTTAACTGGTCATTCATTACAATATTACAATCAACCTGAGCCGCCACATCTTCTAAATAATTCAAGTCTAAAAATGGCTCATCGTCTAATAGTCCGACTGAAACAGCCGCAATTTGATGACGAATTGGCGATCGCTCTAACTCCCCATTTTTCACTAATTTATTCAAAGCATCAGCCAGAGCAACATATCCCCCTGTAATTGAAGCGGTGCGAGTCCCTGCATCCGCCTGTAACACGTCCGCATCAACTGTCAAGGTACGTTCTCCCAAGGCTTTCAAATCCACAGACGCTCTTAAACTGCGTCCAATCAATCGCTGAATTTCTTGAGTACGTCCTGAAAGTTTCAACAATTCCCTAGCTTGACGTTGGGGTGTAGCGGCTGGGAGCATTCTATACTCCGCCGTAATCCAACCACTACCAGTACCTTCTAAAAACTTAGGCACTCCTGGCTGAACTGTCACATTACAAAGTACCTGAGTATTGCCACATTTAGTTAAAACGGAACCATGAGCAAATTGAGTAAAGTCTCGAATAAAACTAATCGGACGTAGTTCATTCGGTTTCCGACCATCAGGACGTTGCCAAGACATAGGTTGGTTGTTGGTTGTTGGTTGTTTGTTGTTGGTTGTTGGTTGTTGGTTGTTTGTTGTTTGTTTTTGGTTGTTTGTTGTTTGTTGTTTGTTTTTGGTTGTTTGTTGTTTGTTTTTGGTGGAATAGCTTAATAGTTTAAGATTATGTACCACAAGTTT
>DNGI01000253.1:19059-27073 GCA_003486645.1 Cyanobacteria bacterium UBA11370 | reverse complement strand
GGTTGCTTACAGTCTTTTGGTGGGTAGGGACTTGTTGAAAGAGCGATGATGCTCGCCAAACATTCCATCTTGCGATCGCACCCCAGATTTTCGTAAGATGGAATGTTTGGCGAGCATCATCGCTCTTTCAACAAGTCCCTACCCACCAAAAGACTGTAAGCAACCCCGGTCTAAAGACACGGGGCTTCAGCTAAACCCTGAAGCCGTGCTTACCAGCCTAAGTCCTTTACGGACTACGTTTTTTGAGTCACGACACCCTGGAATGCGTAGCTAGTTCCTTGCCCTGTCATTTGCAATTAAACAGTTCTAAGGTCACTGGAACAGTGTGGCAAATCTAAAAAGCTCTTAAAACATTGGCGAAGCTAACTTTACCCGCAAGGGATTTGAGGCAACCATACCTCACCGGAGGGGCAACCATACCCCTCCACCCCGCAAGGGGAAAACTGTAGGCGAATAAATTCGCTACCGTGTGTTCCTCTCTGGTCTAAAGACACAGAGTTTCCCACAACGAAGGATTTTTATGACAAAACGTGTGCAATTAGTATTAAATCAAGATGTCCGGAAGCTAGGAAAAGCTGGCGATCTTGTAGAAGTGGCTCCCGGTTATGCTCGCAATTATCTAGTTCCCAAAGGAATTGGAATTCAAGCGACTCCTGGTATCCTCAAGCAAGTTGAACGTCGCAAAGAACAAGAACGACTGCGCTTAATCGAAATCAAACAGCAAGCTGATACTCAGAAGACGGCATTGGAAACGATTGGTCGCTATACCATCCGCAAACAAGTGGGTGAAAATGAGGCGATCTTTGGTACGATTACGGCTTCGGAAGTCGCCGAGGCGATTCAAGCAGCAACAGGTCAAGAAATAGACCGTCGGGGAATTACTGTACCGGATATTAGCAAGCTCGGTTTCTACAAAGCTGAAGTCAAGCTACATCCAGAAGTGACGGCGATTGTAGAAATTCATGTTGCACCTAATTAAGGGTTTATGTCATTAATCTGTAGAGACGTTGCAATGCAGCGTCTTTACTTGATCCCTCCTTCCCTATGGTTCAAGAACTAAATTTTTCTCAATTTAGTAACTCGTTACCCCCTCAAAACATTGATGCTGAGGAAGCAATTTTGGGAGGGATTTTGCTCGATCCGGAATCAATGGGTCGTGTGGCTGATTTACTTCGTCCACAAGCTTTTTATATTAAAGATCATCAAGAAATTTACAAAGCGGCTTTAGCCTTACATGAAGCGGGTAAACCAACCGATTTAATGAGTGTTACCACTTGGTTGCATGACCGTGAATTATTAGATAAAGTAGGCGGTCAAAGCAAGTTGGCGCAGCTTGTAGAACGTACCGTATCGGCCGTTAATGTAGATCGATATGCAGCATTAGTCGTCGATAAATACCTGCGCCGCCAGCTTATACAAGCAGGTCATGAGATTGTTCAGCTTGGTTATGAAACCTCTACAGAGTTAGAAACGGTTCTTGATCGCGCCGAACAAAAAGTTTTCAACCTGACCCAAACGAGTCCTAAATTAGGTCTGATTCCTATCGCTGAGACGTTAATTTCAGCTTTTCAAGAGATAGAAAACCTTCAACAAGGTTTAGTTTTGCCTGGTATCTCTTCTGATTTCTACGATTTAGATGCTCACACGGGAGGGTTTCAGCGATCGGATCTGATTATTGTTGCGGGTAGACCGTCAATGGGAAAATGTCTCAGCTCAGACGCTGAAATTGTTCTCTCAGACGGTACAATAACGACGATTCAGGAAATTTATTATCGCCGTAGTGCAGAATTACTCACTCTCGGAGATAATTGGAAGTTTCACTTTACTCAACCATCAGCTTTTGTAGATGACGGCATCAAACCAGTATTTCGGGTTACAACTCGATTGGGACGATTTATTGAAACCACAATTACACACCCTTATCTAACGATTATGGGATGGCGCAGACTCTCTGATCTTCAATGCGGCGATAAAATTGCTCTGCCACGCCAGATAGATATTTTTGGTCAAGAAACTATTGATGAGTCTAAAGTTAAGTTATTGGGCTATTTAATTGGAGATGGATGTTTGACAAAAGCCTCTCCCCAATTTATAAATTCTAATCCTTTGTTGCAAGCAGAATTTACGGAGGCTGTAGCGACTTTCCCCGGACTGAAAATTAGAATAGACACATCACAAGGTACTCGTACTCCTTCACTTAACGTTACAGGAGATAGAGAATTTATTAGAACTTATCGACAAGTTTTTGCACAACGCCTACAGGTAACTCTCCAGTCTCTATCGTTATCTGTCAAACAAGTAGCTGAAGCTGTAGGAGTTAGTCAATCTACAGTTTATTTTTGGATAAAAGGAGTCTGCGTACCCAATCAAGAAACGTTTATCCGGTTATGTAAAGTTTTACAAATTCAACCTCAAGAATTGGCTCCTCATACCCTTTCTGCAATTAGTCAAAACAGTAAAAATCCTCTGGCTATTTGGTTGGAAGAATTAGGGCTTTGGGGAAAGGATGCTCATAATAAAACAATTCCAAGTATTATTTTCAAACTGAAGCGATCGCAAGTTTCGTTGTTCCTTAACCGTCTCTTTGCTACAGATGGATGGGCAACAGTACTTAAGAGTGGTCAGGCACAGTTAGGCTATGCAACAGTTAGTGAAAAACTGGCAAGACAAGTACAACATCTCTTACTGCGGTTTGGTGTAATTGCAGCTCTAAAAAAACGGTTGGTAAAGTATAAAGATCATCCTAGGCAAGTTTGGCAATTAGATATTACAGACGCTCACTCGATCAAAACCTTTATTGGTGAGATTGGTATCTTTGGGAAAGAAAAGGCACTGTCTTTAGTTCAAGACGTATTAGCAACCAAGAAATACCAAACCAATCGGGATCTGATTCCTGTAGAAATTTGGGAACAAATCAAAGCGCTAAAAAGCAGTGAATCTTGGGGACGTTTAGCACAACGAGCTGGAATAAAAGGGTATAGTAATATTCATGTTGGTAAGCGAGCTTTGTCACGAGAACGACTTTTAATGCTGGGGCTAGCGTTAGATAATTTGCCACTTCAACAGTTAGCGACAAGTGAGATTTATTGGGATGAAATTATCTCGATAGAACCGATTGGATACAAGCAGGTTTATGACTTAACAATTCCAGAAACCCATAACTTTATTGCTAATGATATTTGCGTTCATAACACTAGCTTTGCTTTAGCGATCGCACGCAATATTGCTAACCATTTTCCGGTGGCAATTTTTAGTTTGGAAATGTCTAAGGAGCAGTTAGTTCAGAGACTCCTTGCCAGTGAAGCTGGAATTGAAAGTAATTATCTGCGAAGTGGACGGATTAGTCAAAATCAGTGGGAACCGTTGAGTAAAGCACTGGGTACGTTATCGGAATTACCCATTTTTATTGATGATACCGCTAATCAATCGGTGATCCAGATGCGATCGCACTTGCGTCGTCTTCAAGCAGAACAAGGTGGAAAGTTAGGATTGGTTTTAATTGATTACTTGCAATTAATGGAAGGAAGCGGAAGTGAAAATCGAGTCCAAGAATTATCTCGAATTACACGTTCTCTTAAAGGATTAGCTCGTGAGCTTAATGTTCCGGTTATTGCCCTATCTCAGCTCAGTAGAGGGGTTGAAGCGCGTACCAATAAACGACCGATGATGTCGGATTTGAGGGAATCAGGATCGATAGAGCAAGATGCGGATTTAGTGATAATGCTTTACCGCGACGAATACTACCATCCTGATAGTCCAGATCGAGGAGTTACTGAAGTTATTATCACGAAACATCGCAATGGTCCGGTAGGTACTGTCAAGCTCTTATTCGATCCCAACCTAACTCGTTTTCGTAATATGGCGCGTACCAATCTTTAGGATTTGTTGTTAGTTGTTGGTTGTTAGTTGTTGGTTGTTGGCTGTTGGTTGTTAGTTGTTAGTTGTTAGTTGTTGGTTATTAGTAAACTTTGACCTTGTGGGTTGTCCTCGAAATAGAACTTTGGTGTTGGGCAAACTTTCAGTCGTTGAACAAGAACTCACAAACAGTCAATAGAAAAATAACAAACAACTAACAACAACTAACAAACAACCAACAACCAACAACTAACAAACAACCACTTACCTAATACTCAACAATTCCACATCAAAAATGAGGGTAGCGTTAGGAGGAATTACGCCAGCTGCACCACGAGAACCATAGCCCAATTCTGCGGGAATAATCAACTCACGCCGTCCACCAACTTTCATGGTAGCGACACCTTCATCCCACCCTTTAATCACCTGTCCAACCCCAATTTTGAAGGAAAAAGGACTACCGCGATCGCGGGAACTATCAAACTTACTCCCATCCTCTAAAGTACCCGTGTAGTGAACTACTACGGTTTGACCTGTTGTCGGCATTACCCCAGTTCCCTCCTTAAGGTCAATATACTTCAGACCAGAGGGGGTAGTCACGGTTGCGTTGCCTGTAGTCTGTTCACTTTCTGAACCAGTATTCATTGCGATCAGTGTTTTATCGTTAATAGGTGGATTAGCCGTAACTGTGGGTTGAGTTTGGGTGAGTTCGTCTGCCATAGCGATTGTACTCCCTGGACTCAGTTGAACCAAAAGCAAGAGTAACCCACAGGCTACTATAACCCCTAAGCTAATTAAAATTTCTTTCAAAATCTGTCCTCCTTGTTTAAAACGTGCTTTAACGCCAGAGTTTATTTTCCAGATCCCGCACCTGACGTTCTAGGCGATCGATGCGACCTCGTAATTCATCGATCTCCGTTTGACGCGGTACACCTAAATCCTGCAACATATGACGCAGTTGTCGTTCCATGTTATCTTGAAAGTTGCCTTGCTCTGACTTAATCTGCTGCACCATATCATCAACAAACCCTTTGGCTTGGTCAGGGTTAATTTTGCCATCTTTTACCCACTCATCGCTAACCTCACGTAGTTTCTCAGCGACCATTGAAGTGGTACCCACACCAACCATCAATAACTGTTTGAGCCAATCGTTATTATCCATAGTTCGTTCCTTTTACTCGGCGCTTAAGGCGGAGGCAGAACCTTAACGTCTCCTCAGAGTGCGGTAAGCTTAATTTATACTCAGCCTCCAGTTCTATTGTGTGACATCTTTTCAAGGGCTGCTGCAAACGTCCCTGGAAATAGGTACTGAGGAGTAGGCAAAAAGGAATTATTATATATGGTAATTGAGTGGCTCAAGATCAGAGTCAAATCCGAACTTCGGGAAAAATTCATTCAGAAAGATACTGAAATCTGGACATCAGCGCTGGCTAAGTGTCGTGGGTTCGTTGGCAAAGAAGTCTGGATCGATCCAGACACACCTACCGATATTATCCTAATTATTCGCTGGGCAAAGCGGGAAGACTGGAGCGGAGTTTCATCAGAACTTTTAACCAAAACAGAACAGGAATTTGATCAAGACTTTAGCGGTCATTATCAGATTATTGAACAGGCTGAATATCAAGTCCGAAAATTTCCCCAAATGTCAAATTAGCTAGCCTAACTATTCTTCGCTATAGTGACAGTACCCTTTGAGTATTTCAGGATGGAAACCTTAGCTTATCTCGATCTTGTCTTAGCCTCTGAAGCATCGGCTTCTGCCACTCCAGAGAGTTTGAATCTAGCTGAGTGGCTCAAATTACTAAAACGTTCAACCCATGCTCGGATTTATTGGCTTTCCTTCGTCACTATCCTCAGCATTTTTGGAATGGCAGGTGAAGCCTTAGCTGAAATCTTTAGACAAGGTGATAGCGGTGTGGAAGTTACCGAGATTCAGAAACGTTTGCAGGAACTGAACTATTTCAATCGGCAGCCAACAGGCTATTTTGGTCAAGTAACAGAGGATGCTGTGATTCGATTCCAACAAGACCAAGGTTTAGCTCCTGATGGTATTGTTGGGCAATCAACCAAAGCTGCGTTATTTAATCAAACCGAGTCCCGTGTGAGAAGTGAGTCCCCTGTGAATCGAACGGTTTCCCTAACAACTTTACCACCTCCCAGACCAGTAGGAACTCTGCCCCCCCCTAGGGAACTAGGAACTCTGCCACCTCCTCCCAATTTTCCGGGAACTTCTTCACGTCAGGAAGTGACTCAAACCCAGAGTATAAAGGAATTACGCTTTGGTGATCGTGGATCAGCAGTGAGTCAGCTTCAGCAAAAGTTAAGAGAAGAAGGGTTTGATCCAGGCCCAGTTAATGGTATTTATGGTGTGCAAACAGAGGAAGCGGTCAAACAGTTTCAGAGGGCAAATCGTTTGCGCGTTGATGGCATTGCTGGTTCTCAGACTCTAGCAGAATTAGGGATCATTGCTAAAGAATCTGAGGCCACTGGCTATGTAGTGGTTGTACCAGTACGTAGTGGTAATACCCTCACTCAAGTGCAACAATACGTACCTACTGCGATTTCAGATGATTCTAGACGGGGTAGATTTGTAAATGCGGGAGCCTTTCCTAACCGTGCTAGTGCTGAAAGTGTGTCTTATCTGTTGCGATCGCACGGACTAGATGCGCGGGTAGCGTATTGGCGTTAGACATTCATCCATTTTGGATTTTGGATTTTAGATTTTGTATTTTAGATTTTGGATTTTGGCTCTCAATCACGGTGTTAAGTCTCTTGTTAATGGGTAAGTCCTAATAATATCCCCGTGGAGTAATCATCCAATCCCCATAAATACTCGTACTTTGATTACCAATCAACACAGTAGTTAACATATCAATCGGTATATCTAGCAATTTGTCAAGCGTTGTTAACGTAATTTCTTCATCCTCCCGATAGGCAGAACGCACGATCGCAACGGGTGTTTGGGAATTGCGGTAATTGAGTAAGATCCTGTGGGCGATCGCCAGTTGTTCGGTGCGAGTACGCGATCGGGGGTTGTACAATGCAATCACAAAATCAGCCGCCGCCGCCGCCTCTAGACGCTTTTCAATCACATCCCAAGGTGTCAATAAATCGCTTAAACTAATCGCACAGAAGTCGTGCATCAGGGGTGCGCCAACACGAGAAGCAGCGGCTTGTAGGGCAGTAATACCGGGAAACACTTGCACTCCGGGCATTTTACCATCCCAACCCTGTGTTTTGAGTTCCTCCAATACTAACCCCGCCATTCCATAAATACCACAGTCGCCAGAAGAAACAACAGCTACAGTTAATCCCCATTGTGCTAGTTCAATTGCCCGTTGCGCCCGTTGGCGTTCCTGGGTGATGGGGAGGCGTTCTATAATTTGTCCTGGACGCAAAATTGGAGCGATTAAATCAATATACAGAGAATATCCAATTACTGCATCAGCCAAGGATACCGCCGTTTTAGCCGCTGGCGTGATCTGATCTAATTTTCCGGGTCCCGTACCAATCAGCAAGAGTTGCCCAGTACGTCCAGTATATTCCTGTTCCGCTAGAGCGATCGCTACTGTTACTGCACCCTTTGGATTTTGGATTTTGGATTTTGGATTTTGGATTGGGGGATGGAAAATTTGTTTGGGAACTAGTAGGGGTATGGGGGATGGGGTGTGAGGTGTGGAGGTTAAACTAGCGCAGATAGCGGCGGCTTCGGCAACGCTGGGAGTTCCGACTTCTTGGTCTACAATGACTGAAGGATTGGGAACCGGGATTGAACGGAGAATATCAGCAGGGAAAGTGCGTAAGGGAAAATTGCGATCGCGGCATAATTCTACTAATCCGACTTCATCGGCTTTGATGTCGATAGTAGCAATTCCAGCGATCGCGCTTTGGGCTAAATGATAGCGTTTAAATGTTTGTTCAATGGCTATTTCTATTAATTCTCTGGATGTACCCCGTTCGCAACCAATTCCTACCCATAATACTCGTGGATGCCATTGAACTTTAGGGAAATCTGATTGAGGTGAAAATTGCCGCTGAGTAAAACTAATCCAAACCCTGGCAACGGATGGGGTAGCGGATGTAACGGATGGGTTATTGGTTTTTTCAGCAGCTTCTATTTCTACACATAACTTATCCGTTACATCCGTTACCCCATCCG
>DNGI01000253.1:0-18768 GCA_003486645.1 Cyanobacteria bacterium UBA11370 | reverse complement strand
CCCAATCCGCTGCCACATCCGTTACATCCGGTACAAAATCCGTTGCCACATCCGTTACATCCGCTATCCAATCCGCTGCCACATCCGCTACATCCGGTACAAAATCCGTTGCCACATCCGCTACATCCGCTACCCCATCCGCTGCCAGGGATTTAGGATATTCAAACTGAAATGGATGTTTTTTGGGTAGATGGTTTTGCCATAGAGTAGAACCTACTTCTTGAATAATTTCAACAGGTTCACCCCGCGCTATTGTTGCACTTACACCTGTCCAATCTCCATCGCCACGTTGCCAACCAAAGGGAATACCTAATATATCTATACCTGGTAAATCTAAGGTTGTAGAAGCACTTGTTAAAATAGGTGTTGCTCCGAGTTGAATCGCAATCATTCGTGTTAGTTGATCGGCTTTGCCTTGATGTCCGCTACATAAACTAATCACAAATTGACCTTTTTCATCAATCACAATAACGGCTGGATCACGAGATTTATCTTCTAGTAAAGGGGCAATTAATCGTACAACTGCACCGGTTGCCAGACAAAAAATAAAAGCACGGTGGTTGTGCCAAAGGGAGGTAATGTGAGTTTTGAGAGAACCTGTGTAGAGATGTTCTAATGGAACGTCTTTATATTCATCAGTTTTGAAAGATTCTGGAACCCAAAGGGTTGCACCTGTTGTTTGACAGAGAGGTTGCAGTGTTTGGGCGGCGGTGGGAGTGGTGGCGATCGCAGCGATTGGCTGAAAATCGTTAAACAATAATTGACTCAAGGCAAAACTCTTATGGATGAAATAATTAACAAAAATTTGGGTTTTAGAGTGGGGATGGTGGGTGCTTCACAGGATGCGATCGCAGCCTAGTCTTGCTAGTGGATGATTTTAAGACTTAAAATGTTGCCATTCTTATCCCAAATGGTATCACTTTTAATCGATTTAATAAATTGAGGCTGTATATGAGTCGGGTGAAATGGATCTATGACTAATGAACAATCCCGATTGGATCTGCAAACGGAAATCCAGCGGCTGATTGAGGTAGGTATAAATGACTTTCTTGAACTGGCAAGAGTTCTAGGGCGAAATCCGTTGGCGGATTTTGCAGGTGTCAATCTCAGAGGTGTTAATTTTAATGGCGCGGATCTTAGAGGGGCAGATTTTCATGGTAGTGATTTGGGTGGTAATAATCTTCATCTGGTGAACCTGAAGCAAGCCTACCTGATGGATGCTATTCTTAGCGGTACTGATTTGGTTTATGCGGATTTGAGTGGTGCTAACTTGTGTGGTACTGACTTGAGTGATGCGAGTTTGATTAATGCGAATCTTCGTGATGCTGACTTGCGGGGTGCTAACCTTAGTCGTGCAGATTTGAGAACGATGCTACCCCGTGCTAATTTAAGTGGTGCTAATTTGAGTAACGCTGATTTGAGCAGTGCTTATTTACCGAATGCAAATTTGTGTGGGGCTAATTTGTGTGGTGCAAATCTACAACAGGCGGATTTAAGTGGTGTTAATCTGAGTAATGCGAATCTCAAGGAGGCAAACTTGAAACACGTAGATTTGACAATGGTTAATATTGAAAATGCTTGTTTTGGGCAAAATTCTGGACTTTCTGAAATTAGGAAAGTTGAGTTGATAGGACGTGGGGCTATTTTTAAAGATTAAATGGTGATCGCAGCGGGTATTAAAGTGAGTGTTGCTTTCATTTTTCCTTCACTAATTCTTCAATTTTTTCAGCCTGATTGGGTAACGCTGCTGTTAGTACTTCACTCCCATTTTCTGTAACTAATACATCATCTTCAATCCGAATTCCTCGCACATCAGCAAACTGCTCTAAACGCTCCCAATTTACCATATTTTGATACTTCGCTTGTCGTCCAGGGTCATGTAAAATTGCCGGAACTTGATAAAATCCCGGTTCAATTGTTACCACCATTCCCGGTTTTAAAGATCGATTCAGGCGCAAGAAGCATAAGCCAAAGCGATCGCTTCTTTCCCTTCCTTCTTCATACCCTGCTAAATCCCCTAAATCTTCCATATCATGCACATCTAAACCTAACAAATGACCTACACCATGGGGAAAGAATAAAGCATGAGCATCCATTTCCAGTAAATCAGATATCTGCCCTCGTAAAATTCCTAACTCTACTAATCCTTGAGTAATGATAGAAGCAGCTAACAGATGAATATCCTGATATTCAACACCCGGACGAATTTTTTCAATACACTGATCGTGGGCAGCTAAAACAATATCATAAATATCCCGCTGAGTTGAGGAAAATTTGCCATTAACAGGCCAAGTGCGAGTCACATCCGATGCCCATCCCAATGCAGTTTCCGCCCCAACATCTGCTAATAATAAATCTCCGGGTTGTAACGGATGGTGATACTGTTCATTGTGCAAAACTTCACCGTGAATTGTAACAATACTACTGTAAGCACAGGGCATATTGTGGGCAATTATAACCCCTTCCATTGCCCCTCGCACGCCAGCTTCTAATGTGGAATTTTGGGTTGCTTTCATTCCCATTTTATGGGCTTCCACTGTCACCGCCGCCGCTTTTCGTAACTCGGATAAAGCCTCTGTATCATGGGATAATCGGAGAGTGGCGATCGCTTTGGCTAAATCCTGATCAATTCCTTCTAAAGCCTGCGCTGATGTTAGGGTACGCCCCAAGATTTGAGATTGTTGTTGGCGAGTATAACTATCCTGAACAGCAATTGTAGCTGCACCCGTTGCTCGTAATTCTAATTCCGCCAAAGGAAAATCCCTATCAGCACCAATACTCTCAGCAATTTCCTCTCGTTTCGGCATTTCTCCATGCCAAAGTGTACTAGCAGGAGATGCTTCATCTATAAACAGTTCTAGCTTACCTTCATTGAGATAAATTGCCGCATTTTCTAACGGTAAACCTGCAAAATAAAGGAAGTGACTGCTAGCCCGAAATGGGAATGTATTGGCTGGAAAGTTACGCGAACTTCGATGACCAGACCAGAGAATTGCTGGAAAATGAATGAATTGGGCGAGGCGTTGACGGCGATCGCGCAGAGTTTTGGCTAGGTTACTGTAATTGAAGGGAATTTCCATAATTGGGAGCGTCGAACAAGAATTTTAACAGGAGAAACAATTATTCGGGGTCATCATCAGTGGTTGTATCGCTGCCTTCTGCTTCATACTGTTTATCACTCTTAGTAGCAGGATTTTCGCCTTTCTGTTTATCTGTTTTGGCAGGTTGATTTTTCAGTTCCTGTTGAGGGGATTTAGTCTTAAGTGTTATTATTCCACAAGCGGTAAGCATGAATTCACCCATGATTAACAGGAATGCCAATATAATAAAATTTACCCCAAGCGGTTTGCCAATTTTTTTGTTTTCGTTAGACATCTGCCACCTTGGAACTTTAACGTTAACATCTGTTAGTTAGATGCCCAAAAATTGCTAAAGGTTTCCCTAAACTCTGTGTAGAAGGTTTGGTAGCATTACCCTTTTCCCTTTAACCTTTCCCCAACTTAAAATCAGCGCGAAGTTAGCACTCCAGAGCGATCGCTCATCACATCTTCAAAGATAGCGCCTCGTCGTCTCAATACCTGTTTCATTTCTCTGGAAATTCCGGGATTTCTGGCGAACTCAGCATTGGCTACATTTGCTCCTCTTAAGTCAGCTTCGCTGAGATTGGCACCACTGAGATTAGCACCACCGAGTTCAGCAATACTCAGGTTGGCACGGATTAGGTTAGTATTGCCTAAGTTGGCAAGATATAAGTTCGCTAGACTCAAATCGCTATGGCTTAAGTCAGCACCCCGTAGGTCAGCACCGCTGAAGTTAGTGCGGATCAGGTCAGCACTCCGTAGGTTGGCGCGGATCAAGTTGGTATGGCTCAAGTTGGCTCGAATTAGTTTGACCTTAGTCAAGTCACTCAGGCTTAAATCGGCATTTCGTAGGTTAGTGCCTCTGAGTTTAGCATTGCTCAATTTGGTTTCGTTGAGGTCAGCTTCGGTCAAGTCAGCACCGTCGAGATCGGCACCTTGAAGATCCGCGCCTCCCAAGTAAGCCCGCATCATGTAAGCGCCTTTGAGAGTTGCTTCTCTCAGGTCCGCATTACCGAGGTTAGCTCCCCTAAGTTTAGTATGGCTTAAGTCAGCACCGTAGAGGTTGGCAAGGCAAAGATTGGCTCCTCTCAAGTCAGCATTCTGAAGGTTGGCAAGTTTTAAATTAGCACTACCTAAGTTAGTATCGGTGAGGTTCGCGCCGTCCAATTGCGCTTGGGTGAGGTCAGCATTTCTCAGTTCAGCACCTCTGAGGTTGGCACTTCTGAGGTCAGCTCCCTTAAGGTTAGCACCGATCAGGTGAGTTCCTCGGAGGTCGGCTCCCCGGAGATTCGCGTCCTGGAGGTTCGCTCCTTCAAGGTTAGCTCCTCTGAAGTCCGCTTCAATTAGTTCAGTAGCACTGAGGTTCGTATGACTCAGATCAGCATGAGCGAAATCTTCTGCTAGATTGAATCCGGTTATTGTGGCTAGCTGAGGGAGGTTGTCGGTTTCAGCTTGTACAACTCGTTGGATTAAAATATATAATTCTTCAAGAGATTCATCATCCATCATAGTGCAACTCCGCTCGACTAAGATAGGGCTTAAATTTGGGTTCGAGCAAACGCTGAATAATCAGTCTGTCTAACACGGCTCTTTTATTACGACTAATATCAGCGGGCCATAGTCCTTCGGCATCAGTTAAACAAACATCTCGCCTGGAGACTTCAAAGGTAGCTTCCACATGGCAAGGAAATGCGATCGCATATAAGGTTGCTAGTTTTGCCTTGTTGAGGAAGCCTTTTAAGATAGGTTGACCCTTTTCTTCTTCAAAGACCCAAGCTGGATTTTCTTCGGAAACTTTTGTAGTAATATGACAAACACTAAGCTCAAATTTATCGCTACTCCCCAAACTTTTCTCGATGAAACCGTTTGTTCCACTAAGAGTTTTAGTCGGATTGAATAGCGAATTTGTAGCCAGAATACCCTCCGTTTGCTCTTGACTCTCTTCTGATTTTTGGCTTGCTGTTTCTAGGGTGAGTTCTACAGAACCCGATAGTTGGCGAGACTCGTAGGGAATTTCGGCGTTTTCCAGTTTTAGTCTGAGTTGTCCACCTTTGAGTCCAAATTTGATGCGCCCTTGTTTAAGAGATTCCCACTGCTCATTAAAGTGAATAGATAAGTGCAGGTGAATGGGTTGGGGTTGGGAGATAGGCAAAATCCCCAGATAGTTCAGACTTTCTGGTTGACCGGGAATTCCGTCCAACTTCATAGATAGGCAATCCGGACATTTGTTTTCCGGTTCCGGCTGAGGGGCTGTAGGAAAATAAGATGGCATCGCCAAGTACCGAATCAGAGGCTCTCACCTATAAAGGTACATGACTGGGGAATAGGTTTTCTAAGGATAATAACTAAGCTTTACAATTGGGGTAGGGAGTGGGGAGTGGGGAGTAGGGAGTAGGTTTGAGTTAAAAATAGTTTTTGATGGCTCAATTCCTGAACTCAGAACTCAATAGTGATCCTTCAAAATTATCCAATTCAATGCCTAACAGCTTATGAAGCCACTTTTCGTAAGTTTTTCCATTGCCACTTCAATTGATTTATTGTGAAAAGATTGCTCCTCGCTGGATCAAATCGAGTTTGGTGTGATCCGAAATTCCTATAGTCTTAGCAAATTGAGCCTTATCTACATTGACACCCTTGAAGTTGACATCACTCAAGTTTACTCCAAGTAAAATAGCGCCACTGAGAGTAGCACCCCTGAGATTAGCACCTCTCAGATTAGCGCCACTCAGATTAGCACCTCTAAGGTCAGCAATACTTAAATCAGTTCCATTCAAATTCGTACCGCACAAACTAGCTGCACTTAAATCAGTGAAGATCAAATCGGCAAAGCTGAGGTTAACACTACTCAAATCTGCATATCTTAAGTTAGCACGAATTAGATTGACCTTACGGAGATTAGCTCCTTTAAATTTAGCACCGCTAAAGTTAGCTCCTCCTAAGTTAGCTCCTTCCAGATTAACTCGACTCAGATCCGCTCCTTCTAAATTAGCTCCTCTTAAATCGGAATAACTGAGGTTAGCACGAATAAAACAGGTACGAATCAGGCTAGTATTGGTCAGGTTCGTACTACTCAAATTGGCATTACTCAGATTAGCATTACTCAGATTAGCATTACTCAGATTAGCATTACTCAGATTGGCATTGCTCAAGTTAGCATTACTAAGAATAGCTCCCCTAATGTTAGCGCCTGATAAGTTAGTTCCCCTTAGATCAGCCCCTTTTAGGTTAATTCCTCTGAGTCGAGTACTACTTAGATCAGCTTCTGCAAAATCTGCCGTTGTATCTAGACCCGCAATTTTTACAATTTCAGCTAAATTATCGGTTTGAGCTTTAACAATCGTTTGAATCAGGCTTTGTAAATCGGAGAGTAAGTTTTCTTCAGTCCTATTAATCATATTATATTGGAACGAATTACTGATTTAATAACCTAACGTTAATGCACCCGATTGACGAGGGTCAGACGCGCCTTGAAACGAATTTCCAACCCGCCTAATACTCTGAGTACTCCCTATGGCATTTTGAATGGAAATATTATGACCTTTTTTTGTTAATAAGTTAATTGTATCACCACTCAAACCCTGTTCTATGCGGAGTTGATCCGGTAGCCATTGATGATGAACTCGCACCCCATTAGTAGCGGCGGCAATATTCATTTGATGATCGATCGCATTCAGAATGATCTGCAATACGGTCGTAATAATTAGACTGCCACCCCGACTACCCGTTACCAAATAAACTTTACCATCTTTCATAACGATGGTTGGTGTCATCGAACTTAGCATTCTTTTTTCCGGTTCAATGGCGTTAAATTCTCCCCCAATTAATCCAAAGGCATTAGGGGTTCCTGGTTTAGCCGAAAAGTCATCCATTTCATCGTTTAATAGAATACCCGTTCCCGCAGCGGTTATTTTACTGCCATAACTGAGATTTAAGGTGTAAGTATTGGCTACCGCATTGCCATAGCGATCCATGACTGAATAATGAGTTGTATCCTGGCTTTCAGTAACCATTTTGGGATTTACTGGCATAATATCTGCGCTAGGAGTTGCCTGGTTTAGATTGATTTTTTGACGCAATTCGTTAGCATAAGGTTTTGAAATTAAGCCAGCCATTGGAACAGATACAAAGTCGGGATCTCCTAAATATTTAGAACGATCCGCATAGGCGAGTTTCATACTTTCTGCCATTACATGAATAGTTTGGGCTGTATTGTGTCCAAATTCAGCCAGGGGAAATCCTTCTAGTATATTCAAGAGTTGTACAAGATGAATCCCACCGGAACTTGGAGGAGGCATGGAATAAATTTGATAGCCTCGATAGTTTCCTTGAATAGGTTCTCGAATGACGGGTTTATAGCTGGCTAAATCCTCTTTCGTAATTAAACCACCATTGGCTGCCATATCTGCAACAATCGCGTCTGCGATCGCACCTTGATAAAACGCTTCAGCACCCTCTTTGGCAATCTGTTTCAAACTCGTGGCTAAATCTTTTTGTACCAGAATCTCTCCTACTTCATAAGGAACTCGCCCAGGCTTGAAAAAGATTTCCATACTAGCAGGAGAAGCCTGCATTTGTTCCTTAGCGGCAATCAATGAATCGTGCAAAAATTCGGAAACGGTAAACCCATTTTCTGCTAATTCAATCGCTGGTTTTAAGGCGCGTTCTAGGGGAATAGTACCATACTTTTCCAGTGCCATTGTCAGCCCAGCCACAGTACCGGGAACACCAACCGCTAAATAACTGTGCTGAGATTTTTCTGGATCAACCTCACCGAATTCGTTTAGAAACATATCACGAGTTGCGGCTTTAGGCGCTTTTTCTCGATAATCAATGGCTAAAGTTTGATTTTCCTTTGCTAAATGCACAAGCATAAAACCGCCACCACCAATATTACCAGCTTCTGGGAAAGTAACTGCTAATGTAAACCCAATCGTTACAGCCGCATCAACAGCATTTCCCCCTTCTTTTAAAACCTCTAAACCCGCCTCAGTTGCATAGATTTCCTGAGAAGCAACCATTCCATTTTGAGCGGTAATGGGATGAAAAATATCCTTTTTATTATAGATAGGTACATGTTGAGCTAATACCCTACCTGTGATGATACTGGCACAAAGTATGATACTAATTATAAATTTATACTGACGCACAAATCTAAGTAAGTTTATGGATATTTTGGCAATAACGTTTCTTTGATATAACTCTTTTGTAATTGACATCAGCTCGGTCAGTTGATTAATTAGTGATCAATTAGAAGGCTTGATTTATTCTGTTCGAGGTTAACCGCATTAAAATAGCTAATTCTAATAATCTATCACGAAAAGCATGATTAGATGAAAGGTGAACACAAATCAATAAAAATTCTTCCTTTCCAGTTCCGACTCCCCATTTTGAAGCCAAGATGTCAAAATTAAAGATAGATTAACTACATACTTTCTCCATGGACTGGCAAGAACTATCTGGAAATTGGGTTTTAATTCCTCCTCGTCCCATCGGGATTGTACATTTTCTAGGTGGCGCATTCATTGCAGCAGCACCCCACGTAACATACCGCTGGTTACTGGAACAATTGGGAAATCAGGGATATGCAGTCATTGCTACACCCTTTATTAGTAGCTTTGATCATGTAGCGATCGCACGCGAGGTACTCAACCGCTTTGAGACTACCCTAGATCGCCTAAAAGCAACAACAGTATTAAGTAAACGCTATCTACCCATTTATGGTATCGGACATAGTATGGGTTGTAAACTTCATCTGCTAATTGGGAGTTTGTTTTCTGTTGAACGCGCTGGCAATATTTTAATTTCCTTTAATAACTACCCCGTTAGCCGCGCTATTCCTTTTATGGATCAATTTAAGACTACACTGAATCCGATGTTTAGCTTAGAGTTTACCCCTTCACCGATAGAAACTAATGAGTTAATTGCCCAGCAATATGAAGTTCGCCGTAACTTACTGATTAAATTTACTAACGATGAGATTGACCAAACAATTAGCTTAACTCCTATTTTAAAACAGCGTTTCCCCACTCTAGTTGCTGTTCAAACCTTACCTGGTAATCATCTTACTCCTTTAGGGCAAGATGTGAGTTGGAAAACAGGAGATGTGTTTACTCCATGGGATGCTATTGGACAGTGGATGAAACAAGAAGTTTACCGCGATTTAAATCGACTCAAACAAGAAATTTTGCGGTGGTTGAATCCTAGGTTTTAAAAATAGGGAGTGGGGAGTGGGGAGTGGAGAGTGGAGAGTGGGGGGAAACTTGTGGTACATAATCTTAAACTATTAGGCTATTCCACCAACAACTAACAACCAACAACCAACAACCAACAACTAATAGTTTAAATCCAAGAACGAAACCACATCCAAAGTCGATAACTTTTAGCAGGTAAGGGAAGTCCCAAGTAGATAGGTAGCCAGAAAATAAACGCGACTACGACTAACGCGATCGCAATCCTAGCTGCATTTTTCCACTGGTGTTGTTCTCTATGTAACCAACGATCCATAATCCAGGCAAGACCTAATCCAGCAAATACAGACGAACCCATGTAATGATACAAAAATATACACCGAGTCACCCTCACCCAAGGAAGTAAATTAGCTAGCCAGTTCATAACTAAATACAAGGTTATATAGTTAGTGGTGGTTGATGCGAATTCTCCCATTAGCGCTAGTACTAAACGCTGAACTAATAGCAAGAAAAGAATTAAAATTGCTGCCGTTGATAGCCACCATAAAATCGGATTTCCCATCGCATGAACATCATAAATTACTTTAGCAGATCCCGCAGGTAAGGGGGGATAAGCAGGAACTTGTTCACGAATAGTTTGAGCTGTTTGATAAAAATAAGCGACGGGTCGAAGCATGAATAACCAAGTGTACCATTGAGAACAATAAGGATGAACATCAGATCCACTTCCGATTTTTTCGTGAAATTCCAGAATGTATTTTTGTGATTCCCAGAATCCTGGGAATTTTGGTTTGGGATTCATAATTAGGTGAGGAATCCACAACAGGCTATAGGTTAAAGCTGGAATAATGTAAAAATACCAGATTATGTGAAAACCATTCAATTGTGTTAGATTTATCAGTGGGGTTGAGACACGTTTTGAAGTTTGAATTTTGTTAGTATAACCTGGCGTAGTCGATTTGGACTTTTGAAGTGTGACTTGTTTAGTTCTCCATTGAATAATCCAAGCCGTTCCCCAGACAAAATATACCCCTAAAAGAAACCACAAACCATTCCACTTAATACAGGCACAAGCCCCAAAAAAAACACCCGATAATGCTAAACTTTGCCAGCGCTGATACTTGGGTTGACTGAGTGCGATCAAAAAGAACAACTGACCTAATAATCCTAGGATAACGAGATAAACATTATTGAGCGCGTAGCGAGATTCTACGAGGAATAAACCATCCGCCGCCGCAAATAAAGCAGCAATTAAAGCGTAACTATGACGGCGATTAAGCTGATAAGCAATAGCGGCAACTACCAAAGGAATAAAGGAACCCGTTAGCGCATTTAGCCAGCGGTAACTCCATGGGGTACGTAACGAACCTGTCAAACCATTTATGGTATCCTGACCAAAAGGTAAATGGGAACCAATCCACATACCTATAGCAATAATATAGGCACTCAGCGGTGGATGAGCGTGTTTAAATTGTGTCCCGGTTAAATAGTTATTGGCAAATTTAGCGTAGTAAACTTCATCAAAAACTAGCGCATTAAATCGACTTAATCCCCAAAAACGTAGAACAACTGACACTAAAAAAATAGTGAGTAACCCGATGCGAAACCAGAGAGTTGATGAGTTAGCGGGTGTTTTAAACCAAGTCATAAAATTAGTATTTATAGATTTAATCCGGTTTAGAAATTGTATCGCCTGATGCTCAATTGTACTCAATTTGATCTTAATCTAGCTGGCTCATAATTCGGTATCATGTCGGTCTACGTGCCTGAGAGGGGAGAGGTAGACCAATTGATTAACATTTTTTAATTTTATATCCTGTAGGAAGTACCTGTGTTTAGCGATAAATTTCTATTCATCTTTATTAAGGTAAAACAATCAGAAATGTTGAATGTTAATAAATTCTCATAAAAATTAGCCCAGAATTATGATAGATTTTGGGCTAAATCCAACTTATTTATTATTAGCATTCATGATAGTTTTCTTCCCGAAACTTAGTCTTTTGATCTGCTAGTTCCCCTACCTCAAAATGATTATCCTCTTTTGAATACGCCGAATTCACCCTCTCACCTAAATTTCCTGCTATCGAATCTTGAAAGCAATTATTACTGTTAAGGCAAAATCGGCTTATTCTTCTTTTCTCTCCTCACTCTCCTCACAATCTTCTCGTTCCTCACACTCTTTTTGCTTTTCATACTCCCCTAGCAACTTCCCAACTCGTTCCTGAATGGCCATATGCCGCGCCACCCCTTCATAGGTATAACGATTGTACCCGTTACGCTCAATTAAAGTTTCGATATTCCTAATTCGTTCCTCGGTATCAGGGTGAGTTGAAAGCCATGCAAATAAAGGTTTATCGTTTTCTTCTTGACTCAGTGTCACCATGAGATTATGTAATCCATCTGCCGCATAACCTCCAGCTACTAAAATCCGAGTACCTAAATCATCTGCTTGACGTTCCATATCCCGGCTATAGTCGAGTACCACTAAATTCGTAAGCGTACCCCCAAAAGGAATATATTGCGTGATATTAGCAATCAGATTCCCTTCCGTTACTAATTGAAAGCCATGAGATAAAACGGCATGGGATAATTCATGAGCCAACAAACCTGCTAATTCTGCCTCAGATTTTGTTTTCAAAATTGCCCCAGCATTCACAAATACTTTTCCACCGGGTAAGGCAAAAGCATTCAGTTTGTCGTCCATAATCACATAAAACTGATACTCAAACTCATCCCGACCTGCGACAATTGCTAATTTATTTCCCACTTCTCGCACATACTCCAACACCTCCTCATCCTCTAACATGGGTAGTTGGTCTTGTACCCGTTCCGCAAGTCGTTCCCCAACCGCAGATTCACCTCTTAGCATTAAAGTAGTCGTTTCAATGGCGGAAATTGGCCCAAACAGATTTCCCGTGAAAATATAACCTAATGCCCCAGTAATCACATTAGCGATCGCATTCCCCCGGAGTTCACTACGCAGATGGGACTGATAGCGCTCCAAATTTTCATCCGCCAGCGCCTCAAATTCTGCGGCTTGAGCAGTATCAGCGTGAAACAGCGCAAATTGACGTGCTGCTAGCGACGCTTCTAACCACCGTTCAGCTTCCCCTAACGCTGTAATTTTAGCTTTGAGTAAGTCCGGCTCATTCGGATATAGAGTAGTAGCTCGCTCTAATACTTGTAATGCTTCTTCCTGCTGATCATACTCTTTAAGAGCCTGGGCATAGCTTAACTGACCGGGGATAAATTCTGGCTGCTGTTCGACTAAAAACTTGAGGGGTATCAGTGTCTTGGTTTCTAACTCCTGCTCTAAACCTGCTTGAGCTTGTCGCCAATAGACTGCGCCTGCGGGTGATAATTCGGCTGGATCGTAAATTGCTGTAGGTTGCTCCTGAACTTCTCTTTCGACTTCAAACGGAGCCTTAACTTGACGATACAATTGTTGGGCAGCAGCAAATTCTCCCCTAAGATAGAGTCGATCAGCTTCAATCAGCTTTTCTTGACGTGCTAGTTCTTCTGGACTGAGTTCTGGGGTTTGGGGTTCGGCTGATTCTTCGGTGGTAGATTCACTTGGGGTTTCCGTATTTTCCCCTGCTTCTACTTCATCAGTCGATTCCTCGGAAGTCGGCGAAGTTGAGGTTTCCGTATTTTCCCTTGCCTCTTCCCCATTAGTAGACTCTACAGGAGTCGGTGCTGTAATTGTCTCCGTATTTTCCTCAGACTCCGTTTCTAAAACTGAGGGTGTGGAGACGGGTTCAGCATCAGGAATGACAATAGTTTCCGGAGTTTCAGAGGAGTTATCGGATGCGATCGCCTCTGGGGAAAATTCCTGGGAAATATCAGGAATGACGATTGTTTGTAAAGTCTGTTGGGGTAGGGTGTACTCATCAGTAGTTGATAGAGAGGAAAAACCTTCCTTGTCCCCCTTGTCCCCCGTGTCCCCCTTGTCTTCCTTGTCCCCCTCCCCCTTGTCTTCCTGAATACCAACTGGTTTTAACCACACCCATTGAGGTAAGTTCTCTTGAGCGATCGCGTTAACATCTGAATCAGGTGTGGATAAATTCTCTGTGGGAAGTGAAGATGGGTGCGATCGCTGCTCTACAGTTGCTGACTCTAAAATTGGATGCCGTTCTGAAGAATTCGTTATCTGTTCAACTGATTGAGGAGTATTTTGGGACTGAGCCAAAACAACTGAGGTTGAAGTGGGAAGCAGGATACCTAAAGAAATTAGTAGTGAATTCCAGAAGAGTTTCATGAGGAATTTCCAGGGAATGGTCAGCTAGATATGTTTCAGGGAGATACTGTTAAGGATAAATCAGTCTGTATTAATAGGTGAGGGTCAACCCAACTCAGTTACGAAATGTAAACCTAGTTTAAACCCTTACTCAGAACTAATGATCAATGACGATCCTCACAAATTAACTTTAATTGTGTCAACAAATCTACCTACTTATCAGTAATTTCTTGCTTAGAATAGACAAAACTACGGACGTAAGGAGTAAGTACTCTGATGAATTCAGATACAGCACCCCTGGAAAATCAACGCCCTTGGTATGAAAAACCCGATGGCACTTGCAATCTCGATCAACCAACATTGGTCAACATGGGAGAAGGTCAACCCCTTCACCTCATGTTCCCTGTCCACTGGACTCAATCGGTGGAGGTTTTACCTGATGCTAAAAAAATGGCAAATGATCTACAGGCAATGTTAGTCCTACTGATTCATGGAGAAGCTTCTGATAAGGATATTGCTTCGTTAATTATGCAATTAGCTGAGGCTGAGGTTCTTCCGCTTTGGATTGGAGAGCAAAATCGCCGGAAGGTCGATCATATTATTACCATGCTTTCAAGCCAGGTTCCGGACAGTGAACACTAATGTTTGATGGAATACAAGTTATCGGTAACTATAGCTTTTTTCCTACGATCTAAGAGCTGAATTCAAACCCTAGGTTGTTTATTAAAATCAGGGTAGCTTTTACTATTTTCCTATAATCTGGGCTAAATATCTTGCCTTATCCTCGATAGGTTATTTTTCTTTTTTGCTATTTATTGTCGAGGTAGATGCACCCAAACAAAGGGGTGTTACTCAAGAGATATATCACTAACTCACTAAGAGTTGACAACTCTCAGATAGGTACGGCTTGCTGAATTTGCTCCTTGTCCCTGCTGTGCCTCTAGTGCTTTATGGAGAGACTCCATTTGTTCCTTAATTTGTTGAAGTTGAGTTTGAAGTTTTTCCACTTCCGAAGGAGTTAGTGAAGTTACAGTTTGAGTAGAATCAACGGCAGGTTTCCTGGAGGCATAAGCCATGTAATTTTGAGCTGAAGGAAACTTTTCCGCTGCGGTTTGTGCGTTTACTTGAGGAGAGGTTACAGGTTGAGCTTCAACGGGAGATGTGGTAATAACTAAGGGTTGAACTGTGGGAGGTTGATGAGAATTGGTATCGAGTCTTTTTACCTGCGGTTGGGGTTTAATTTCTTGATTTAAAGATGGCGTAGAGTGCGGTGTTACCTGTTCATTAATATGGGGTTCGGGTTGAGAGTTAACATCTTCATTCACAGCGGGTTTTTGTTCTGCTTGAAGTTCTTCATCTAAAAATGAAGCTAGTCCAGATGCTGTTAACCGAGATTCTGAGAGTTTTATTGATTCTAGTAATTCTTCCCTTTCTTTGAGATTCTGTGCCAAATTAGATAATTGAGCTTCAACTTCAGCAGATTTACGGGAAGACTGCCGCCACCCGGTTACAGCCACACTGGCAGTGCCTGCTGCCAAACTTAGTACAGTCACTATACTTAGGTAAGGGGTTGCTACATTGGGATCTCTTAGCCGACCATGAAATTTCGATTCCTCTTGGAATTGGAGGGTCATGACCTGATCACCAAATATGGCTAGGGGTAAGGTGAGTACGCCAAAGATGCTTGCCGAGATGATCATGGGTGTAACGACGAATCGTTTGAGTGGAGAGCCAGTCATAGTTGATAGTTCCTAGTGACAATTTCCAGTATTGATTGTGAAACTCAAAAAGGCTCGGAATCATCTAATCCTACTTGCTTCTGCTTTCCTTTAATAGTTGGCAGAAGAAATTGCAGGTAAGTGAACCTACTGAACTTTTGCTATCTTAAAGTTAGTATTTATTGACCCTAATTGTCTACCTATTTTCTTTGAAGCTATTATGAAGAGTGAAAAACAGATTCGTAAAAGCGAATACAATTTGGTTTTGCTTACCTTATTTTGAAATGGGGCACTTTTGGCGATTAACAGCCGTCACAATTGGAATATTCAGCTAGATGTTGTTCCTTAAGTATGAGTGATAGATTTGGATTAGCTCATCTATTGAGAAAAATTTCCTCAATAGAATTTGATCCCACTGTCTCACAAACATCAGTCTCAGCTCTCAAATAACATCTATCTAAAAGCTTTGCCAGACATGGGGTTGAGACGGACGATTATTCCATCAGGATTCAAGGAAACCCAAGGTAATACGAAGGGAATAACATTCATCTAATCAGGGGTTGAGTCAATTAAACGTTCTCATTTTTATCAAGTCAAGCGTGTCACTTTTGCACAAAACTATGTCTAGATTTTTTCTGCACCCGATCGCGCACCTGACCCACATCACATCAGCCTTCCTGGTCAGAGTTTTCCATCACTTTCGACAATGGTTATTCCGTCAAGATATTAGCTGGAAGCGTAGCTTCTACCGTTATAGTACGACACCTAGTCAGAAACAAAACTGTTATAGATCACAACCTGCTAATAAGCACGTTAAATCCACTGGCAGCATATGGCAATACGCCATTCGGCGGAAACCTTTCAATTTTAAATTCTTTATCCGAGGAATTTGTTTTGGGCTAGCTTTTTTATTTTCTCTGGCGATGGGATTAGGGTGGTTTGCACCAAAGCCTGTAGAGGCTACGAATTCAGCAATTACCATTCAGCTACCCCTTTCTACCCGTGGTTCAAAAATTGTTGATGCTAAGGGTCAAACTGTACTCCTTAGAGGTGTAAACTGGTTCGGTATTGAGACTGAAATGCACGTTCCCCATGGTTTGTGGAAACGAGATTACAAAGAAATGTTATCCCAAATCAAAGCGTTGGGATACAACACGATCCGACTTCCCTATTCTGTAGAATCCCTGAGAGCCTCAGAGTTGAGTGGTATTGACTACACTGTTGGTGCGAATGCCGAACTTCAAGGTAAATCCCCGTTAGAGGTGATGGATGCAGTAATCTCCGAAGCTGATAGACAAGGCTTAATGATTCTGTTGGATTCTCACCGTTTGAACGATGAACGAATTCCAGAGTTGTGGTATGGCGATGGCTTTACTGAAGAAGACTGGATTGATACCTGGAAAATGTTAGCTGATCGCTACAAAAATCAGATTAATATTATTGGGGCAGACTTAAAAAATGAACCTCACGGTCGTGCTAGTTGGGGTACGAATGACCCAGCTACTGACTGGCGACTGGCAGCTGAACGTGCGGGTAATGCTATTTTAAAAATCAATCCCAATTGGTTAATTGTGGTTGAAGGAGTTGAGAATAATGTTCCAGGTCAGAAATTAGAAATTCATTGGATGGGTGCTAATTTAGAGGGAGTTGAACGGTTTCCGGTACGGTTATCTGTTTCTAATAAGGTCGTTTATTCTCCTCATGAATATGGGGCTGGAGTCTTCGATCAGCCTTGGTTTTCTGAATCAAGTTTTCCCAACAATCTCTACAAACGATGGGAAATTGGCTGGAACTATATTGCCACAAAAGGAATCGCCCCTGTTTTTATTGGAGAGTTTGGAGGACGGCAAACAGACACACTATCTAAAGAGGGAATTTGGCAACGAAAATTGATCGAATTCGTAAATCAAAAAGACCTCTCTTTTGCTTACTGGAGTTGGAATCCTAATAGTGATGATACGGGTGGTATTCTATTGGATGATTGGTTGACTGTTGATGCTCCTAAGCAAGAATTACTTCAGGGACTCTTAATTGCAACTCGTTTTTCTCATAGCCCAACCGCTTCAAGTATTAACTCTAAACCGATTGCGATTAATCCAACACTAAAACCTCAACCTGGTTTAATTGATTCAACTCCTAGTCAACCTCAACTGAAAGTCGTATCTGATATCCGATCCGACTGGCAAGACGGATTTTGTGTCAGTTTAGAGGTCACAAATGTGGATGAAACAACTGTTCAGGATTGGCAAGTACAATTCCAGATGAATCAAGCTGCAATTAATCAGAGTTGGAATGGGAACTTTAAAGGACAAGGATCTCAGTATAGTGTCACTCCTCTAGATTGGGGACGAGCGATCGAACCTGGACAAAGCCGCGATTTGGGATTTTGTGCTAATAAGTTAGGAGCTGATTATCAACCTCGGCAAATTTCAGCCAGGGCGATCAGTTCAACGTCTAATTCTCAACGCAGTTTGATTGTTCCGACAAGAAATTAACCTTCACTCAAAGTATCACCAACTATCAATAATCATGCAGTAATCTTTTAAGCCTATGCAGCCTTGAGGGGGAATCCTAAAGTCTCCCTCTGCTGCAAATACAGGTGAGCAACTCGTCTTGCCAAGTTACGAATTCTGCTAATATATCGCGTCCGCTCTGTAACCGAAATCACGCCTCTAGCATCCAGTAAATTAAAAGTATGAGAGCATTTCAAAACATAATCAAGAGTAGGAATCACTAATCCTTTTTGGCTGAGTTGGTCTGCTTCCTGCTCATAAAGACTAAATAGAGTAAATAGCAAATCTGGGTTAGAAGCTTCAAAGTTATAAGTGCATTGTTCTACTTCTCCCTGAAGGTGAACATCACCGTAAGTAATGCGATCGCTCCATTGAATTTTTGTAAAGGCATCCACGTTCTGAAGATACATGACCAATCGCTCCAGACCATAGGTAATTTCAATCGAAACCGGGCGACAATCAATTCCGCCGCACTGCTGGAAGTAGGTAAACTGGGTAATCTCCATCCCATCTAACCAAACTTCCCAACCAACACCCCAAGCACCTAGGGTGGGAGACTCCCAATTATCTTCTACAAATCGAATGTCATGGTCTTCAGGATGAATACCTAATGCCTTAAGAGAATCTAAGTAAATGTCCTGAATATTATCAAGTGAGGGTTTAATTAGAACCTGATACTGGTAATAGTGCTGGTAGCGATTAGGATTTTCGCCGTAGCGTCCATCAGTTGGTCGTCGGCAAGGTTCCACATAAGCAACCGACCAAGGTTCTGGCCCAATCGCTCTTAAAAATGTATGGGGACTCATTGTTCCTGCCCCTTTCTCTGTGTCGTAGGGCTGGGCAATCAGGCAACCGCGATCGCCCCAAAACTGATGTAACGTAGCAATCACTGACTGAAACTTCACACACACCTCCATTAGCTCCTGCTCAATCTATCATTACATTTTGGCATTGGGGCACAAAGGCGTTGGTAGAACTGGGATTCAAGCCTCTCAAAAAAAAAATCCCAAAAAGGTTGACAAACGCTAGTAG
>DNGI01000401.1 GCA_003486645.1 Cyanobacteria bacterium UBA11370 | reverse complement strand
AACTAGCGTGAAAAAGACTTTTTATGGAATCCGGCCTCGCAGAGCAAGCCTGTCCACTACCAGCGTTCAGATGGTAGTAAATCCGGTACGGATGTGGACTTGGCTTGCTCCCTGAGCGCGAGGATAATTATTGCTAAGATATCTCAACAGTATAGCCCCATCTGAGCTTAAGAGAAAAGCGTAATTAGAGATTATCTTTTTCGGTAGCTCAACAGAGTTTTTACAGGAAATACGTGTTTCGTTTTGTAAAAATAATGGGCTTTTTGGGGCTTATAAAAGCTTTACACAAGAAGTCAACAAAGCCTAAAGCCCATATATAATATGGCTTTCATGATTTCTCATTCCTCGTCCCTCTAGCTTGGGAGGAATAGACACCGACCCAAGGAGATTGCTATCACTTAAATAGTTCTTACTAAGGAGTTGAATAGGTCAAAAGCCGGAAAAAAATAAGGATTAACTAGGGATTGACTAGGGATAAACGAGGGATTTCCAAAATCCTATTTTCCAGGGATTGTTGATAATAATCCGCAATAAGTCCCTAAAAAATGAACGATTTTTTTGTGATTTCCCTAGTAATTACCTGTCCTATCTCTTTACCATCCCTATCTTATCCCTAGGTTTTCCCTTCTGCTAAAAAAGCAAAAAAAAGGAGTTTTGAATGTGGGAAGAAAAAGCCGACCACCGGACGTAACAATTGTGTTGGACTTCGGAGGTTCAGCAACCAAAGGAGTGTATGCAGATGTCTCACTCAATGAAAAATATCTGTATATGGAACCGGAAGTAATTTCTCTACCGCCAAGTGCGATCGCTAACTACGAATCAACAAAACTTGGAGTGGCTGATCCAGTAGATTCAGCCTGGGTAACAGTTGATAATCAATGTTATGTGGTTGGCTATCTGGCACAGTCGAGGTTTAATGGGAATCCAGGATTATCGTCTCTGAAATACGAAAGAGCCTTTCCCAAAACGTTAGCCGCCGTGTGGGTAGCTGCACAGGAACTCAAGCTGAAGAATAAGTTTAGTGCGGCGATCGCCATACTCATGCCGTCGAGTGAGTATGAAAGCGGTAAGCAGCTACACTCCCTCCTGGTAGATGGACTAAAGGATTTCCAGACTCCGACTGGCAATATAAGTGTCAATTTAACTCATTTTGACTGCAAACCCGAAGGGGGTGGAATCTACATGATCCATCGACATCAATTGGGTGATGTGGCAAAGCGTAAAACCGTTGCTGTCGTCATGGTAGGTTACAGAAACGCATCTGTACTGGTTTCTGAACGGGGACAGGTGAACAAACGTACCACCTCAAACCTGGGTTTCATCAAATTAGTGGAACTGGTGGAGAGTCGAATTGCTGGATTACCCTCAACCGCACAGTTAGCTTCTGCGATCGCAAAAGCTGGTGATAAACTTGAAACCCGTTATCTGTCACCCTTAGCGCTTTCCAGTGTCCCTGAAACCCGTTGCGAGGAAGTACAAAAGCTCATTGATGCTGTTAACGCTTGCCGAATTGAGTACGCTAGGGCGCTTTGTAGTTGGTTAAGGGAGGTTCTACCCCGTCAAGTCTACCTTGATGAAGTTGTACTGTGCGGTGGTACAGCAGACTATATGCGCTGCGAACTGGAAAATCATTTTGCCTATACCGATATTAACTGGAATGCCAATATTTGCCTTCCGGAACGGCTACAAAACTCAGAACTTGGCTCTAGACTGTGCGATGCCTACGGGATGTATCTTTATTTTCTGGGTACGGTAGCTTCTTCAGAAGCTGTAATGGCTACGGGGTAATGTCTGTGGAAAAGAGCAGGGGTAAAAGAGAATGACCAAGCAATTAGATATCAATTTTCGGTTTCGACCCTTGTTATCCACTCCAGACGGGATATTACTGAATTATCTCAAAAAACAGGAGACATCAATCATTTCCCATGAAATGATACTCAAAGCACTACGAGCTTTTTGGCTACCAGAGGCTTATCAGGAGTCAGGAAAAAAGAAAAGGCAAGAGTTAAAAAAACTTGCACAAAACATGATTCTTGTCTTGGAAGAGCAAGCCAATTATCTCAGGACTGTTTTTGATATAGAGCGACAGGGAATATCTCCAGTTCCAGTACAAATGATGTCTCAAGTCCCAGTACCAATGATGCAGATGAGGCAAATTCAGTCTCCCCTGCCAGAGGAAGAAGTGATATCTCATGAGCTTGAAAACGATGTTTGGCAGTCTGTACAGACATTTGATCCAGGCGGTTTATAGCGTTGTAGAGAAGGAAAAGAATAAGGGGGGGGTAAATGTCCCAAATTCATTTTATCGATGGGGAAAAAGGTGGTGTGGGGAAGAGTTTTTATACAAGGGCGTTAGTCTACTACCTCAATCTCAAGAAGTTGAGATATTATCTGATTGATAGCGATCGCAGCAATCCCGATGTAGCAGCGCGTTACCCCGATAACTCCAAAACCGTCTTTTTCAGTGAGATTGAGAAAAAGTCCAACGACGCTGATATAATATTCAATCTCTCCCTGGATAGACCCGTAATTGTCAATTTACCAAGTCAGATTGAATTGATAGTTACAGGTTGGATTAACCGCAATGGTTTACTAGAAGATATCGGTCAAGAGTATGGGCTAGAAATCTACAAGTGGTTTGTTTGTACCGGAGCGCATGACTCAATTACTCTATTTATAGAGTCAGCCGAAAAGTTCAACGGGAAAATCAAACATATCCTGGTTAAAAACTATGCCTTCTCAGATGAAGATGACTGGGCACAAGTGTTTCAAGACTATCCCAAGCTTGAGCAGATTGTGAGGCAACAGAATATTCCACAGGTGGTTTTGCCAAGACTCGGTACTTCTGAAAAGAATGTGATTGACCAAAAAATGTGGACATTTGAGATGGCAGGTAGTAAGGAAAATTTAGAGATTTCTGCACTACCCAAACAGCGCATTGTCAATTACTTGCGAATGTTTGTAGCTAATCTTGATGAGTTAGGTATTCTGACACCTGAATCATTCAAAGTTCACAGTGCTAAACCCAAAAAGCCTGCGGCGTAATGGCGGCAATCCGGAATTAGGAATTAGAAGTTAGGAGTTAAAAGCTCCGAATTCTGAACTCTTAACTAACTCCGAACTCCGAACTCCAAATTCTGAATTAGAAATGGCGACTTCTTCCTTACTTGAAAAATTACTTGAGGGACGCTCTGAAGAGTTTAAACGTAAAGTTTTCCAGCTAGTCGCTCAAACAGGTTATAGCGAGGGCGATCCACTTTTCGTCATCCTCCTTGCCACCGGAACTTTACAAACTCTGCTCAATGAGAAGCCAGTAGAAATTGATGAAATGTTCAATCGCTGGTTCAACTCTATTACTAAGTCGATGGATTTGGTTGAGAAGGAAATTGTTGAGCGTCAAAAAGAAGCGATCGCCAAAGCAGCCGGAGATTTAATTCGCAAGGCAGAGCGACAGGAAGCTAGCAGGTTCTTTACATCAATATTACCAGGCGCGATAGCAGTTGGGGTTATCTTAGTTATTGGATTTGTTGCTGGTATAACAGTTCCCCCTGTCCTCAAAGGTGGCTATGTTGCTGGAGAGAAACTTACAGCCGACGAGGTTGAAACCTTACGCTGGGCTAATTCGGATGAAGGGAAATATGCACGTCAATTAATGAGTTGGAATGCTGACTATTTGAAGGTTTGCAATCAGGATGTAGATTCGCTCCCAGTCAAGTTAAAAATGGGACAACGGGAGGCAAAAAAAGGATTTTGTCTTTTATGGATCAAACCGCCAAACCAGAGATTTTAACACGACATGGCTCTAGCCTTGGACTAACCATTTAGGTCAAAAATATGGGGACTTATCCAGTTATTCTCTATCCCAAACTCATTGCTGATTTTCGCCAACGCCATTGTTATTCTCAACGTTCTCAGAATTATGAGGGCAGTAACTTATCTCAAGCACTTAGCACTAAGTCTAAGTCAGTAGCTGTGGTTGCTAATCCGTCGAAATGCCTCAGTAAAAAACAGATATTTGCGATGAGGTTACTGGGAACTGGATTAGTGATAATTGGCATTGCCTCCTGGGGAAATCCAGTCGGAGGGTTAGCTTGTGGGGTTGGTACGTTGACACTGGTGACACCACTGTGGTGTAAATTATTTCCCCTTGGACAGTACAATAGAAAGTCCTCAAAGGAGCAATCCAAGAGTTCAGAATGTAGAGACATTCTGCTGGAACATCTCTACAGGAATTCGGAATTAAATAAAAAAACTTATTCTAATTCCGAACTCAAAAATTCAAACTCCGAACAGGTACAATCAGGAAGCGATCTAAAAGTGTATCTTTCCCATTTGGCTGATACAATGCGGGGGAAAGTTTTACAACCTGATGGTGTAACGGATGCCCCAGTGGGAGCTTCTGAAAAAGCCTTTGGCTTAGTGCTAGAAAAGTTTTTCAGCAGCCGTGTCCGCGCCCAATTACGCCTACCGATTCCGAACTGGGATGGAGCCTA
>DNGI01000081.1:7255-8194 GCA_003486645.1 Cyanobacteria bacterium UBA11370 | reverse complement strand
CAGACGAGCAAACCCTGATTATCTCGATCAATAAATTGGTCTGACGCACCCTACAAGTTAATTTCATTGTGACACTTGCGTAAGTCCTGCCTAAATTTGAATGGATCACAGAGAAGTAGATCATTGATCGTCGGGTAGCTAGGAGGATAAAGCCAATAGTTCAAGTTTTAAATTATTCCTAGCTCTTTGTTCTAAAGTGAGAAACAATAGATTTGTAAAATATAGGCGTTGGCGTTGCAAAAAACTCTGTAAAACCTGTTGTCGTTTTATTTGATAGACTTCATCCGGAACCCAAGAATATTCTCGCCGAATCGCTTTAGCATAAGCTTGATAGTCTGACGGGGATGAGCCGAGAATAGATAAGTCAGCATCTAGCAAGATTTGACAATTCTTATCAGCGAGTGATGCTTGATGAGTTTTGGTGCTTAATATCAATAGTTTGACTTGCTCTATCTGAGTTATCGGTATTTTTAATTCCGTTAAGGCAGATTCGGCATAGTCAGCACTTTTTTCTTCATTATTGTTAGATTTGGGATCGTAAATGGCATCATGAAACCAAGCTGCTAACTGAATTAACGGGAAATTGATATCAAGCAATGTTTCTAACTGGGTATGCCGATGTATTTCTTCAATCGTGTCTAAAACCTGCTGAATATGCTCTAGAGAGTGGTAAAATCGATGAGGACTAGAATAAGCATTCACTAAATCCAAAAATATCTTCTGACTCACTCTTGGCTCAACGTCAAAAGCTTGTAACAATTTATTCCATTGAGAGTGCAGGGTTTTAAGATTCATAGCTGTCTAAAATAGGGGAATGGAGAAAAAGATGTTTAGGTTTAAGGGGGTGGGTAGTTCATGGAGATGTTTGCCTCTAACGTTTCCAAATTTTAGGAATCCCAATACTTACGTACTTAATAAGGGTGCATCCCAAAGTTGCAA
>DNGI01000081.1:0-6902 GCA_003486645.1 Cyanobacteria bacterium UBA11370 | reverse complement strand
TTTGCAAAAACGGGATGCTCCCCTTAATAAAGGCTTCAGATTGTCAAAATTTTACCTAAAGATTTATACTAAATATAAGTTACAGAAACAAAAGAAATGGAACGCTATCTTGATCAAATGCTTAAACGGGGGCGATGGGTACTCCTAACTCTATTTGTGGCTTTGGCAGTTCTCACCTATTTTTATAAGTTTTAGGTGTCAGGTGTTAGGCTTGAGGTTCAATAGTTAATACTTAAAACCTTATGTATCACCTTGGCTTTGGGCAAGATGAATTTACCTCAAAACCTCCTACTCTTGCCCTATTATCGGGTGATCCGGAACGCGCTTGTCAGATTGCTCAAGGATATTTACAGGATGTGCGTTTACTATCAGCAAATCGGAGTTTAAATACTTATTTGGGCAGCTTACCCAATCATCACACTATTTTATCAACGACTAGCGGTATGGGTGCGTCTTCCCTGAGTATTGTTGTTAATGAGTTGGTGCAATTGGGGATTCGACAAATTATTCGTATTGGCACTTGTGGGTCAATTCAAGACTATATACCCGTTGGAAGTATTATTATTAGTAATGCTGCCTTATGTAAGCAAGGTGCGGCGAATGATATTGCACCTGTTGAATATCCTGCCGCAGCTGATCCGTTTCTCACAGTCGCATTAGTTCAAGCAGCACGGGAATTAAAAATTGAATATTATATGGGTATAACGGCATCAGTCGATACGTTTTATGAAGGACAAGAACGGAGAGATTCCGCGAATCCTTATTTACTGCGATCGCTTCACGGTATTACTGAAGAATACCGCCGTTTAAATATTCTTAATTATGAGATGGAATGCGGCACGTTATTTAAAATGGCGGCAGTTTATGGCTTTGCGGCAGCTTGCGTTTGCGGTGTTGTTGCTCAACGCACGGTTAGCGAACAGGTTATTGTAGAACAAAAAGCGGTTGCGGTAGAAAAGGCGATCGCAGTAGCCTTGCATACAGCGGCAAACTTTGGTTAACTATAAAATAGTAACGGCTAAAGCCAGAGTCTAATCAAGCAAAGTGTAGAGGAGTTCATGAGTCTCTAATCCTAACTCCTGACAGGTAAAAATGTTAAGAGAGAATCCAGAATTCAGGAGTTCAGACGTTCAGGAGTTACAGAATTCATTTTAATTCTTTCTGGTTTGTTATACTTCGCACAGATATAAACTGAAAGTTTGACGCTAATTGTTCAATAGTCTCTCCTCCATTAGCCGTTACCTATAACCCATCAGCGTTTATTCGTTTGAGGAGTAAGTTTTATGACGACTTCAACCGTGATGAAAAAGGTATCGATCGCTACTGTTGGTACAGTTTTTCTTTCCCTCGCTTTCATTAGTAAAGCACAAGCAGCAGCACTAGCCCCATCGTTCTCAAATTTCTACTCAGTAACTGATTTAGGTGTAATACCGAATCTTCCAGAAACCTATGCAGGTATGACGTTTAAAGCTGGAGATCCCAACATACTTCTAATTGGTGGCGCTGCAAATACCCTGGATGCCAAAATTTTTGCGGTAACAGTAATGCGGGATAATAACGATCGCATTATCGGTTTTGAACCTGCATCTTTTTTTGCCAACGCTCCTGGAATTAATCAAGGAGGAGTTGATGCCAGTTTAGCCTATAGTCCTAAGCAAGATGTCTTGTTCTACACGTCCTTTGATGATAATAGTATCGGTCAAATTAAGCAAGGTAGCACTAATCCTGATAAACAAATTGATCTCAATACATTAGGAATTCCTCCTTCAACAGGCGGATTAAACTTTGTACCCAAAGGGTTTGCTGGCGCAGGTCGGCTCAAATTTACCTCTTACAATGCTAATCTATTTTATGATACAACGATCAAACCCGATGGTTCAGGAACCTATGATATTAACCCGCCTGGTAAAAGTATTGAATTAAGTGGAGGACTGGATAGTTTTAACTATATCAAAGCTGGAAATCCGGGATTTAATCAAGACAGCCTTTTACTCTTGGAATATGATGCGGGGAAAATTGCCGCCTATGCGATCGATGATAATGGTGATCCAAAACCCGATACTCGTCAAGATTTTTTAACCGATATCGCTAACCCAATCGGATCGACTATTGATCCAGTAACAGGAGATCTTCTCTTGTCCTCTCAAAGTCTCAATCAAGTGTTCGTTATTCGAGGATTTAGACAACCTACTTCTGTTCCTGAACCTCAAGCTATTAGTGCTGCTAGTCTAGCGGTTTTAGGTTTGAGTTTATTGTTGAAGAAAAAGGTGGTATCCTCATCTAAATAGGACTTACTCCGAAACTCTATAGGTTAGGTGGGCAATACCCACCCTACTCCTACTCCTAGGGTTTAAATGAGGAGTTGGCGTAAGTTATGCTAAAGATATAAACAAGTAGGTGCGACTCAATCCAACCCTAATTTGTCTAAACAACGACTCGATATCTTATTAGTAGAACGTGACTTGTGTTCATCACGACAACAAGCACAAGGGTTGATTCGTGCTGGAAAAGTACGCATTAATCAACAGGTGATTGATAAACCTGGAACGGAAATAGAAACAACCGCAAAAATTGAAATTCAGGAAAAATCGCCTTATGTTTCTAGAGGTGGTGAAAAACTAGCGAAAGCCTTAGAATTATTTAAAATTTCAGTAGAAGGACGCATTTGTCTGGATGGCGGAATTTCTACAGGAGGCTTTACGGATTGCTTACTACAATCAGGCGCAAAACTCGTTTATGGGGTTGATGTTGGCTATGGACAAGTGGCTTGGAATTTGCGGAATGATAGTCGGGTGATTTTAAAAGAACGCACGAATTTACGCTATCTTCAACCGACTGATTTGTATGGTGAAAACCCACCTGCTGATTTTAGTGTTGTGGATGTATCGTTTATTTCATTAACTAAAATTCTGGAGGCGTTATGGAACTTATTACAAGTCCCGCGTGAAGTCGTTTTATTAGTTAAACCCCAGTTTGAAGTTGGAAGAGAACGAGTTGGCAAAAAAGGTGTAGTCCGCGATCCGAATGATCAGGCGGATGCGATCGCCCAAATCCTACAAGTTGCCCACAAATTAGGCTGGAGGTACAAAGGGTTAACCTATTCGCCCATTACGGGTCCGGCTGGTAATATTGAATATCTATTATGGTTGGGTATCGATAGTCAACTTCCCTATCCCGATTTTGCCGAAATTCAACACATTACTCAGTCTGCTATCGCTCATTTTCGCACCAAAACAACTTCTAACTAGCTAGACACAATTAAACGAACAATACTAGAAAAAAGGCAAGAGACAGATAGCTTTATGAGTTAGAGTATTTTTCTATTTTTACTTTATTTATGTTAGAACGAGAAGACGCTGAAATACGGCTACGTCGCCTGACACCACAGCAAGTAAAAAATCGCCAAGCCCTCCTGAATAAAGTTAGGAAATTCTGGGTTGAAGGTGTTTTAGAAAACTCTCTACATGACCAAGTATTGATAGAATTGGGTTTAGAAAAACACGCGGATGCGGTAGTTTCTGCCTGGAACATGGAATTAGAAACGGCTGATGAAACGCAAAAGCCTTTACCCAAGGAAACTAAAATTATTTCCATTTTTGATCAGTTGGGTGAGGGACGAACACTGCTAATTTTAGGTGAACCAGGGGCGGGAAAAACCACTACTTTACTAAAACTCACCCGCGACTTGCTTAACCGTTCCGAACAGGGTTTAGATTACCGTATTCCTGTAGTCTTTAACTTATCATCTTGGGCAGATAAGAAGCAGGCAATTGGGTATTGGCTGGTGGAAGAAATGACCAGTAAGTATCAGATTCCCAAGTCAATTGTAGGGGATTGGTTGGAAAGAGAAGAACTTTTGCTGCTGCTAGATGGTTTAGATGAAGTGAAAGCGGAGTATCGAGAGAGTTGTGTTGCTGCCTTGAATGATTTTCATCAAAATTATCCGCCTCCAATGGTAGTTTGTAGCCGCATTAAAGACTACGAACAACTCTCTAACCGTCTCAACTTTCAAAGTGCAATTTATTTAAAGTCCCTCACTCCAGAACAAATCCGTTACTATTTAGATACTATTAATACTGATTTGACAGGGTTGAGAGCATTCATTGCAGGGGATACAGCGTTACAGGAGTTAGCCAAGTCACCGTTAATGCTCAATATTATGGTTCTGGCTTATGAAGGAGTAGCCCTTGAAGAATTGCCTAAACCTGAAGTTATGGAAGAACGACGAAAACAGCTATTTGATGCCTATATTAAGCGGATGTTTCGTCGCCCTACTCGCTTTAAAATTGAGCAATACTATTCGGAAGTTCAATCTATACGTTGGCTAACTTGGCTGGCTAAAAGGATGGTTCAGCAGTCGCAAACAGTATTTTACATCCAGGGAATGCAGTCTACATGGTTGCAGAGTAAAGGTAAAATAACACTTTGTCTGCTGGTAATTTTCTTAATGAGTTGGCTGATTAGTGGAGTGATTGGTGGGGTGATTGGTGGGCTAAATTTTGGGGTGATTGAAAAGGTAAGCGATCAACTGAGTGATGTGCTGTTTTATGGGCTGTTTTATGGGCTAATTCATGGGCTAAGTTTTGCGCTGCTATCTCTCTCCTCGGCTAAGGGAAAAATGGGACAAATAGAAGAACTAAAAGCAGAAACCCTGAAATGGTATTGGAAAGCAGCAACAAATGGAAGGCGTAGGCTGATTTTAAGTTCGATTGTTGGTGTTGGGCTGATTTGTTGGGTGTTTTCAAGTTCGATTATTGAGCTGATTATTAACCTTATTATTGGACTGAGTTATCCGCTGAATTTTAGGTTGATTGTTGGAGGTGGTAAAACCTGCATCCCAGACTTCATCTTGCACCTTTTCCTTTATCGTGATGGTTATATTCCCTGGAACTATGCCCGTTTTCTCGACTACGCTAGCGATCGCATCTTCCTACAAAAAGTAGGCGGCGGTTACATCTTCACCCATCGCCTGCTGTTAGAACATTTTGCTCAGATGAAACTTGAGAGTTAAATTCAAAGCAGCAATTTTATCTCCCCCTCTCAGTGCTGAGGTGCGATCGCCCTGATCAACTCTAAAGTTAAAGTAGTCATTCCAACTCCCCACTCCCCGCTCCCCATTTTCAAGACAGGTTTAATCTAAAATCCAAAATAAACTCTATTCAGGAAGAAGTGCGTGTGCTTTCAAGTCTTGCCCAAACCAGTTCTCGTCAAAGAAAAATTGTTAATGTGGTGCTACGACATGGTTGGGGGTATATGCGAGGACTTCTCTTGGGAGGGAAACCAGAGGAACCGTCATTGCCGCCCCCATTGGTGTTATGTAATATTTTGGTAGAATTAGGTCCTGTTTACGTTAAGCTAGGACAACTCCTCAGTACGCGCCCGGATCTGTTACCTCCAAGCTATATTGAAGCCTTAACCTCCCTACAAGCCGAAGTTCCGCCTGTCGCCTGGGAAGCCGTAGAAACGGTTATCCGCAAACAACTTAATCAGCCTTTAGAACAAATTTTTGCCACCATTCATCACCAACCTGTCGCCGCAGGTTCTATCGCCCAAACCCATCGCGCTACTCTAGTTGATCAACGTGAAGTGGCAGTCAAAATTCAACGACCCGGCATTGATAGAATTGTTGAACAAGATATTCGATTACTGCGTGGTTTAGCACGGTTAGTCAATCGTACTCAGATGGGACGATATTACAATTTAGTCTCTATTGTTGAAGAATTTGCAACCGCCTTACGAGCTGAATTAAATTTTACTCAAGAAGCCAGTTACACTGACCTTTTACGCCGCAATCTTTCCAAGAGTTACTGGTTCGATCCTCAACAGCTTGTTCTACCCGAAATTCACTGGGACTTAACGAGTGAAAAGTTACTGGTGATGGAATGGCTGAATGGAGTTCCCCTTTTACTGGCTGACTGGAAGGGGGCAACCTATGGTGGCAATACCAAGGCTGAACGCCAAGCGATCGCCAATTTATTAGTCAGAGCGTATTTTCAACAATTTTATATCGATGGCATCTTTCATGCCGACCCCCATCCCGGAAATTTATTTTATCTCCCAGATGGGCGTATTGCTCTGATTGATTTTGGTTTAATGGGTCGTTTAGACCCCCGCACCCAACAGATTTTAATCGAATTAATTTTAGCGATCGCTAATTTAGATGGCAAGCGTTGTAGTCAATTAACGTTAGACTTAGCCGAGTCTACCACACCCGTAAATTTAGCTCTCTTGCAAAACGATTTTGACCGATTACTCCGACGTTATTACAACCTAAACATCGCCGAAATTAACTTTAGCCAATTAACCTATCAAATGTTACAAATTGCCCATAAACATGAAATTCGTCTTCCCAGTAATATGGGCTTGTATGCTAAAACCCTAGCCAATTTAGAAGGGGTAACTCGCCAACTCGACCCCGATTTCAATTTAATCGAACAAATTAAACCCTTAATGGCAGATTTATTCCGGCAACGATTAATTGGACACGCTCCCTTACAAGACCTTTTAAGAGCGGCATTGGATATTAAAACACTATCACTAGATGCGCCTCGTCAATTGGAAATGTTATTAGATCGGGTCACGTCTGAAACCTTACAATGGAATGTGGCTGTGCGAGGGTTGGAACCGTTTCGTCGCACGATTGATGGGGTGGGAAATAGACTAACATTTGGTATTGTAACCGCCGCCATTTTAATTGGTGCTGCAATGATTTTTTCCCAAGCTCCCAGTAATCCAATTTTTTATTGGGTGAGTGGAATTCTTTTTGTACTCGCTAGTTTAATTGGTTTGTGGTTAATGATTAGTATGATTAGAAGTGGACGAGTTAAGTAGGGGGAGTGGGGAGTGGGGAGTGGGGAGTGGGGAGTGGAGAAGAAAAATAAATAAAATGTATTTCACTTAAA
>DNGI01000417.1:6752-13165 GCA_003486645.1 Cyanobacteria bacterium UBA11370 | reverse complement strand
CCCCATCTCCCCATCTCCCCCTCACTCTACTCACTTACAATTCAGCGCCCCTTTCGGATAAGCAATACGTTGATGATTGTATTGTTGCCAAACCGTGACAAACACCTCAGCAATGATTGACAACTCCTCCCGTGTTAGTCCAGAATCAACTAGTTGGTTATCTTGCCAACGGGCTTTGAAGATTTTATTCACCGTCCCTAACGCCGTTTCTAGGCTCACATCCTTAAGACTTCGCAACGCGGCTTCACACGCATCCGCTAGCATGACAATACCTGTTTCCCGTGACTGGGGAATGGGACCATCGTAGCGAAAATCTGACTCCTCTACAGGCGAACTACCCTCTTGTTGCGCTTTTTGTTGAGCCTGAAAATAAAAATAGGAAATCAGTAGCGTTCCTTGATGTTCTGGAATAAAATCACGAATAGCTTTCGGTAACTGATGCTTGCGTGCCATCACCAATCCTTCCGAAACGTGCTTTTTAATAATCTCTGCACTCTTCCACGGGTTATTAATTTCATCATGCTTGTTAGGATTTCCCATCTGATTTTCAATAAATCCTAACGGATCGTGCATTTTACCGATATCGTGGTATAATGTACCAGCTCGAACTAATTCGACATTACAGTGGAGTTCTCGCGCCGCCGCTTCCGCTAGAGATGCCACAAAAAGCGTATGTTGAAACGTTCCCGGTGCTTCCGTTGCTAGGCGTTTCAGTAAAGGGCGATTCGGATTGGATAATTCTGCTAAACGAATTGGCGTTACCAAATCAAACAAGCGTTCCAGGTAAGGCGATATCCCTAGAGCAACCACACTCCACGATAAACCCGCTAAACCGTATAACGCCGCTTCTTGAAGAACAGTGTACCAAACCGCACCCACCGCCGCACTCGGTACAAGATTCAGGATCAGGTAAACCGCACCTTGAGTTAACCCAACCGTACTCCCCAAAACCGCCAGTTCCTCACGCGATCGCATCCGCCCTGCCATCAACGCCCCAACCAGTCCCCCAGCCGCCCCCGCCAGTAAATATTCCCAGCTACCCTCCATACTAAAGGTGACTAACCCGGTGAGTAAACTCACAACTGTTACTCCCAAGCTAGAACCATAGAAGCTACCCACTAATAAACCAATTGCAGGCAGATCAGTGTAAGGAACATTAAACCTCACCAGCAAAGGCATACTTACACTGAGGAGTAATAATAAAATATGGTCACGCCGCCGCAACCTTGGATGAACACCCTGTTCGACCAGCCAAAAAATCACAACCGCCCCACTAACCAGACTGCCAAATCCGATTAAACCCAGCCAATTAATCTCCCGATGGCTTAAGCCAAAATAATCCAACAAAACAAAATCCGGCTGAGTAATTTCTTCCCCACCTTGAATAATCACCTCTCCCCGTTCCACCGAAACCATCACAGGTTCTACAGCTTGGGCGGCTTGTTCGGCTCTCCGTTTCGTTTGTTCTTTATCTTCGGTTAAATTAGGCTGTAAAATCGGGGTGAGGAGTTGAAGGGCGACAGGTTCCCCTTCCGCAGGAACAAGGGTACTCACTTGCATTTTTACCGCATCCTGTAAGATTTCCGGGGGTAGCCCTGGCGGAATTCCTTGGGTAAGGATACGCTTGGATACCTCAACAATACCGTGTTTTGTTTCTTGCCAAAGGGAATCGGATAAAGCCAGCAACGCTGGATTGTAGCGAGGATTCGATTCAGTCGTATTCAGTTCTGAAAGCTGGCGCAATGCCTGATCGTAACCCTCTCTAGCCTGTTTAATGGCATCAATTAGATGAGCAAACGCTTGAGGAGAAGAGAGTTTGCGATAGCTTTGCAATTCGTTGACAGCTTGGACAAAAGCTAGATTTGCAAGTTCCTCAGTCTCCTTGGGCGAGGGAACTCCCCTACTAAAGGGGTTGACATTGGGGTCACGTTTTGCAAAAGCTAAAATAGAATCCCATTCCCATTTTTTACTCTGGCGCAAATACTGTTGAGTCGAATCGGACAAAATTGCTGTCTGAACGAATGGAAACGCACCCGCTACCTGTCGCAGTTGTTCCATCTTATCGAGAGATTGCTGGAGTTCCCCCTCAATTTCTTCGGTGAGGGTTCTGTCAATCATCAACACTGGGAAAGAACCTGTACGAGCTTCCTTGCGCTTTTCTTCAGTTGTTTTGCTATCCTCAATACTGGCATCAAAAGGAGCGCGGATTGTTTGAGGTGCAGCTTTCCCTACATCTAACTTGGGTTGATTGTAGAAGCGATCGCCCATCACACTCGTGAGTGAGATTACCGCCACTACCCACATAACAGGCGATCGCCCTTGAGGTTTTCGATTTCTCGGTGGAGTCCCTTTACTCCTTTGGAACGGAAATCTGCGCTGGAATTGTCGCTTTGCCCAATCACCCTGCTTGGTTTCGCATTCTGAAGGGTTAGCCGTTGCAGAAGTATCCGATACTCTGAATGACAACAAAGCGCGAAGCCGTTCTGATTTTTGCCGCAATTGTGTAAGTGGCTGCGTCAACGAATGAAGCGTTTTCATAGCAGAGGACTCGCCATTTTAAGTGAAAGTAACAGTAGAGCCGCAAGTGAGGACTAGTTTAATTTCAGGCAGGTTAATCCAAATTGATCCCCATCTACCCCTTTATAGACTTTAACGTTTGAGTTAACTTCTGTCTTGACGTTCTCCCCGGCGTGTAGCTTGCTTCCCGCAGGGTACGCACGGGGATTCTAACCATTGCTAGTTAGACTTTCTCTTTCTTCGAGTTCCCTTACCCTCGTTAAGTTTCCACGATTCTTGCAGAGGGGAATCTCTCCAGAGACTTCAAATTCGGTGCGCCCCACCGTATTTGCCCATTCTTTTAGGGCTGACTTTAAAATATTTAATGCGGCGTTTTCGTCCCTGTCGGCTACAAAACCGCAATGGGGACATTTATGAGTTCGAGTACTTAATGTTTTGACTACTCTCGACCCACAGTTTGAGCAATTTTGACTGGTATAGCTGGGATTAACTGTGATAACCGGAACGCCATACACCACACCAAAATACTCTAGCCATTCTCGGAACCTGTACCAAGCCGCAGACGCTCGAAGACTCGCTAACGCTTCGCTATCAAATATTGATTTAGCTAAACAGTGGTTCTTGACCATATTTCGCACTTTTAGGTTCTCAATCGCTACCAAATCGTTAGACTGGATGACGTGTTGGGCTAATTTGCAAACCCAATCGTTACGCCTGCGTGATACTTTAAGATGCGCTCTCCCTAATTTATTCCTAGCTTTGGCTCTATTGTTACTTCCTTTTTGAGTTTTAGATAGACAACGCTGAAGTCGTTTAATTTTGCGCTCGTCTTTTCTCAAAAACTTAGGGTTATCTACAACTTCTAATTTTGTAACTCCTGCTATAGCGGTTTTCGGCTGAGTGAGGTACAGTACCAGGGTATAAAACTACGTACACTCACGAAAACTTGTTGAGCTGACGGCTGAAGTGCTAACCGCTATAATTAAGAGCGAGGTTGAATGACCCCAGGTGCGGCTACAGCGATCGCATTATACCCCTTTGCTGCTGAACTATTGCAAACTCCTGACCAAACGGCAAAGAGACGATCACTAAGTTCTAATCTCTGAATACCAGAGGTGAGGCAACGTCTAGATATACGCCAGCCCACGGGAATACCACTTATACTGTTATAAACACCGGATAAAGCACCAGTGAGAGCTGCCGTAGTCTGAGGTTGATCATTGCTGCGGATAGCACGGGTAACAGCAAGGCGAAAATCTTCTGGAGTGGTGAGGAAACAGTAAAAGGCTAAGGCAATGGGTGTGTCGGAACAACTTTGTTGTTTACCCTGATTTCCTTGCTCTTGTCGTAACTGGGTAAGGGTTGTTTCTAGATCCGCACCTTGCTCTACTAGGGTTTGTACCTGTTCAAGTTTTCTGACTAAAGGGGTTTGAGATATTCCCAATTCTACTAAGATCTGGGGAATTAAGGTAGCAGGGTTAAGTTTTTCAGTCAGAGCAAGCGCGATCGCTAACGCTACAGCTAATACTCCTGAAGATGCGTCTGGTTGAGATTGCCAAAGTCGGGATGCCTGTAGCAGGTGTTGTCGTAACCGGATTGGATTGTCGTGAAAAAAAAGGGCGATCGGTAGTGTTGCCAAAGCGGTTTCACTGCTCTTTGCTGTTCCCTTGAACACGATTAAAGACGACTGAGTTCGATCAATTTCCAACATCCAATCGTTTACTTCGAGCCTACCATAACGAATTAAACTCTCACCAGCGCAGACCCCAATTTGAGTCCAATCTGAGATTGTTGGTAGAGTATGGGTTAATTCCTTCTCTAAATTCTGAGTTTTTTGGCGGTGTGGTAATTTGCCTGGAAATCCGACTTGCCATTGATAGGTTGTACTGTCGAGATTTTCAGCAATCCAGCTACCTAACAATCCACCGCGAAATCGGCTCAAAAGGGAGTACCGCATTAATTTGTTTTCAGTAGGTAGGCAGGAAGAAGGTGAACTATTTTACGGAAGCTAGAAACAGAGGAAATCCTCACTAATAACGAATGACCAATGACAACCCTCACAGGTTAACCTTAATTGTACTGACCTACTGAGCCGATTTTCTCAGGGTATGAACGAGAGCGTGGAGTCCCAGCCGATAACTTTCGACTCCAAAACCGCTAATCTGTCCAACTGCGATCGCCGCAATATAAGAATGATGTCGAAAGGGTTCCCGCTGATAGATATTACTCAAATGAACTTCTACAACAGGCAGGGGTACTGCTGCCAAGGCATCACGTATCGCTATACTGGTATGGGTATAAGCACCTGCATTAATCAAGATTCCATGGTATTTCCCTCTGGATTCTTGAATAGCATCGACCAGAACCCCTTCCTGATTTGACTGGAATACGTCAACCGTACAGTGTAATTTTTGCCCTTCCTGCTCTAGGAGGTAATTAATTTCATCTAGAGTCACTGAACCATAAATTCCTGGCTCTCGGAGTCCCAACAGATTTAAATTGGGACCATGTAGAACCAAAATACTTAAAGGACTCCAAGGGACATCAGACACGAGAACTTAGTTTACCGACGACGTACTGGCTCATTAACTGGGATAGGAATTGGTTCAGGTTCCGGCTGCGCTTCTGGCCCTAAGAGGGTCTCAATGAGCTTACGAGCCCATTCCTTAAGTTTTTCCAACACCTTTTCTATATAATCCATTAAACAGAAATCTCCTGTGAGACAACGTGGATCTTTTCTTAACACTCTTCACAACAGGACTAGTGCCAAAAATCCCTCTCCGCATTGCTTAAGGCTGTATGGGTAGTGACCGCTAACAGACCTTTGAGGGCGTGACTCTTAAGTCCAACCGAGTATCGTCCTCGATTACAGACACCCTCTGGAAAATAAAAAGCCGACTGTTGCATTTCTTATTAATCTAAGAGTAGCACAGTTATCCAAAGCATTGCTATCTCACTAAGAAATATTGGGTAGAGAACGGTTACATCAGACCTACTCATATCATGTCCGGTTGAATCACCCTAAACTAAAAAAGATTGAGGGGGAGAGAGGGAGAGAGGGAGAGAGGGTGAGGGGGTGAGGGGGAGACTTTTTATTAGAAGTGATTTGCCGGACATCATATCAAAGCTCGTCAACCGCTGCCGTTGCAGTTAAATTTCCTAGTATTCAAACTGAGTTGCACTCAAAGATAGGAGATAGGGAAGACCAGGGGGAGAGAAATTACTATGTATGAAGGCAACTTGGTATCAGTTACGCCCCTTTCCCCCTCTCTCGCCTTCTCCCCCTCTCCCCCTCTCTCTCCTTCCGATTAGCCGAATCACGGATTTCTAGTCTAATCTGGGTTTGGTAATCCCTTTAGAACATTCGAGGAGAGACAAACTTGGAGAGGACATTTCTCATGGTCAAGCCGGATGGCGTTCAACGCAATCTCGTAGGCGAAATCATCCGACGCTTTGAAACCAAAGGCTTTACTCTAATTGGGTTAAAGCTAATGAATGTCAGCAAAGAACTCGCAGAGGCGCACTACGGGGTTCACAAAGGCAAACCCTTTTTCCCTGGACTAATCGAGTTCATCACCTCTGGTCCAGTTGTCGCAATGGTTTGGGAAGGAAACGGTATCATTGCTTCAGCCAGAAAAACTATCGGTGCAACTAACCCCCTCAATGCTGAACCTGGAACCATTCGCGGTGATTATGGGGTGACAGTCGGACGCAACCTGATCCACGGTTCAGACGCGCCAGAGACAGCGCAGCAAGAGATTGCCCTGTGGTTTAAGGAAGAGGAATTAGCCAACTGGCAACCCACCTTAACACCTTGGATTTACGAATAAGGTTAAAAGGTTATATCATGTCCGGTTGAATAACCCTAAAAAAGAGTGAGAGAGAGAGGGAGAGAG
>DNGI01000417.1:4584-6518 GCA_003486645.1 Cyanobacteria bacterium UBA11370 | reverse complement strand
GGGAGAGAGGGAGAGGGGGAGACTTTTTATTGTGAGTGATTTGCCGGAAATCATAATTAAAGGGGAAGGGGGAAAGAGCAAATTCTTCTCCCCACTTCCCATTCCCCACTCCCATCAAGCGTTCTCAGTGCGCTGGGAGAATCCCCAAATGAAGACTAGGGCAATAGCGGCAATCATCAACCATTCTGGAGGTACTAATTCGGGTTGAATTGCTCGAACTAACAGTCGCAATCCCACAAAGCCAACGGTAATGTAGCCAGCATCTTCCAAATGCTCGTATTCTTTCAACCACCGGATAAATAAGCCTGCCATAAACCGCAGGGTAAGTACTCCAATTGTCCCACCTGCAAGGACAAGCCAAGTTTTATCAGAAATGGCGATCGCTGTGGTTACACTATCCAACGAAAAAGCTAAATCTGTTACAGCAATCATGGGAATTGCCTGCCACAGTGACGTAAACCGAGGGCCATGATGGTGATGTTCTTGGTCTTCGTCAGAGGTAAAGTATTGGAAGACGAGCCAGAGCAGATAGGCTGCGCCCAATAATTCAAATTGCCAATACTGCACCACCCAAGTCGCTGTCAGAATCAAACTAATGCGTAGGATGTAGGCAACGGCCAAACCTAAATTAAGGGCACTACGTTGGAGTTGGCTTCCTTCTAACCCTTGGGCAATAGCAGCCAAGGCGATCGCATTATCCGCCGATAGCACCGCTTCTAGGGCAACTAGAATCAACAGCACTACAGGGGCTTCAAGTCCTAAATTGAAAGGGGAGTTAAAAACTTGGTCTAACATTAATTAAATAGCGATTTGAAACGAAAAGATGCCAGCCATTGCCCATCGCCCTAGCTGGTAACTTGAGCCAAAATTTAGGCTACCTTAACCAATCTTAACCTGTTAGGGGGAATTTCCGCTCAAAAGTAAGCAACAGCCAGTAGTAGACTAAAGTTCATAAACAATTGCAATTCAAATAAGGAGCTTGTAGACAATGACGATCTCTGATACCCAGGTTTATGTCGCTTTAGTCGTAGCACTAATTCCTGGTATCCTAGCTTTCCGGCTAGCCACGGAACTCTACAAGTAGTTCCATCTGCCCCCATAACCGCAGAAAGGATAAGGGATGAGGGATGAGGGATGAAAGGGACACTCGTGTTTTTTCGTCTCTCTGGACTCATTCCTGATCCTTAAACAAACTGATATGTTTCAAATCCACCTAGGCATAAGGGTGGATACTCAGCCCTCAGACTTCCCTCGAACCGCTTAAGTTTTCCGGATAATTTTGATATCTGGCTGTAAATTATCTGATACCATATAGCGTGCCCTTGTCTTGGATAGGCTCTTTATCGATTTGCTCCAAATTTTATTTAATATAAACACACTCAAGTTATATAATTTCTGTTTCCGATTCTCGGTTTCCTATTCCCTCCCAACTATCGGCGCTGGTAAAGATCGAGGTATTCTGACACCATGAACGCAATTCAACCCTCCAGACCAACTCGGCAACCCTTAGAAACCCGCCGGATTGTTCCTCGAACTCAGCGCCGTCAACAGCGTCATTCATACCAAGGTGTGGCGGTTGAAACGACGGCTAAATTGGCAGTGAATCTCATACTTTGTAGTGCCGCGATCGCTGGACTGGCACAACTTTTGCCTTATCATCTGTCACAACAAGCTAAGTTGGGAGAAGTACGCGCAGAAGTTAAGCGAACCCAAACACGGGTTGATCATTTGCGTCAGGACTTTGGTGACGCTTTTGATCCCGCCCAAGCTAGACGAGTTATGCAAGAACAAAGCTATCGAGTTGATCCAACACAGCGCCAGATTGTTTGGGAAAAACCGGATAGTGGAGAATAGAAATTATAACCAGGTTGGATTTTAGATCTAAAAAAGATTGAGGGGGTGAGAGGGTGAGAGGGGGAGAGGGAGAGGGGGAG
>DNGI01000417.1:1935-4336 GCA_003486645.1 Cyanobacteria bacterium UBA11370 | reverse complement strand
GGAGAAATTTTATTAGGGGTGATTAGCCGGACATCATAGTAAAACCCCCAGAGTCATCCCTAGGGTTTTGAATTTTGAATTTTGAATTTTTTGATCTAACGTTCGGGTGTCATATCCCCATATTTAATTAAAAGTGCGATCGCAATACTTACCGCTAAAATTAACACCATACTCAAAGACGAGCCAAATCCCCAATTTTGAGTAGCCCCTAAAAACTGATTGTAAATCAACCGTGATACCGTCATACTAGAAGCCCCCCCTAACAATTCTGGATCAACAAAATCTCCCAACACACTAATAAATACCAGCAAAGAACCCGCTGCAATTCCGGGTAACGTTTGGGGTACAGTAACTTTCCAAAATGTTTGGACGGCATTAGCGCCCAAATCGGCTGATGCTTCTAACAAACGGCGGTCTAATTTCTCTAAAGAGGCGTACAGAATTAAGACCATATAAGGCAAATAACTATAGGCCATACCCACAAATACAGCAGAACTAGTATTCAATACTTCTAGCGCTGGTAACTTAATACTGGTTAAAATTGTATTGAGGACTCCTGTTGGTCGCAAAATTGTGATCCAGGCATAGGAACGCAATAAGGAAGAGGTAAAATTAGGCAAAATAAAACCCAACAATAATAAATTTTGCCAGCGTTTTGGAGCCATTTGAGCAATCCAATAAGCAACAGGAAAACCCAAAATTAGACAGATGACTGTACTACCAATCGCAAAAAAGAGCGATCGCCCCATCACCTGGAGATTGATCGGCTCAAATACCCGAAGATAATTATCAATACCCGACGGATTAACAACCATTCCGGGTCGAATATTGGGTACTAAACTCAGCTCAAAAATTACCAGTGTTGGCAATACTAACAACAAAGCCAGCCAAAGTCCGGCTGGACCAAGTAAGACTACAGGTTCTAACCACTGTAACCGCACCCGTTTCTTATTCTCCAGAGGCGGCGGTTCTGTTGTAGCATTGGTTGTACCGGGATTAGGGAAAGAGGAAGGAGTCATATACAATTCAAAATTCAAAATTATAAATTCAAAATTATAAATTCTTGCATGGGCTACGCCCCGCTACGCTAAGACGATTCAAAATTATTCAATAAAATATTATCATTCTTTTTTTATTTATTGTAGATTCTTGCCAACAACAAACAACAAACAACAAACAACTACTTACTCGTTAATTTTGTCCAATAGCGGTCATAAACTTCTTCAAAATTGCCAACAGGGGCTATACCTTCGCATTTTTGTAACGCCTCATCTGAAGGAAATAAGCTAGGATTTTGTTGAATTTCCGAGGGTAATAGATTAAATGCTTCTTTATTGGGTACAGCGAAACTCAATCGTTCGCAAATTTGAGCGGCAACATCGGGTTTCAACATAAAATTAATCCAAGCATAAGCTCCCTCAAGATTAGGAGCAGTGGTAGGAATAGCTAAGGTATCAACCCACAAGGACGACCCACTTTTAGGCAGTACGTATTGTAAATCTTCGTTTTCAGATATTATTTCATTGGCATCAGAAGAATAACACATGGCTATTAACAAATCACCACTCAAAACTTGCGATCGCCAAGCATCCGACGTAAATGAGGCAAGAGAAGGCTTTAATTGAGTAAGTTTTTTATAAGCGGCTTCAATCTCCTGAGCATTTTTTGAGTTATAAGAGTACCCTAACATTTTTAACGTTGCTCCCATAACTTCCCGAACATCATTCAGCAATGTCATGCGTTTTGCCAATTGCTGTTGGTAATCCCAAAGATAACCCCAATCCTGTGGAGGCGGTTGTAATTTTTTGGTATTATAAATTAAGCCAGTTGTTCCCCAACTGATGGGAATTGAGTGCAAATTTTTTGGATCGTAGATTGGACTTTGAAACTGAGGAAACAGCAGATCTAAACCGATAAGACGAGAACGATCCAATTCAATTAAAAACCCCAACTCGACCATCTTCTGTACCATATAATCAGATGGGTAAATAATGCTATACCCCCCACCGCCACCCGCCTGAAGTCGAGCTAGCATCGCCTCATTAGAATCAAAAACATCAGCGATCGCCGTAATCCCTGTTTCATCACGAAAGCGGTCTAGTAAATCCTGATCAGTATAACCCGCCCAAGTATAAATGTACAATTCCTTACTCGAACTTTGAGTACTAGTAGTTGGTCGCACATTAGCCAGTGTCCAGCCACAACCCGACAAAACTAGTCCAGGTAGAGTCGCACCCGCTAGCTGTAAAAACTGACGGCGCGTGGGATATCTTAACAAAGTCTGGCGATAGTCAGTGGTCATTTCTTTGGTTGTCAGTAGTCATTTGTCAGTAGTCATTTGTCAGTATTCCTTTGTCAGGGAGAAATAAAAAAAACAATAAACAACAAACAACCAACAACA
>DNGI01000417.1:1132-1716 GCA_003486645.1 Cyanobacteria bacterium UBA11370 | reverse complement strand
AACAACAAACAACCAACAACAGACAAATTTAGCAATAGCGTACTGATTGTTCAAGGGGTAAAGGTTCACGAGTTTGAGCATCTGTATTGTGACAAGCAAACATCTCATTCGGAGAGAGTTTCTCAAATTCTAAATCCTTGCCGTCGCCCTTGAGCATATAACCCCGTAATTCTTTGATCGGTAACTTCGTGAATTCATCCATATCTGAAGTAAATGAGCGTAGAATTAAGGAACCATAAGGCTGACAGCCAACTATAAGTTTAGCAACGAACAATTCTTTGCTCTCCCAATCTGCACCATAGCTAACCTTGTGTCCTTGGCGTTTGAGATCGATCACCCAAGATTGACCATCACTATCCAAAAAAGTAATAATTGCTATTGAGGTACAGTGGGACTCTAATTCCTGTAAAAACGACCTCACTCCATGTATCTGCATAAGCTCATGTGCATTTAGATTGCATTTCTGGAATTGCCGACAGATTTGATTTGAGTTGGGTATATTATAGGTAAAATTTCAACTTTAAATAACCCAATACCCATGAAAATTGCATACTTTCAAATTTGAAAAAAACCTATCCCCCCCT
>DNGI01000417.1:406-900 GCA_003486645.1 Cyanobacteria bacterium UBA11370 | reverse complement strand
TCCCCCCTTACTCACATTCTTCAATTCCGAACAACTTAGTTTTACTCCTGTAATGCCAAACAATCTGTAGCTGCCCAGCGGGCGTAAACTGGAGTATGAGGGTCAGGTAACTTGCTGCTGGTATTGGGTAACATAACCGTTAAGCGATCGCCAGTCAGCAACTCCACTACAAAATGAACGTGAGTCCCCAGGTACATAACGTGTTTGAGACGACCTTCAAAACAATTAATTTTTGATTCTGGGGGAGACAGACTCAAGCGAATTTTTTCAGGGCGTATAATCAGCACAATCTCTTGGGAATAGTTCGGCAGATCTTGCCCAGATTTGGACTCTACAACTATCTTTAAACCCGTAGGTGTAGCGATCTGCATCGTAGAAGCATCGGCAGATTCCAAACGTCCCTTAAATAAATTCGTATCGCCAATAAAATCCGCAACAAAAGGTGTCCGGGGATATTCGTAAATTTCTGTAGGGGTGCCAATTTGCTCAATTTT
>DNGI01000417.1:0-198 GCA_003486645.1 Cyanobacteria bacterium UBA11370 | reverse complement strand
GGGGTGCCAATTTGCTCAATTTTCCCCCCCCGCATCACCGCAATCCGATCCGAAAGACTTAGGGCTTCTTCTTGGTCATGAGTGACCATGATAAACGTCAACCCTAACTCTTGATGCAAGGTCGAGAGTTCCACCTGCATTTCCTTGCGTAGCTTAAAGTCTAAAGCGCCCAAGGGTTCATCTAACAGCAGCACCGCT
>DNGI01000418.1 GCA_003486645.1 Cyanobacteria bacterium UBA11370 | reverse complement strand
AATCAAAAAACGTAGTGCTATATTACGCACGAATGCGACATACGGTGAGGGCGCATATCGATGCGCCCCTACTGATGGAACTTAATTTACGAGTTTGGGTAAGTCTTATACCCAGTTGCGGTCAAAGATAGTAGATAGGAAAGACTTGGAGGACAAGGGGGACAAGGAGGACAAGGGGGAAAGAAAGTACTACCTATGAACGCAACTTGGTATTAATATGTAGCAAGAATTAGGAAAACGATATTATTAGGGGTGATTAGCCGGACATTCTATTACTCCAGCCATTCCCAATTGTTTTGTATCTTGATCTGGAGAGATGACTTGATATAGTTAAACTCAAGAACTCATAAGGTGTGAGTAATGTCGAAAAAGAAACGCCGTTCAGACCTGCAACTAAAAGGCTTTGGTTCCCAACCCTTGCTTGTCAATGTTAGCAAAGCCGAAGCCATGATGCGCCGTGGACGCTGGCATGAAGCACAAGAAGTGCTGGAGTCTCTCGATCAACAATATCCTGACCGTGTGGAAGTCGTGAAGGCGCTAGTGAACCTCTACCACGAAATCGGCAATTTACCGCACTATCAGCTTGCTTGTTCTCGACTCAGCCAGCTCAAACCCGATGACCCTGAAATTACATTAATGTTAGCAGGCTCGTATGTTGCTAATTTCCGTCCCATGTTAGCCTTACGAACCTTTCAGGAATTTCTTGATCGCTGGCCTAACCATGATCGCAGTGATGAAGTCCGCGATATCATGGCTCAGTTAGAAGATACCAAAAATCAAATTATCGCTGAAGTTGGGTTGAGTGAGACAGAGAGTTTAGATATTGCCATCCTACACGAAACCGCTCAATCTTGTTTAGAACAAGGTCGATATGAAGAAGGGCGTAAGGCATTAGTAAATTTGTTAGATATTCGTCCTGATTCCATCCCCGATCTGAATAACCTGAGTTTAGTTTATTTTTTTGAAAGCAATTTTGAGGAAGCGATCGCTACATCCCACCGCGTCCTAGAACTTAATCCCAATAATATTCACGCCCTCTCTAATCTTATCCGCTATTCTTGCTTGAGTGGTCAACTTGAAAACGCTAAATCTTTTGCCCAACCTCTCAAAACCGTTCCCTCTGATACCCCAGATTGTTGCCTTAAAAAGGTAGAAGGATTGAGTTTCTTAGGAGATGACCAAGGCATTTTGGATAGTTTTCAAGAGGCAGAAAAATCGGGTGTCCTTGACTCCGCTAAGATTAATCCCTTACTTTATCATTTGGCTGGCGTTGCTGCGATGCGTTTGGGAGAGGAAAAACTAGCGCGTCAGTATTGGCAGCAAGCCTTAAAATTAGACTCTAGATGTGAACTCGCTCAAGAAAACCTCGAAGATTCACAACAACTCATCAGTCAACGTCAGGGACCTTGGGCATTTAACCTTAATTCTTGGATTACTCCCCAAGCTTTTCGTGACCTGACATTACTATACGAACGTGATCAATCAGAAGAAGAATTAGTTCCTAAAGAATCTGCCCAACGCTACTTACAAAAACATCCAGAAATTGTAACTCTAATTCCCCTACTTTTAGATCGGGGAGATGAGCAAGGTCGTGAGTTTGCATTGGGTCTTGCTTTAATGGCAGATACTCCAGAAATGCAGGTGGCATTGCGAGATTTTGCCATCTCTCAGCGTGGTTCCGATAAAATGCGCCAACAAGCGGCTCAAATTGCCTCTCAAGCTGAACTGTTTCCACCGGGTCCAGTGCGGATGTGGTTGCAAGGAGAATGGCGAGAAATTATGTTATTGGGTTTTGAAGTTCATGATGAACAAAGCACACCCCATTCGCCACAGGTGCAAAAAATAGCGCGAGATGCGGTAGCGGCGATTAAACAAGGCAATATTGAAAAGGGTCAGCGGTTACTGAAACAAGCGTTAAAAATAGAACCGGATGCAACGGATTTACAATATAACTTGGCGGGTACGTATGAACGTCAGGGACGGTCAGAAGAAGCGTTAGAAATTATTCGCCAATTGCACGAACAAAACCCGGATTATGTGTTTGGACGTATTGGTCTTGCTCAATTTCATATGAGTAACGGTGAATTAGACGAAGCTGAAGCTTTACTGAAACCTTTGATATCTCGCCAACGCTTCCACTACAGTGAATTTGATGCCTTTTGTCATGTTCAAATTGAGCTTTATGTGGCACAAAAAAATCCAGATGCGGCTCGTTCTTGGTTAGAAATGTGGGCAACCATCAATCCTAATGCTCTAGCGTTAGAGTATTGGCGAAAGAAGTTAGGGAAAGAAAAGGAGCAAAAACAGCGTTCTGCAAAACGGGTTTGGACTCAGATGGAATAAAGAGGCGATCGCATCATGTTTGATTTCGTTTCGGCTACCAAAGAAAAAAACACCAAACTATTGTGTATATTTTATTCATCCTTACTGGTTAATCTTTATTCTTCTTAACACAACCATCGTTAATTTTACGTTCCTACTGATGAGCTTGAATCTCATAAACTCACAGCGGGGATCACGCCTTACTGCATCATTCTAAAGGTAGATGAGGGTAAACGAATCTGAGATTTATACTAACAAAACTAATCAACAATTACTCCAAAGTTGTTTAGTAAAGTATGGCAGTCATTAAGGCTCTAAGCCAGCTTTTTAATCAACTCTACTTTAGAAATCAGGAGATAACAAAACATGTGGATCAAATCTTGTCCTTGCTGTGGTGATTCCTTGCTGCGCCATGTAGGACGCAAAGGTATCTATTGGTTTTGCACCTCCTGTCATCAGGAAATGATACCCCTGACTCCTCCGGGTGAATCACCCACCCATTTGACTACTATGAATTTAGAATCTATGCTTAGTAGCAACGCAGCGCGATCGCGCACTTTAAACTCTCTCAAACGCTAGAACGCCACGTTATACCAAGTTATGTCATGTCCGGTTGAATAACCCTAAAAAAGAGTGAGGGGGAGAGAGGGAGAGAGGAAGAGGGGGAGAGGGGGAGACTTTTTATTATGGGTG
>DNGI01000419.1:2279-7989 GCA_003486645.1 Cyanobacteria bacterium UBA11370 | reverse complement strand
CCCTCTCCCCCCACTCCCCACCTATCAGATTGAGCCTTGGCATAATTGAAATGGCGTAATTGCTGCTCTCGGTATCGCTGAGAGCAAACAAAGTCCTCATGTCCATGTTTTGGGAGCGTTCATACGTTAGGTCAGCGTGATTGAAGTCGAAGTTCATTCCTCTCTACGGGCTTTTCTGCGAGAACACGGTCAAGCTAGCTGGCCTCATCATTTGACGATGGCGCGGTTGGTGGCACGGGCGTTACGGTTGGGGCGTTCTGCTTTAATTCAAACGGGTAGTACTCAAGGGCGCTATCGCCTCAGCTACCTAGCACCCGCCTTACTCTGGTCAGACCCAGTTATTTTAGTTGCACCTGTCTCCGTTCAGCAGTGGTTGGTGCGAGTCGAAATTCCCCGCCTGCAAGAATGGATGGGGACAGATAAGCCCATTCAAATTAGCGATCGCTTTCCTGATGATCGTTTTAATGGGCTACTCATTACGTCTCCAGCCTCTTGGTTAAGCGATCGCTTGGATGGGAAAGGCTTGTTTCCTCAAGATATCCCGACGTTAATTGATGGTGCTGATGACCTGGAAGGATGGGCGCGGGAACAACTTAAAGGCAGTATTCAGCCTGGGGATTGGAACGAATTGATGCTTGGACGACCCCAACTGGCTGATTTTATTCGGGATGTGCGTGTCAGATTAACTAAAGCGATATTTCAGCATCCTCCTAACCCTTATGATTGCTGTTTAATAGAGGGTCACGAACAAGAGAGATTACGGCAACTCTTTGAACGATTACAACCAACTAAGGAACAAGAATATCGCTATCTACCCCCAGCTTGGAAACAGTTTTGGCAGTGCTGGCAACGTTCCGATCAACTGATTTGGGCAGGAATTGCGCGATCGCAGGGTCTGTTTTCGTTATACTGTGAACCCCTAGAGGTGGCAGATTCTCTCTCATCAGTCTGGTCTCAACAACCTGTGGTGTTAATTGGTCGGGCGTTAGATTTGGAAGCATCAGCATCAATGTACCGCCAGCAATTGGGTTTGGGGGAAGTAACGTGCCTGAAATTCTCCCCAGATCGCCAAAACGAACTCATTCAATTATATCTACCCGATGGGCTACCAATGCCCAATACACCCCGATTTCAGAACGCCCTAATTCAACAAATTCGCACTCTAATTACTCTGAATCCGAATATCAAAGGTTCAATCGTTCTTGTAGTTGGAGATGTCCCTCTCAAAGCCCAAGTTGGTACAGTTTTAGCGGCTGAATTTGGTTCACGGGTACAACTTGAAAAAACCGATATTCAAGAAAAAGGAATTCTAGTAACAGGCTGGGAATTCTGGCGCTCTCATCAAAATGTTCTCCCCTTTCCTCAACTTTTAATAATTGCGACCTTACCCATTCCATCATTAGAAAATCCTCTAGTAGCGGGTCAAGTTGCTTATTATAAAAAGCAGCGTTTAGATTGGTTTCGCCTGTATTTGTTACCTGCTGCTTTGAGGGAATTGCAACGGGCGATCGCTCCCGTGCGAGAATCTCAAGGGGTAGTTGCTCTGTTGGATAACCGTGTTAATCATCGAAGTTACGGGTCTCAAGTTTTATCCGCTCTCAGTCCTTTTGCTCGAATTAATTATTTAGATGCAAATTGGTTTGAATCAAACGCTGGGTAATTTGGATTTTGGATTTGAGATTTTAGATTGAGGCAAGGTGAAAAGACAATGGAGAAAGACCGTTGATCTTTACCCTTTCGCCCTTCACCTTTTCCCTTCCCCCTTGTCCCCCTTTTCCCCCAAGTCTTTCCTATCTACTATCTTTGACTGAACTTGGTATTAACGATGCCGATTTCTCCTACTCCCATTTAATCTTAACTGGTGTGCCAGACGTTGATAGGCATTGAGTAACGCCGCCCCCGAATTACCTGACTTTCTGCCATTTCTAGGTCTTGTCGCTGCTGTTTCCGAGTTATTAGCATGGGGTATTCCTTGCTGTACCCTTGCCTCTTCTGTCACAGGGATAGCATTCTTAGCTGGGACAATCCGAGAACCGTATTTATTGGCGTAAACCTGAGTAAACTCCGCGCCAAAAAACAGAATTTGGGCAGAATAGTTTACCCATAATAATAAGACAACAAATGACCCAGCCGCTCCATAGGTTGAACCCACACTACTATTACCGAGATATAACCCAATTAACGATTTACCAATTGTAAACAATAGCGCCGTAATACCAGCTCCAAACCATACATCTCCCCAAGCAATTTTCGCATCCGGTAGAACTCGAAAAATCAAAGCAAATAATACGGTGATAACGCCAAACGAGATAAAAAAGTTTAGCGTATTCCATAATAAAGTTAAACCCGGAATAACCCCTCCTAAAAAGTTGCTTAATCCCGCTAAAATAGCACTTAGAATTAGCGAAACCAGCAATAAAAAACCAATACCTAATACCATTGTGAACGATAAAAAGCGGTCTTTAATAAAGCCCATTATTCCACGCCCTGGTTTCGGAGCAACTTCCCAAATGGTATTCAGTGAATCTTGCAACTGACCAAAAACACCCGAAGCACCAAACAAAAGAATTACAACACTAATAATTGTCGCAATTGTTCCTTCCGTTGGCTTGCGAGAATTTTCAATCATCGTTTCTACCGCCGCCGCACCCTCTGGTCCAATTAAATCTTTCAATTGTTGAAAAATACCCCCTTGGGCGGCTTCTTGTCCAAATACCACCGCTGCGATCGCAATCGCAATAATAAATAACGGCGCGATTGAAAAAGCCGTATAATACGCCAATGCTGCTGCTAACCGCGAAGCCTTATCCTCTTGCCACTCCTTAAATGTTTCTTTAAGGAGTTCGACAATAATTTTAGGTTTCATCCCAACTACTCCATTCATCAACTTCATCACTTCTTAGTGTTAAGTGTTGAGTTTGGAGTTACAAACCTCCTCGGATAGATTTTGATTCTTTCAACCCTCTATGACTCATTTCGGTATTATTTGTCCTGCTGCATCTAGCCATCTCAATTTGATGAGCAATTTGGGATATGAACTTAAAAAGCGTGGTCATCGTCTCACCCTATTTGGAATAATGGATATTCAGTCTCAAGCCTTAGCCAGAGGATTGGAATTTCAGGCAATTAGTCCATCTCAGTTTCCAACCAAAACAATGACATCCTATTTTGGACAGTTAGGGCAAATGAGTGGACTCAGCGCTATAGGATATACGGCTGGTTGGATATCGAAGTGGTTGGATATATTGCTACGGGAAGCGCCGGATGTTTTGAAACAAGTTGGTGTCGAGGCGCTACTCGTCGATCAAGCCTCTTTTGAAGGAGGAACAATTGCTGAATTTCTAGACATTCCCTTCATTACTCTATGCAGTGGTTTGGTCGGGAATCAACATCCGATCATTCCCCCTTGGAATACCTCTTGGAGGTATAACCCTACTTTGTGGAGTTGTTGGCGCAACCAGTTGGGTTACACGTTACTTAATGTTATCGATCAACCCATTTGGAACGTGGTTGCAAAATATCGCCGAGAGTGGAATTTACCGCCTTTTTTAACACGGAATCATGCCTATTCTAAACTCGCTCAAATTACTCACCAACCTGCTGAATTTGAATTTCCTCGGACTGATTTGCCGGACTATTTCCATTTCACTGGACCGTTTCATCATTTACAGAATCAGAAATCTATTCCTTTTCCTTATGAAAAATTAACGGGTCAACCCCTGATTTATGCTTCTATGGGAACTGTACAAAATTGCCAGATCAATGTATTTAAAAAGATCGCCTCAGCTTGTGCAGGATTGGATATGCAATTAGTGATATCTCTTGGGGGTTCCACAAGTCCAGAATGGCTATCAAATTTACCCGGAAATGCGATAGTGGTTAGCTATGCTCCCCAATTAGAATTGCTACAAAAAGCAACTCTTACTATTACCCATGCCGGAATGCACACGACATTGGAATCTCTCAGTAACGGGGTACCAATGGTAGCAATTCCTATTACCCATGACCAACCCGCCGTAGCGGCACGGATTGCATGGACAGGGACTGGAGAGGTTATACCCCTAGACAAATTGAATGTTTCTCGACTGCGAAATGCAATTAAAAGGGTGCTGACGGAAGAATCATACAAACAGAATGCTTTAAGGTTACAAGCAGCAATTCATCAGTCGGGAGGGGTGAGTAAAGCTGCCGATATTATTGAAAAAGCAGTATCTACAGGGAAGCCAGTCTTGGCTAAAAATTTAATCGAGTTTTAGCGGGTTAAGCAGGAAATCTAACAAAAACTCTCCAGGAAGCGTTATGCTGAAAAGCTGATAGTGTAATGCTTTCCTTATGCCTGTGTTGAACAATCCGACAGCAGTCACAACCTTCCCCCTAACCGCTGTCGTGGGTCAAGAAGCCATTAAATTAGCCCTGCTGTTAGCGGCAATTGACCCGGAACTGGGAGGAGTAGCAATTTCGGGTCGTCGAGGTACGGCCAAATCTGTGATGGCGCGGGCGCTTCATGTTCTCCTTCCACCCATTGAAGTGGTTAAAGGTTCCTTCAGTAATTGCCATCCGCGATATCCCCAAGAGTGGGATGACCAGTTATTATCCCAAAATCTAGATCCATCTAATATTACTACTGAAATTATCTCCGCTCCCTTCGTGCAAATTCCATTAGGAATTACTGAAGATCGGCTGTTAGGTTCCGTGGATGTTGAACAGTCGGTGAAACGCGGCGAACCCGTCTTTCAACCGGGATTATTAGCCCAAGCGCATCGAGGTGTTTTATATGTGGATGAAATTAATTTACTCGATGACCAAATTGCTAACCAATTGCTAACCGTTCTTACCGATGGGCGTAATCAAATTGAACGGGAGGGAATGAGTTTTCAACATCCCTGCAAACCCCTATTAATTGCCACCTATAATCCAGAAGAAGGGCCATTACGAGAACATTTACTGGATCGAATTGCCATCACTCTTTCAGCGGATGGAGTATTGGCATTAGATCAGCGAGTCGAAGCCGTAGACCAAGCGATCGCCTATTCCACTTCACCCCAACAATTTTTAGCGCAATATCACGACGATTTAGATAATCTCAAAACTGAAATTATTTTAGCGCGGGAATGGCTCAAAGATGTGCAAATTACTCACGATCAAATTGCCTATTTAGTTGAAGAAGCAATTCGTGGGGGTGTGCAAGGACATCGCGCCGAACTTTTTGCCCTTAGAGTTGCCAAAGCTGCTGCTGCCCTAGATGGTCGTCAAACCGTTACGGCGGATGATTTGCGTCGCGCGGTGGAATTGGTAATTGTCCCCCGTTCTACGGTCATCCAGACCCCTCCAGACGAACCGCCGCCCCCCCCTCCCCCACCGCCTCAAGATCAATCTCAACAAGAACAGGAGGAACAGGAGGATAAGGAGGAGGAAGACGAACAGGAACAGGAACAGGAACCGCCGACTGTTCCAGAAGAATTTTTATTTGATCCAGAGGGAGTATTGCTTGACCCTAGCGTACTGTATTTTGCTCAGATGGCGCAGCGACAGGGGAAGTCAGGAAGTCGTAGCATTATTTTCTCAGACGATCGCGGGCGCTATGTGAAGCCGATGATACCGAAAGGACAAGTGCGGCGGATTGCTGTTGATGCTACCTTAAGAGCAGCCGCACCTTACCAGAAGGCACGACGGGAGAGGGTTTTAAGAGGGGGAGAGGGGGAGAAGGGGA
>DNGI01000419.1:1241-2069 GCA_003486645.1 Cyanobacteria bacterium UBA11370 | reverse complement strand
GAGGGGGAGGGGGGGAGAGGGGGAGAAGGGGAGAGGGGGAGATGTGTCTCAAGCTGCAACTCCCAATCCCAACCGTCGAGTTTATGTAGAGTCAGGCGATATTCGGTCGAAGCGGTTAGCGCGGAAAGCGGGGGCGTTGGTAGTATTTGTGGTGGATGCGTCGGGTTCAATGGCGCTGAATCGAATGCAGTCTGCAAAGGGTGCAGTGATGCAGTTACTTACCGAAGCGTATCAGAATCGTGACCAAGTATCACTTATTCCATTTCGGGGAGAACAGGCGGAGGTACTTTTACCCCCAACTCGTTCCATTGCTTTAGCAAGGCGGCGTTTGGAGAGATTGCCTTGTGGCGGGGGTTCACCGTTAGCGCATGGGTTAACTCAGGCAGTGCGAGTGGGGATGAATGCCAAGATGTCTGGGGATATTGGTCAGGTTGTTATTGTAGCGATTACCGATGGTCGGGGCAATATTCCCTTAGCTCGTTCTCTGGGTGAACCGATACCAGAAGGGGAAAAACCGGATATTAAGGGAGAATTGTTAGAAATTGCAGGTCGCATTCGGGCGTTGGGGATTCAATTGTTGATGATTGATACTGAAAATAAGTATATTTCGACGGGTTTTGCCAAGGAATTAGCAAAGAATGCTGGCGGGAAATATTATCACTTACCCAAAGCAACGGATCAGGCAATTGCGGCGATGACGAAGAGTGCGATCGCAGATATCAAGTCACGCTAACTTTAATGCCAAGATCCCGGACTTCTTCAAGAAGTCCGGGATCTGAACAGCATTGATGAAGTTCTGATTCTCACTCATATCATGTCCGGTTGAAT
>DNGI01000419.1:0-1060 GCA_003486645.1 Cyanobacteria bacterium UBA11370 | reverse complement strand
GTTGAATGACCCTAAAAAAGAGTGAGGGGGAGATAGGGAGAGGGGGAGAGGGGGAGACTTTTTATTATGGGTGATTTGCCGGACATCATATCACGAGTATAAAAGACTCATTGACGAGGTTCTGATTCTCACTCATGAGTATAAAAGACTCATTGACGAGGTTCTGATTCTCACCGACGAGTATAAAAGACTCACTCACGAGTATAAAAGACTCATTGACGAGGTTCTGATTCTCACCGACGAGTATAAAAGACTCATTGACGAGTATAAAAGACTCACCGACGAGGTTCTGATTCTCACCGACGAGTATAAAAGACTCACCGACGAGTATTAGAGTCTGATTGACGAGTCTTTAAACCTCATCCACGCTTTCGGCAAAGTTAATTTGCTTATAAAGTTGTCTCAAAGAGAATTCTAAATTCAACGATTGGAGAGTTAACACTGCATCCTGTGTATCGTACTCCGTCAAAATCCATTGATTTTGCTCAGTTTTGACATACTGCATAACATAATACTGAGTTTGATCAATTAGAATATACTCTTTAAATTCAGGAATTGAGCGATAATAGAGAAATTTGTCGCCTTGATCGTAATCTTTTGTGGATTTAGATAAAACTTCCGCAATTAACCGAGGATTGGTAACGATTGTCGTATTTTTGCTGTAATAAACAGGCTGACCTTGAATGACCATGACATCAGGATAGGTAAATTCTCGATAGCGAGATATCCACAATTTCACATCCCCAATATAAACCTCATAATCTTGCTCTTCTAAGGCTAAATTCAACCGAGCTGCTAAATTCAAAGCAAGTTTATTATGATTGGTAGTGCCTCCAGTCATCGGGATTATTTCTCCATCATGATACTCGTTTTTGCCATCGGCTTTTTCCTCCAGTTCTAAATACTCTTCGGGAGTATAGTAAGCTTTAACCGTTTTAATTTCAACGCTAGTTGTTTGCAGTTCCATAAGCTTGTTTAAGTGTTTTTCTGCTAATGATACAAGTTGTTATCGCGGTTCTCATACTCATGAGGTAAATATTTCTAGGTTTTAGGGAGTGGG
>DNGI01000370.1:16547-17038 GCA_003486645.1 Cyanobacteria bacterium UBA11370 | reverse complement strand
GCGATTAGCGATTAGCAATTAGCGACTAGCCACCCTGAGCAGGTAAGTAGTAACTTGGGTTATTATCTACAATCAAAACTATCAAAAAGCAAACATCTTGTTCTATAAGACCTATTCCACCTTAAACACTTATCAAACACTTATCGGGAGTTTTCCAGACTGTTTGAGCAAGTTGCTTAAGATAACACGTGCATCTTCGAGTCGAAAATGCTTAGGTTTACCTTGGTAAACAATTTGGTATTCATTAGTATCAGGCCCATCTCCATAACCAGAAATTAGGTTGAGGTAGAAGGCTTCCTTGGCAAGTTGTCGTACTTCGTTTCTGAGAGCAGTTTTTGTGTTATTCATGGGTGACTGTCTCCGAAAAGCTTTCTTATTTCTTCTCTTTATCTATTTATTCGATAACTTGGGTTGCTCTGGCATCGGTCGAAAGTTGTAACTTCTGATACAGAAATTGGGGGAGGGAAGGTGAGGGGGAGAGGGGGAGAGGG
>DNGI01000370.1:9873-16354 GCA_003486645.1 Cyanobacteria bacterium UBA11370 | reverse complement strand
AGAGGGGGAGAGGGGGAGAAGGGGAGACGGTTTGTTGCCTAAATGAATGGATGAAATTTAGATAAGCAAAAGCTGCAAAAGCTTATAACTCAACTCAACAATGCCCTTTGGTAGATGACAATGGGGCGGTAATAGGTTTAGGTTCAACTAAGATTCAGTATTGAATGAGGCATGAGTTTTTTGTAAATTTCCGCTGTTGTATAGGTTTTAGGGAGTAGGAGCTTAATGGTTCTAGCAGAAGAGCAATTGGAGCCAGTTCGCGTTAATGCGAGAAAGACGGATTCATTTGATATTTTCAATCTCAAGTATTATATAGGGCCAAATCCCTATTTAGACACGGCGGCGTTAGTATTTGATTTTGCGCTGACTGGGTATTTGCAACCTCGCTCAATTGATGATTATCTCTCAAGTCTTAGTCAGCGTTATCCCCACTTAGGAGATGAAACTTACCAATCTTATGCCCATCTATTTGCTAAAACTGTGTCAGAAGTGGGCAAATTGGATATGGATTTGCACCTCAATCGGTGGAGTTTGAAAGCGGATATCGCTTATGTCAGGATTGCGATTCAAGCCGTTCACGCACGCACGGCTAGGGCTGTAGTTTATGCGGTTTGGGACTGGTTTGAATCGATTACTCAAGGGCAGTATTTTCTATTGGACGAGCAGATTCATGCGCTTCAGAATCTATTCCGAAAATCGGTTTATGGTGGACCAACGGTATATGCTTTGTTACGAACAGCGTATGAAAAAGGAATTCCTACGTTTTATCTGTGGGATGAAGGATTGATGCAATACGGTTATGGTAAGAAACAGGTGCGTGGGATAGCAACAACCTTTGATAGTGATAGCCATTTGGATTCGGATTTTACGACTCGGAAGGATGATTGTAAGGCTTTTTTGAGTACGTTGGGTTTTCCTGTCCCGAAAGGGGATATTGTTGCTTCATTAGAGGAGGCTTTAGTTGTTGCTAAAAGGATTGGTTATCCGGTTGCGGTTAAACCTGTTAGTGGTCATAAAGGGATTGGGGTAACGGCAGATGTACAAGATGAAAAAGAATTAGAATTTGCGTTTGAACGGGCGATCGCTGCGATTGGTGAAAATCAAGCTAAAGAAGTCATTGTTGAGACGAGTATTGCTGGGGTTGATTTCCGTTTGCTTTGTGTTAAGGGTCGATTTGTAGCCGCCACAGAACGCCGTCCAGCCTCAGTTATAGGGGATGGACGCTCAACTATTGCTGAGTTAATTGAACGGGAAAATCAGACCGTAGCACGGAAAGATACTCCAACTTCTCCACTGAGTAAAATTCAGTCCGATGAGGCGATGGAACGGTATTTAGATGAACAAGGATTGGGATTAAATAGCGTCATTCAAATGGGTCGCACAGTCTACCTTCGTAAAGTTGCTAATCTTTCATCCGGCGGTTGTAGTATTGATGCCACTCGGACTGTTCATCCTGATACTATTATTTTGGCACAAGATATTGCCCAGCATTTTCGCTTGACTTGTCTTGGCATTGATGTCATTGCCCAAAATTTAGCGATCTCTTGGAAAGAGGGCAATTTTGGTATTTTGGAAATTAATGCTGCTCCTGGTATTTCCATGCACCTTAGACCTGCTATTGGTGAAAGTGTCGATGTTCCCTCCCATATTCTTGATACGTTCTTTGAATCAGGTACGGCGGCGAGAATACCAATTGTTACCTTCAATCGCATTTCACTAGAAGAGATTCAAGAAACAATTGATTATATTCTTTTGCAACACCCGGATTGGACAATCGGCGCAGTTTGTGGTGATGGGGTCTTTGTTAATCGATCTGAAAAAAATTTAAGCAGAGACTACAACACAAATATCCAGAATTTGATGCGTCATCCCAAGCTTGATTTGTTAATTGCTGAGTATCAGGAAGACATTCTAGAAAGAGATGGGATGTTTTACTATGGTAGTAGTTTAGTTGTCTTAGATAATCCTACGGAAACTGAAAGGATGCTCATGCGAGATATCTTTGATGAGTCTATTGTAGTGATTCGGGAGAGAGATACGATTTCAATTCGATACGAAGGTTTAATAGAACAGTATAAACTTGGTTCAGATGAACCATTTTCTCGTGTCTTTCTCAAGGAAATTGCCAAGCTTTTGTGAGGGGGAAGGCTAATCGTGTTTAATCGACCATCTTACAAAAAAATACTTTGTGTAAATTTATTTTGTAGCAGTAAACCCCAATTTCTCAACGACAGGACTTACGCAACAACACTACATTTACTGAGGGCACATTCGATACGCCCTTACTAAGGGTGGTTCAACAAAAAGTTGGCGTAAGTCCTACACTATCTGCTCATGAATTGGAACTAGAACTCTGATACTTGACTAAAGATAGACGCAATTATGCTGTTTTATCTTTAACTTAGGTTAGCTATAACGCTGGGAAAAGTTCAACCAAAAACATGAGTAGAAAACTTACATTGTTACTAATCTGGATAGGATTTGTTGGCTATACCTTGTGGTTAGCACCCCTCGATCAATCGGATACATGGCCTTTGGTTCAGAAACTATTAACTCTGCAATGGGGAGAGGTTAACGCCATCATTCCGGTGATATTCAGCTTAATGGGAGTTTGGCCAATGATTTATGCTTGCCTGATGTTCGCTGATGGTCGAATGCAAAACTTTCGAGTTTGGCCTTATTTTATCGGCTCAAACTTTACAGGCGTAATTTGCTTACTGCCTTATTTAATTATCCGTAAACCTAATCAAGAATTTTATGGAAAAAAAGATATCTGGATTAGAATTCTAGATAGTCGCTTAACAGGGATTGGTCTGTTATTAAGTACAATTGCGTTAGTGACTTATGCCCTAGTGAGTGGAAATTGGGATAATTATATTCAACAATTCCAAACGAGGCACTTTGTTCATTTGATTAGTTTAGATTTTTTGCTCATGTGTCTGATATTTCCGATAACATCGTTATTTGATGATGATATGGCACGGCGAAATATGAAAGATTCTCGTATTTTTTGGGCAGTTGCACTGATCCCTTTGTTTGGTCCTCTGGTTTATCTTTGCCTGCGTCCTCCTTTATTAGAAAGTACTCCCAAAAAAGTAGAGATGCGAGAGGCTGCATCCCTACCTAATTAATCTAATCTTACTGCCAAACCAACACTTGAGCTTCGTATTCTCCAAGGTCAATCATGAGTCCATCTTCCCCAACTTCTATATCATAATCTCTCGTCCATTCATGCCATTTTCCAGCTTCAGGAAAGTTAGGAATATGATAGCCAGCGAGGAAATTATCTGAGAAATTCGCTACCACAACCACACGGGAACCTTCATCATTCCAACGGGTATAGGCCAATACTTTAGCTTCAGCATTTTCGTGGAAGAATTCAATATTTTCCGTGTAAAGGGCATGATTGTTTTTACGCAGGTTAATCAAACCTGTGTAATATTTAAATAATCCACAATTCAGATCATTAGCCAACAGCGTCCAATCAATTTTTGCTGACTCTGGTGTTTTAGGTTTATACTCTCCAAACTCTTCACCCATCCATATCAAAGGAACACCGATGGCAGTCATCATTAGAGCAACTCCTAACTTAACCCGTTTGAATGCTTCTTCATCAAATATTTCCCGATTTCCTAACTCTACCATTAAGCGTTGATGGTCGTGGTTGGCGATGTAATTCACAACATTTGTAGCCCCCATATAACCTTGACGTTTGCAATCAATTACATCCTTTAGGCGTTCCAAATCAAAGGTATCACCACAGATATGGGGAACAACACAGTGATAGAAACTATCATGCCAGCAGCCATCCATCGGGCCATCAATATTGGTAATGCTAGGCGTATCAGGAATATATTCAGCAATGTTATAAAACGGTTTCATTCCTGCCGTTTTTTTCGCTTCCTCAACAATCCAACCCATGAAATCGTAGTTGGCAATTTGTCGCGCTGCATCGTAACGAATACCATCAATATGATATTCTTGAATCCAGAAACGCACGGTATCCCCGATAAATTTCCAGGCGGGTTTAACATCTAGATTTTCATCATAGTGTTCGTAATTAAACTCTGGTCCCCAGTTATTATCCGGGTCACGGGGGGAGTGATAATACCAGTAATCATGGTCGATTTGCGTTAGAGGACTTTCTGCTTCTGAATGGTTATAAATCCCGTCCATAATGATACGGATTCCACGGGCATGACATTCATCAATTAGACGTTTTAAGCCCTCTGTTGGTCCATAACTGGACTCTGTTGCAAAGAAGTAGCGTGGGTTATATCCCCAGCTATAGTCACCCGGATATTCTTTGACTGGCATCAGTTCAATGGCATTAACTCCTAACTCACAAAGGTAATCTAATTTTTCAATAACGTGTTTATATTTACCGCGTGCATAAGGATCATCCTCACCACCAGAGAAATCTCCAACGTGCATTTCGTAAATCACTAATTCACGATCAGGAGGTAAGGGTTTATCGTCATGTTGCCAAACGTAGGTATCAACAATTCGTTCACCATCTTTAATCCGTACAACAGAGTTTTGCGTTGGATTATCAATATCCGTAGCATAAGGATCGTTGACCTCTACCCATTGATCAGGTTCAAAAAACCAGGATTTTGATTGAACGCGAAACTTATACTGATAAACTCCATCCTCAAGTTCAACTGAGGCGCGGAAATAACCATCTTCAGTTTTTTGCATTGGAACTTCTTCCCAGTTAGAAAAAGACCCAATTAGCGATGCTCCTTGATTATAAGGAGCGAATAATGTAAATTCAATTAGAGCCGCCATGAGATTTCCTTAAGTAAAATAAATCTTAAAACACTGCGTTTATTTTAAAACAAATATTTTGTATCAATCTATCTTCCAAAAGGTAGAGATTGAGCTTGATAAAAGCTTATTTTTAAGTTAATTTAGCCGTAATTTTTAAATAAACCGAGCAAAAAATTGCCCAAATAAATCTGGTGGAAACCAGTTTCATTCCAGGTTTGAAATGAATCAGTTTCCACCCCTTACTTGTTGTTAATTATTATTAGTTAGTTGAATTTTTAACAAACAACTAACCACTAATAACTAATCCCTTTGTTATCCATCCGAGTTGCTTTTCTTGCCACCCTTACGACCAATTTCAGCCATGTGTTCCCTATCTTCGCTTACGGTTTTACCGCCTTTGCGACCGGCTTCTCTGGCTTCTTCAGAAGTAAACTCGTGGGCAGTTCCCTTCTCGTGGGCAGCTTTGCCGCCTTTGCGACCGGCTTCTCTAGCTTCTTCAGAAGTAAACTCGTGGGCAGTTCCCTTCTCGTGGGCAGCTTTGCCACCTTGACTGGCAATTTCACGTTGCTTTTCCTCGTCCATCGAGGCAAATCCTCGATTGCTTGTATCTGACATGGTACTACTCCCTTGTCTTTGAAGTGTTGCTATTTGTTTATATAGTCTAGGGAATGAAAATGGCTATTTCTTCTGCCTAAAGAGGGGTACTTATCTCTTTCTAATGAGTTATACCAATGAACTCCTAAACTCCTGAACTACTGATTTCTTACCTGACCCGTACCTATCTTTAACAAACAAACGACTTAAAACAAGTCAATTTTTTGCTATATTCGATATTACTGACTCAACCAAGCGATCGCACTTCTAATCCACTCTTCTGCATTCGGGTTTTTCGCCAGTAATGTATCTTCACTAATCGCATTTAAAGCTTGGGTAATTTCATTATTTTCATACCCCAAAGCGAGTAACGTCATCTCCACATCTTCTAAAATTGTGGGAGATGGCCCTGTTGAAGAAGTTGGTGTCGTAACTCCAGATTGTTGTCGCCATTCCGCCAGCTTAGTTTTGAGTTCCAATGCAATCCGTTCAGCCGTTTTTTTTCCAACACCTGGAGTTTTCGCCAAAGTCCGAATATTCCCCGTAACAATCGCTTGGACTAAATTAGGAAGTCCGAGAGTATCAATCAATGCGATCGCCAATTGTGCCCCAATTCCACTCACACTCACCAACTGTCGAAATAAATCCCGTTCAGCCCCAGACGCAAAGCCATAGAGGACTTGTTGATCTTCCCGAATTTGTAGATGGGTAAAAATTTGTACCAATTCTTTTGAGTCTATAACTAACTCCTGTGACAAACGCCGAGGAATTTGAACTTCATATCCAATTTGATTCACTTCTAAAATCAGAGTAACACGATTTCCAGTACTTTTCTGAATGTGGGCGACTGTACCCTTAAGATAGCCAATCATTGGTTGTTGGTTGTTGGTTGTTGGTTGTTGGTTGTTTGTCGTTGGTTGTTGGTTGTTTGTTGTTAGTTATTGGGTGTTCGTTGTTCTATCGCAATCAGCAATTACTCCTTAGCTATTCGTCCGTAATTGTTTTTTTTATTTGTCTTATGGCAATTCTCAGATGGGTGAGGTACACTAAATTTTCTTCCCCACTCCCTAAAATCTAGAAATTTGTACCTCATACCAAGTTGCATTCATACGTA
>DNGI01000370.1:2463-9636 GCA_003486645.1 Cyanobacteria bacterium UBA11370 | reverse complement strand
CAAGTCTTTCCTATCTACTATCTTTGACCGTAACTTGGCATCATGAGTATGAGAACCGCCATACCACCAACAACTAACAACTAACAACCAACAACTAATCACTCAGAAAACCAAAGTGATGCAAGCCTTCTAGAATACCACCTGCACAGTGCGCTTCCGCTAGGTAACGATAATCTGTTTGATTTGCCTGATACCATTGCCAAAGTTCAGAACTGGCATTTCCGACAATAATACCTCGTTCTTCTCCTACGCTAAACAGGGCAATATCATTCCCAGAATCACCACAAACCACCGTTTGTTTTACCTCAATTCCCCATTTTTGCCGTAAGAATTGTACGGCTAGACCCTTATCAGCTTTCAGCGGTAAAATATCCAGATCGAAGCCTGTGCTATAAACTAGTTTGACATTTAATTGCCGTTCTTGTAAGGCTGATTTTAGTTGGGGCAAAACTTCTACCGCTGCTTGTTCAGTGAGATGATAGCTAACTTTAAAAGGACGCTGTTCGGAATCCTCTTGGAGAATCAGATCAGCAAAATGGGAAGCTGTTGCAATGACTTGTTCCCGATCCCATCCTTGGGAGACGATTTGTGCCCATTCAGGATCAAAGGTATCTTCAGTTGGGTTGAAGTAAAGTTCTGTTCCCACTGAAGTAATCAGCGCATCCGGTTGTAATAGGGACTTTTCTGTGGTTAGTTTTCGGTAGAGAAATAGCGATCGCCCTGTCGCATAAACGATCTTTGTTCCATAGTCTTGACGATGCTGACTCAACTGCTGATTGAGTTCTGCAAGGGCGGTGTCATCGCCCACCAGAGTATTATCTAAGTCGGTTACAAATAAAAATGCTGTCACACTAACCTCGTCAAATGCTTAGGGTTTCGCTACTGCATTATTGTCCTACACAAGAGTATTCTCTTTACCAATTGGAAACAAAATTTTTCGTTTACTAAGTGTGAAACTCATAGGCAGCCTTCTATTAATTTAGATTCTAATCTTCTCGGAGCAAGGCATTAAATCCTTCCTGTTTAAAGTGTTTATCAAAGGTGAGAACATCCTGGATACCCTTTTCCTGCATTATCAGCATGGAAGCACAATCGGTAAGGCCGTAGCCTTTGTCTGATCGTTGCTGATAAAATCTCAGCGCTTTCTCGAATTGTTGGCTGGTCTGTGGGATAGTTTCTACATTTGGATTGCGACGCAAATCATCAGTAATTTGGATGGCGATCTGACGAAAATATTGTCCCCTGTTTGAGAAACCATTGAGGAGTTCAACCAGTACCATTTCGCTAGTAACTGCCATAAACAAGCCTAATCTTTCGGTGATAGTTTTAGCACGTTCATGCAAGTCATCGCCAGGATCGGCAAGCGCCTGGAGATACGATGTATCCAAGACTATAAACTTCATTCCTCTTTGGGTGCGCCATACATATAATGTTCAAAATTTCGGGCAAAATCCCTCGGAAATTTATCCCATTCCTCCTTGGGAACCTGTGCGCCAATCTCAATAAGTTGCTGCCAAAATGGTTTTACCGTAGGGTCATAGACTTTTTCTTTTTCAGGTTTTCCATTACTCGTCGGGTCAATTATAGTTTGATTCTGTCTGAATTGAACCAGTGTGTTGATCGCATAATCAATGTAACGGTTAACTTGAATAGCAGCTTCGTCAGTCAAACCCTGATTGGATTGGATATAATTAAGAGCTTCCATCATACAACTCAAATATAGATTCGAGTCCCCGTTAATTTGATTCAAACCGATTATTAAATACTCATCTATCGGGTCAGTACTATCCGCAATCAGACAGTATTGAATCAACTGTAGATAATAACGGATACTCTCAGTACAATCGACCTTATTTTTAAGGAGGGAGAAAGATTGACTAGCCGCATCAATGAGTAACTGAGAATTTTTGTGCAAATATTCTGCTGCTTCTATACGTGCTTCAGCTTGCTGAACCCAACTGAAAGTGGCTTGCAGTTCAGTCTTATTCACAAAACGGTTTTGAGTTTGTGCGGTTGCGATCGCTGTTTTAATAGAGGTTTCCATTGTTAATCTCTCAATTGTGACTAATCCTGCTTTAGGGGTAGCGGTGTCTCTAGGAGGAGGGTACTAGGGACTGTTAGGGGAGGCATTTAGTTATCCGAACTGGACTTTTTAAAAAGGTAGCCCTTTATGTTACCTATTCTACACTCTTACCAAAGCTTCACCCCTCTGATAAAGTTCACGTGCATAATCAGTCCACAGTCCTTGTCCCCAATAGCGAAAACAGCTTGTCTGAAGTAATAAATTGTACAGCAAAGCTTGTTGATATTCAAAACTATTAGTAACTGAAGGATCGTGCTGCAATAACCTATCATACTTTTGATGAAATGCACTACTTAGCTGATTCATGGGTTCTAAAACATTTTCATATCCCTTGACCCAACTTAAATCATTTGTCCACGAAGCACCATCCATGTGGAACGTGTGATCGGTTTGTTTTAAGTGTACGATCGCCTGTTCTACTGCTTCCGGTGTTGCATGATTTGGGTCAACATTCTGCCAAACTTTGTGTTGATTAATAGCTTGACAAGCGGGATAATCATTAGGAGTAATTCCTGCTGCTTCTATCAATTCCAAATATTCAGTTCCATTCATCGGCACAACTCCTGTTTTACCCCCACCTCCATCGCGCAGTTCATAGTAAACTCGGAAGAAATCACGGGGGAATTCATTCATCATTACGCCCCCATTTTCTCCATCCGCAATTTGAGTCACGAGAGAGGGAACTGTACAATTACCAATTTTCTGCTTACCCCTTCCTTTAGCTTCAAAATAAGGCTGCATTTGACCGACCAATTTTGTATCCGAACCCTGAGTTTTAATTAAGGCTGTAATACTAATTATTTCCCCGTAAGAATTACGCGCAATTAAACGATTGGGAATATATTTCTGGTCATGTTGTAACCCAGAACCATCCAAATTTTCTAGTGAATGTTCTTGTACCATCAACCAGCGATAGCCACATTCTTTTAAGGCTTTAATGTATTCATATAAAGTATCTGGATGATTGGGTAAGTGCATTTCTGGTGGCGAAAAACCCTTAACACGCTTCAGCGCATCGTAACCAAAAATAGCAGCAAAATGATGCTGCCACGCCTGAATATGGAGTTTAATATCAGGAATGGGGGTTGACGGAACAACCGCATGACTCCACATTGTCCCTAGCCATTCTACATAAGGCTGATATTGAGGGTCACAAGTAATTCGCTTGAGATTATTAATTACATCCTCACGTCCCATTTGACGTAATCCCCACAACAAATTCCCCGAATAATCGAGCATAATTCGAGGATTACACCCTTCGGAAATGAGTTGGGAAATAAAATCTCCCATGCGTTTATAGCACCAAGTAAATGGCTCTGCATTATGATTATCTCCGACGCTGGGATGTTCAAACATATATTGAAGATTGCAGATCACTTCACCATTTATTCCCCCAGGAATAGTCGGTTGGTGCATATGAAGAGCGCAAGCAAATCCTGCTGTAATATCTTCTAATCGGAGATTTGTATTCGGTAAGAATACGGGTTCATTCTGATTAACTACCGCATTAATTTGAGCTTCTGAACCACAAATATTGGGGAAGCCTGACCTGAATTCTTCTAATTCAGATCCATTAGACAATCGTGCTGTTGCAGTCATAAAATTTTCCTCAATAATTTGGCTTGTCAGATAATCCTCACGATCGACCTGCTTCTGGAGCAGTACTATTTGTTCTGGTGAGGATACTGATATTTATAATTTTCATACAGTGGGGGATAGTTTAACGATTACCGTGTTATTCTTAACAATGTTGGGCAATTGGTTATTTTATTGGCTCTCCTTTAAGTGGATTAATTGTGGAAGTCATAGGAGTATTGTGATAGGGAATATAGTTTGATTGTACTACGATTGATATGACTTGAGTTGTTGAAGGACTTGCGATCGCCCCCTAAAGAATTCCTACCCTCCATCTTATTCATCCTTTACCCTTACTGTTGATAGTATCCTAGGAGTAATAACGATTTTGACCATAACCAGAATAGGTAGTGATGAATCGGCAACGTTTTCTAGTCCTCCATGTTATTGGTGGGGTAATTCTAAGTATCTTGCTGTTTGGATTCTTCAGAGTGACCCCTATCTCTCCAGTACCAGCAAATTCAATCACCAATCCCCCAATTGAGCAAACCTCAACTAAGCCACTCTTACCTCCTAAATTATCATCTCAAACTGGTCCAACTGATCCACAAGAACTCGAAGCTTTCTTAGATGAATTCTTTGCCGAACAAATGCCAGCACAACACATTCCTGGTGCGGTCTTTGTTTTGGTTAAAGATGGTAAACTATTTTTTGCCAAAGGCTACGGCTATGCTGACCTAGAAAAGCAAATTCCTGTAATGCCTGAAAAGACAGTTTTTCGGGTCGGTTCTATCTCTAAGGTATTGACAGCGACAGCCGTTATGCAATTTGTAGAACAGGGAAAACTTAACTTAAAAGAAAATATCAATCACTACCTCCAAAAGTTTCAATTAAAAAACAATTACCCTCAACCTGTTACAACGGCAAATTTACTCACTCATACGAGCGGAATTGATGAAAGCTTTATTGGCATTGCAGCACATAGTCAAACTAAAATTAAACGGTTAGAAGACTATCTTACTAAACATTTACCTCCCCGCACCTTACCTCCAGAAAAAATACTACGATATAGCAATCATGGGTTTGCTTTAGCAGGCTATCTCGTGGAAGTTATTTCTCAGGTTCCTTTCGCTGACTATATTGATAAAAACATCCTACAACCCTTGGGGATGAAGCATAGTAGCTTTCTTCTGGAGCCTAAATTAATGTCTGATATGGCGGTTGGGTATCAATATAAACGCGATCGCTATCAGCAATTACCCATTGTTTACACTAACGATATGCCATCTGGAGCCTTTAATACAACGGCAATTGATATGGCACATTTTGCCATTGCTCACTTACAAAATGGTCGTTATGGAAATGAACGTATTTTGCAAGAGAATACTGTTCAAGAAATGCACCAACAACATTTTACTCACCATCCCCAATTACCGGGTCAAACCTATGGGTTTTGTGAGCGATTTGAGAATGGGTTACGGGCGCTTGAACATGATGGGCATATTGCCGGATTTAAAAGCCGACTTTTTCTATTGCCAAAGCAAAAAATTGGCTTTTTTTCGTCCTATAATAATAATGAAGGAACATTTCATAATGAACTAATCAGCCAGTTTCTTGACCATTACTACCCAGAGTCAGAAAACGTTGATTTTCAAGAAATATTGGATTTAAAAATAGATAGGGAGAGGGAGAAAGAGAGAGAGTTTTATTCTTTTAGTTTGGTGGGAAAGCCTCTGATATCTCACAGCCAAAATAAATCCCATTCTTTCACAGGCAATTATCGATATATTCGCTATCCTCATCGCAGTATTGAAAAACTAACTGTTTTGTTACCCGATTCTCCCTTATCAACATCTGAATTCCGAGTAACGACGAAAAGAGATGGAACGTTAGTTTTGGGAAAAAGTCATTTGGTCGAGGTGGAACCAATGTTATTTAAACAGTTTGAGGGTTCCCCTGTGACGTTTCAAGGAATTACGTTTCCCAATGTGGCATTCCGAGAAAATGATCGAGGTCAGATTACTCATTTATTTCTGGGTAAATATGCCTTTGAAAAGTTAGCTTGGTATGAGACTAAAAGCGTTCAACTCAGTTTATTAGGATTTTGTATCATAGTATTCTTGATACCAGGGAGTGCTGGGTTCGTCGATATATTTAAAAATTTTTGGGGTCAACAACTATTGAGATGCCTATTTACTTTAGCAATAGACTCCAATTCAATAACTCATTTTTGGGTAGCTTTAGCCAATTTAGTTTGCGGATTAAATTTAGTTTTTATAATTAGTTTTATCTTAATGTTAACCGTGATGGATCTATCCCAATTTGTCTATGGGATGCCGCGTATAGTGATGGGATTACTTTGGATTCCTTTGTTATCGGCTAGCTTGACTATGGGTTTGCCAATCTTTGCCGTATTGGTTTGGAGATATCAATATTGGTCAGTTTTTGCGCGATTGTGCTACTCTTTGATTACATTAGCGGCTTGGGGTTTTATGGGATTTCTCAATTATTGGAATATTTTAGGGTTCCGATTTTAATGAGATATAAAACTCAGGAAAGCAATCTATAAATAAAACCTCTTCTCTTCCTGGTTCCTGAATTCTGCTGTAAAATTTCGTATCTTCCTTTTGGCAAAAATGGTTACTTAACCAAGCCAATACCGTAAAAGATGCCGATCGCAATCCTGATACTTCCTCCGAGAGTGAACCATACGCCAGTTATCCCAAATCAGTAAATCATGGCGGTTGAGTAAGATGGAAGTATGATGCCAATCAAAAAACTCCATTAGGCGATCGCATAAGTTTTTCGTAAACTCATCGGCTTCAATCACAGCACCCTTAATCGGTACAGAATAATCTCCATATAGCAATAAATTATGACTGAATCGTAAAATTGAACGGTTCACACCGGGTATCTCGTCTAGGATAGGACTTTCAACATGATAATCGCGGTAGGCGTGAATACCTTTTTTCGATTTAAATTGATAAATTCTTGTCCCAATTTCTGCATAAGTATCACTATCGAGTGAAGCAATAAACTGATAGCCATCAGCAAGTAATGTTTGTCCTCCCCCACAGGTTGCAGGTTGCAAACACAGCAGTGCTAATAAATGAGGAGGTACATTATAGTCTGAACCATCCGTGTGAGGTTTTAGGCAATTAGTACTTTTAGAATCTGAGTAATTCTGAAGTTGAGGAGTAGATTTTACTGAATAGGCGTATTCCCCATCATATTGGGCGATGAAATGACCAAAGTTACCGAAAAATTCATTAACATCGAAATCATCGGGCAATCCTTGGATTAGGCAATAACCTTGCTGATCAATCAATGATTTACAGAGATTGATCGTATCGGGTTGAATCTGTTGGCGATCGCCTCCCAAGCTAGCATTCACAGCAAAGCCAAGCGATTGAATCTGAATTTCCTTTGTCATGAACGTTTAAATACTCTTCACACCATCTTTTCCAAAGTTATACCAAACGACTAATGGCTGATGGCTAATGGCTAATGGCTAA
>DNGI01000370.1:2044-2201 GCA_003486645.1 Cyanobacteria bacterium UBA11370 | reverse complement strand
ATGGCTAATGGCTAATCGCTAATGGCTGATTGCCACTTTTTAACTCTTGGATAGATTACCAATGCTCCCCAATATAATATGAAAGGTGATAACGAAGTAATTAACCAAACATGATATAAATGGTTAAACCCTCACCCCCTCCCCCTATCTCCCCCTC
>DNGI01000370.1:1462-1813 GCA_003486645.1 Cyanobacteria bacterium UBA11370 | reverse complement strand
CCCCCTCTCCCTCTCTTCCCCTCTCCCCATCTCCATCTATCTCAATAAGTAATTGAAAAGCACAGGCAGCTTAACTTATCCCTTGGGTGCAAATAACAAAAGTCCTGCTACTAAAGCAACTATGGCGGCGGCATAAAATACACCTTCCAATCCGCTATAACCTAGAACTGGACCTAACAAGATTGGAGAAATAAATTGCCCTAAAAAACCCGCCCCCGTTCCCGCCGCTAACACACTTGACCTAAAATCTGAAGGTGCTAAATTAGCTAAAGTACTGTAAAGAGTAGGTAACACCAGCCCAAATCCAACCCCAAAGAATACAGCAGTTACCAGAATCCAACTGAGTTGATG
>DNGI01000370.1:1058-1231 GCA_003486645.1 Cyanobacteria bacterium UBA11370 | reverse complement strand
GGAATTGTTGTTAACGTCAACGCCATCAATCCAAAACCAATCGCTGTAGCAGGCGCTGCACCTAAACGTTTAGCCAGCCATTTTGCCCCAAATGCCGATATAATCGCTGCACCAATTGCCCGTGATGCCAGAACAATACCATTCACAATGGCACTCGCTTGAATCGTGGCTTT
>DNGI01000370.1:0-824 GCA_003486645.1 Cyanobacteria bacterium UBA11370 | reverse complement strand
GCACTCGCTTGAATCGTGGCTTTGAGATAAAGCGGCGCATAAATTACCACAGCATACATAGAAACTGAAGCTAGTCCAAGAGTTAGTAACAATCGCAGGGTATGAGGATGCCCTAAAATACTTTTGAGTTTACTACCCGAATCTGTCCCCATCGCCTTGGCTTGAAGCGGTTGATTATCCTTCAAAATCAATCCCGCTAATAACGCCAACGGCAACCCCAACCCGTAAAGATAGAAGGCAAATTGCCAATGAGTTGAACCCACCCAACCACCCAATAAAGGAAACGCAATTCCGGTAATTGTTAGGGTACTCGTCGCATAACCCAACGCTTGCGATCGCGCTTCCCCTTCATACAGACTTCCCAACAATCCCAGACTCGCCGCTGCAATCCCCCCACTCGCTGCACCCAGCAATCCCCGCACAACTAAAAGAGGTACTAATTCGTGCATCAAAGCCCCTGCCGTACCAAATAGAGCATAGAGTATTAAGGATGGAATGAGTACCCGCAAGCGACCTATGCGATCGGCTAAGATTCCCAGTGGAGGACTAAATAGCGCAATTGTCAAGCAGTGCATACTCACCAAATTCCCTGCAAACGCCGGATTGAGGTGCAACTGCTGTACCATTTCTGGTAGAACTGGGGCAACGACTCCCCCTGCCATCGTCGTAAGAGAACCAGCCGCCAACAGCACTAATAGCCTAGGATCGAGCAACATGAATCACATTCCTAAAAGTTTTGACAACAATACCGCATCCAGATAAATTCAGATCGTTTGACGGTTGGTGAGGGGATTTAGATTCATGGGGAGAGGGGGAGATGGGGA
>DNGI01000266.1 GCA_003486645.1 Cyanobacteria bacterium UBA11370 | reverse complement strand
CCTGTGATTGGGATCTGGTTCACCGCGCTGGGTATCAGCACGATGGCGTTTAACCTCAATGGGTTTAACTTCAACCAATCGATCCTAGATTCTAGTGGTCGTGTGGTCAATACCTGGGCTGATGTTCTCAACCGCGCTAACTTGGGATTTGAAGTGATGCACGAACGGAATGCTCACAACTTCCCCCTCGATTTGGCTGCTGGTGAAGCGACTCCCGTTGCTCTGACTGCTCCCGTTATCAATGGTTAAGAATTAACCCCATCTAGAGACGTTCCATGGAACGTCTCTACATAGTAAATAAATAAAATGCGCTCTCTAACCAGAGAGCGTTTTTTATTTTTCCTATACTGGATTTGATGGGTTTGGTTTTAAACAAATGGCTGATACTCGCTTAGACCAAGCTATTCAAAAGTATGAGGAGGCAATCAATAGCCTTACAAGTAAACTTAATACGTATAAAGATAAACTTGAGAAGAGGGGTAAGAAGTTATCAGAAGAAGATGAACAAGTTTTAGCCCAAGAAATTTTAAAAGTTCTTGTTACTCGCGATATCGTTCAAGCAGCAATTATTGAAAATACCCAGCCTGATGATTTGGCGAGTTCAATCGCAACAGTTAAGAAATTAGACACCAGCCTCAAAGAACAAGCTAAACTGATTAACTGCGTGATTGGGTTGGCTCACTTGCGAGATATTATTAAGGGTCCAGAAAGAGAGTGGTGGTGGCTCTTAGCTCCGAATACACCAAAACATTGGTACGATAGCTTAGATCCATTGTGGATTTTCTTATCTATTTTATTCAATGCCATTTCCTTAACCCTAATCGGAGACATTGCTACACGATTTTCTGGTGGTGATCCCAATCAATTAGGCTCCATTGTTCTGGTTCTCTCAACTCTTGCCACACTACTATCCGCTGGAGGAGCATTGACGAAACCCGGACATGAAATCATTAAGGATTTTTTGCAGTTTTGGGGATTTGATAAGCGTTGGTGGGACGAATTGATTGTTGGTTTATCCTTTGTTCTGTTCTTAGTTTTCTTATGTACTCGGCTTAATTTAGCCTTCATATCTAATATCTACACATCTGTTGGAGATAAAGCTTATGCTCAACAATTAGCTACTGCTGAGGATAACTATAACTTAGCCATAAATCTCAACCCGGATAATACGAACGCTCACTATAAATTAGGAAAAATTTATGCAGAAACACAGGATTTTGATAAAGCCCTTGCTAGCTACAAAACTGCGGTGAAAGACCCCCAAATGGCTATTGTAGTAGCAGGAGACCTCGCCAATTTGTATCTTGAACAGAATGACTATAGTAAAGCTGATAAATGGCTTTGGAAAGCCTTAGAACGTGAACGAGAAAAAAGGAAGGAAATACAAGAAGGTAAAGTCGATCAAAGTTATAAAATCAACGAACAACAATACAAAATCCTCGAAAAATTGGCTCGTTTCTACCTTTTTAATAATGACTATGCCAATGCCTTTCGCTGGCTCTCTCTCGGTTTAGGGGGAACTGAGTATGATCCAAAAAAACAATACATTCTACTCACTTATATGGGTTGGATACGGGTGAAGCAAGAACGCTATTCTGAGGCTGAGATTCCCCTTATAAGAGCAACAAGTCTCTTCAAAGAACAACCAGCGACAGCTCATTGTCTACTAGCACAGGCATGGGAAAAATCGGAACAGGCTAAGGTTAGGCAACAAGCACGTCAAGAGTGGGAACAATGTCTTCGATACGCCAATCAGGAAATACCAGAAGAAGATAACTGGTTGGCTATAGCGCGTCAACGATTGAAAACCCAAGGAGATTGACTATGAAATCTAGAGCCTCCATTCCCATCATGCTGACCCTAATGTTAGCAACCTTAAACGGTGGGACTTTACTAGCCCAAAGAAACTCTTCGGCTGTTATCGCTCGACTGATCGAAGCTAGAGGTACAGTGGAACTCAAGCAAGGAACATCAAACTACCGCCTAGCAAGGAAGGATGAAAATCTTTATTTTGGGGATCTGCTGAAAGTCCAACGAGGGTCGAAAGCTGTTATTCAGTGTACATCTGACACAAGTACTTGGGCTGTACCGGATGATGGCATACCTTGGGGTGTGGCAAGTACCTGTTCTCCACCGCGATGAGCTAGTATTGGATTCAAAGTAAGCAGTACCCATCCTACTCCTAGATTAGCGTTTAAATGAGCAGTTTGCGTAAGTTCTGAACTGTAATTCTTATCTTCCACCACTTGCACCAATCCGTCAGTGGTTAAAACCACTGCCTAATAGCTAAAGTCGTCTAAAGACGACTCAATGAGAAGTTTATACCATTTTGGATTTTAGTTAGAACAGGCTTTATCTCTAGCTTTCTTTCCTTAGTTTCAGCGAGTCTAATTGAGAATAGAAAACCTAAACCGAGAAGCGATCGCCTTATCCCTGAAATTGATCCTCATCGCCCCAACACAAAAGATCAGAAGCTGAGGAGGTGCGATCGCAAACCACTAGCGCACACCCTTACTCAACAAAATTTACTAACGCTTCACACATTACTCGATCAAAGTGCCATCATAATTGATGGAGAATAACCTTTGGAGAGAAAACCACGGTTTACACACGCCCCCTTGCACGTCTGATCGAGCAATTGCAACATTTACCGGGAGTTGGCCCTAAAACCGCCCAACGGCTGGCTCTACATATTATCAAACGCTCTGAGGAAGAAGTCAAAGCCCTCGCTCAAGCCTTAGTGGAGGCGAAAAAACAAGTTGGGTTATGTCAAACCTGCTTTCACCTTTCGGCTGAACCCGTATGTGAAATTTGCCGTAACTCCAATCGAGATAATAGTACCATCTGTGTGGTCGCAGATTCCCGTGACGTAATTGCCTTAGAAAAAACCCGCGAGTATCACGGAAAATATCACGTTTTGGGGGGTGTCATTTCCCCAATGGAAGGAATTGGTCCTGATCAATTGCATATTCAACAATTAGTGCGTCGGGTTAGTCAAGGAACGATTAAAGAAGTCATTATGGCAATTAGTCCGAGTGTAGAAGGAGAGACAACCACACTGTATATTGGTCAATTACTTAAGCCGTTTACTAAAGTCACTCGAATTGCATTTGGTTTACCTATGGGTGGAGATTTGGAATATGCCGATGAAGTAACTTTAGCACGGGCTTTGGAAGGACGACGAGAGTTGGATTAGGGATTTGACTAATGACCAATGACTAATGACCAATGACCAATAAACTACTGAAACTTAAATCCTTTATCTGCTAATTGCTGGCGGAGGCTTTGAATAATAACAGAATCGAGAGTATTTTCGCTGCTATTGGCACTAGCTTGGCGCTGTTGTTCAATATATTCAGTACGCTTTTGATATAAGTCACGGATCATTTCTTGAATTCTTTCTCTTTCATTTTTCTTAGTTTCTATATACTCTTGCCTTTGGGCTAAAGTCATACTCTGCATAACTTCCGGTAGATCCTGATCGGATAAATCCTCAATAGCTACTACTCCTTCATCAAGAGCATCAATTAAATCCCAAGAAGCATTATTATAATATTCAGACGCTTTAGATGCACCTCGCGCAAAGCCACGTGTGCCAGCATTACTATCTTCAATAGCCTGACGTTGTTGCCCTATTTCTCCTTCTGTACCATAGGGAATGTAAGTTTCATTGAGTAAAGCATTCCAAGTAGTAATTTCTTGATCATACGGAGACTCAATAAACACAACTTCTTCGTTTTGGTTAATATTGAAGTGACTCCCTTGCGCTAAAGCAGCACCTGATGCCCAAAGTTGTCGCTCGTCACTTTCCGCTGAACCACAGTAGATTGTATTAACGAGAATATCTTCATCAACAGCAAGATTGACAGCTTCTCTCCAAACGATTGGGCCTTGATCGAAGGGTTCATTCCCAGCAATAATAATAACCCGAAAATCGGCTTTATCTTGACTCCAGTTTAATTGTTGCATAGCGGAACGAATTGCCCAACCTGCATATTCTTGACCACCATTGGTTTTGATACTAAATAGTTTTTCCGAGACGACATCTAATTCAGGCGTAAATCCCGTTAAAAGTCTGACAAAACCTTCCGAGGAGGGTAAACTATCGTTACCATAATGGTAGAGAGCCACTTCTAATTCGGGGACTTCGCCATCTTTAGTGACTTGAGTTAAATAATTAACAATTTGCCAAATTTGAGTCCGAGCTTGGTCAATCAATCCATCCATGCTATTGCTAGAATCTAAAAGGATAGCCATTTGAATTTTCGCTTTAGCCCATGCTTGGGTAGGAAAAGACAAGAGGCTCAAGGTTAGGGCTGTAACGCCTAAAATTCGAGTGAGTTTCAGCATCGGTTTTAATGAATTTATTTACAAAACCCCATTTGGGGATAATTTAAACTAAATTTAGCCTATTGATAGTTCAGTTACAAAAAATGTAACAACAAGTACAGAGATAAGCTAACGCATTACACTCGTATGTAAAGTTAAATGGCTAAACGTTACACATTGTATTTCCCCTTCTGACTCGTGACTCCTAAATTCTGACTTCTTGCCACTCACCCAAGTTCCGCAATTCATATTGTACGGATTGCTGATAGCTGACTGCTGATGGCTAGACGACAGGTAAGCTCCTATCAAGTAAACAGAATTGCTATCATCGTTGAATAATCACGCGTTGTTACCATGCCACCTAAAAAAGAAAACAATGGATGTGGATGTGCGAGTATTCCATTTTCATTAATCCTAGTTTTGTTAGGTGTTGGTTATTGGGGATTTATGCATTTAGATCAGCTAGATGTCAGCCAATTTTTCCAGAATAATCAACAAAATAATCAACAACCAACTATTCCTATTAATCAACAACCAAGCACTCCTAATTTGCCGCCAGCACCAACACCGAGTTTAGCTGTTGCCAATTCGCCTGTTCCCCAAGTTAGTCCGACTGTGACACCGACCATCAATCCACAAGTTTCACCCTTACCCGTAACTCCCAAGAAATCACCATCACCTCAAACACCTTGGGAGAAAAAGGAAATTAGAGGCATTTATTTAAGTCGGTATCAAGCAACGAATAATGCTAACGAACAAACAATTCGCTCACGAGTTCGTTATTATCGCCAACAAGGAATTAATACAATTATTCAAGGAGTGTGGGGGAATGGTTGCACGATGTATAACAGTGAGGTGATGCAACAAACATTCGGATATAAAAGTTGTCCTAACCAATTTCAAGAGCAATGGTTAAATTGGTTAATTGATGAGGCGCACAAGCAGGGAATGCAAGTTCACGCCTATTTTGAAAAAGGGATTAAACTTGATGAAAATAGCCCAATTTTTGATGAGGCAATTACTAAACGATGGATTGTGCCTGGGGTGGATAAAACCTATGCTGGTATTGATCACTATGTACTCGATATGGAAGTTGCAGAAGTGGCAAACTTTTTCCGGAAAATATCAGTAGAGTTTGTCAAAAAATATCCTAAAATTGATGCCGTTCAGTGGGATGATTATTTGGGTTATCACGCTGAATTACCCGGCAAAGTTGATCGCACCGCCCGCTTAACTAATTTTGTAAAGCAAATGAGAGCTGACATAAAGAAAGCAAATCCAGCCGTTAGTTTTGACCTTTGCCATCATAATCCTTATTGGAGTAAACGCTATTTTGCGGCAGATTGGCAAAATTGGAATGTGGATCGAGTTTTTATTCAAACCTATAACGATGCTAATTTTAAGGAAGAGCTAAGTTATGCCGAAAATTATGCGGGAGTTGCCATTTCAGATAAACAATTGTCTCGCTTAAAAGAACTGATTAATAATCCCAAAATCAAGAGTGTTTTACTGTTTCCTTCATCAGGAAAACCCGAAGAGGCAGCAGCTTCGCTCAAAACGTTTATTTCAATAAGTAAATAGAGTAAGAATCGATGTATTAACAGTGCGATCGCCTAAACTAAACTAAACTAAAACTCACCCTGAGACAAATCATTTCCCCTAATCAACCATGGAAACTATCATCCTAAATGTTCCCCCAACCCTAGCTCTTACCAATGAGCAATTCTATGATTTGTGCATGGCAAATGAAGAATGGCGTATTGAACTAACCGCTGAAGGAGAATTAATTATTATGTCCCCAACAGGTGGAGAAAGTGGCATTAGAAACTCAGGTTTAACCGCCGATTTGGTGATTTGGAATCGCCAAACGCAATTAGGATTTGTTTTTGACTCCTCTACTATTTTTATATTACCTAATGGTTCTCAGCGAGGGTCAGATGTTTCTTGGGTAAGTCGGGAAAGATGGGAAGCCTTATCTCCGGAAAATCGGCGGAGATTTCCTCCCTTATGTCCAGACTTTATTATTGAATTGCGTTCGGAAAGTGATAGTTTGAGCCAACTCCAAGCTAAAATGCGGGAATACATTGCTAATGGTTTGCAATTGGGTTGGTTAATCGATCCGAAAACTCCCCTAGTGGAAATTTCCCGCTCTAATGGAGATGTAGAAACGATAACTTTTTCTCCAGATACCCCACCTAATTTATCAGGAGAATGTGTATTACCTGGATTTATTCTTAACCTGGCAACAATTTTAAATGTTTAGAAGTCTAATAAATATACTAATCTCAACTTACATTCAAAAAACATAATAGTTTCTCCCTCTCCCCCTCTCTCCCTCTCTCCCTCTCCCTTTCCCTCTTCCCCTCAAGTTGAATAAAACTTTACCCAAAATCCTATCTTCCCTGCTTCAACCGTTGCACGTCTTCCAAACTCAATCCTGTGATTTGACTGATAGTTGCTTCATCTAATAGATCGAGAAGTCTCGTTGCAATTTCTAGAGCTTTTTGTTCTGAACCCTGCTGTAATCCTTGTGCTAAAGCTTCTCTTCCTGCTCTTTCTGCTGCTAGTCTTTCAGCTCTTTTAATTGCATTCCGTTGATCCATTATGTAAATTTCTTTCTGCTCTAATTCTTCTAATTCCTCTCGACTCAGCGTTGCTATGTTTGCCACTTCAAACGCTTTTCTTATTTCCGGTACTCTCCCCATCTTTTCTGGAACTTCCTTCACGTTCGCTGCACTGTTCAGAAAATATATCCATTGCTCTGTGAGTGTTTCTACGTCCTCTATTTCTTTAGCAAATTTCGGTAATTCGACAAACACTAACTCTAAATCGTATATCGGATAATCGATTAAAAACTCTCGCTCTTTAAGGATAAATCGAGAAATTGCTTTCTCAAAATTTGGAAACATTTCAAAGTCAGTAATAGTTAAGGCAATTACAGGATTTAAAAGTGTGTATTTTTGTCCAATTTCCAGTTGCATGGAATAGGCTTTTGCCGCGTTATAGAGAATCCGCTTTTCAAATCCTTCTAGATTTAACACCTGCATTTCAATAATAACGGTTTGTTCATTATTAAGGATGGCTTTGACATCTAAGTAAGTGTCTTTAACTCCTCTAATTCTGGGAGCTTGATAAGGATTGAGGATATCTAAATCTTCAATAACAGAGTTGCCTTCGTAGAGGATACCATTAAGGAAACTGATCAGAATGTCTTTGTTTTGTTCTGAACCAAAGATTCGTTTAAAAGCAAAATC
>DNGI01000032.1:6021-6508 GCA_003486645.1 Cyanobacteria bacterium UBA11370 | reverse complement strand
TTAAAAAATCTCCAAATGATTACCTAGTAATCATTTGGAGATTGAATGTAGAGAAATTCACTTCGCATTAAATCGGCTTTAATATCTGCGGAATGTGGGTTTTACAGCTTGCCGCCAGCTATGACAACCACTTATGACAAAGGTTTTAGGTCTGTATACTCGCTTACCGCTCATATCGTTTTTGTAACCAAGTACCGCAAGAAAGTTATCAATAAAGCTATTCATGAGCGACTAGCCACCATCTTTGATGAAGCTTGCTCAAAGTGGGAGACAACGCTCGTGGAGTTCAACGGAGAGGATGACCACGTACACTTACTGGTTCGCTATCATCCTCAAGTAGAACTAAGCAAGTTTATTGCCAATCTCAAAACAGTTTCTAGCCGCCTTATCCGCAAGGAATTCGGCGAGTACTTAGACAGAATCTACAGAAAACCTGTGTTCTGGACTGGCTCTTATTTTGTTGCTACAGCGCTTTTCAGGTGAGTGA
>DNGI01000032.1:0-5774 GCA_003486645.1 Cyanobacteria bacterium UBA11370 | reverse complement strand
AGATCCCCGACTTCTCCAAGAAGTCGGGGATCTGGCTTGGATATACTGTACTTCATAAACCTGAAATAGGCTGTAGCTGTGGTGGAGTAACTGTCGAGCAGCTTAAGAAATATGTTGAACAGCAAGCAACTCCAGAATTATAATGATTCGCTACGCTCAATTTATTGTTGGTCGGCATTCCCCACCCGTTATACCCGTAGGGTTAACGGGCGACCCCTGCCGACATTTAGTTGGGATTCTGATGGTAATTTACTAGAACTTTTCTTAAAGAATGGACGAACCTGGTTTAAGCCCGATGGTAATGTGAGAACTTCGCTTTATGGAGATGGACATACGAGTCTTGTGTCTAGCGTAGTCTTCAGCCCAGATGGGAAAATATTGGCTTCGGCAAGTTTTGACAAAACGGTCAAACTTTGGCATCTTAATGGTGAGTTACTAAAAACCCTTAACCATCCTAATTTTGTCAGTGACGTTCGCTTCAGTCCAGATGGGAAGTTGTTAGCTTCGGCTGGTTATGATCAAATTGTGCGGCTCTGGAATCTTGATGGTTCTCAATTAAAAGAATTTCGTGGTCATCAAAGTGCAGTCAATAGTGTGAATTTCAGTCCAGACGGTTACTTGTTAGCATCCGGAAGTCTTGATAAAACCGTCAAGCTTTGGAACCTTGATGGTACGTTGCTTAAAACCTTTAAGCTTAATGACAGTTCAGTCGATAAAGTAAGTTTCAGCCCGGACGGAAAAGTTCTGGCTGCTGTTAGTTCTGAGAGAGTGACCTTATGGAATTTCGACTTAGATGATTTGCTAGTCCGCAGTTGCTATAAAATAGGTGACTACTTGAAAACCAACTCTAATGTGAATGAAAGTGACAGGGATTTGTGCGACGGAATTGGCACTACAAAATAAAACACACAAGGAGATACACTTATTATCATAGAAGGAGAACAAGAATGACCCCAGTACAAATATACCAAAAAGGCTTTGAAGCACTAATTGCGGCATTGGGTTATGTCGATGCTGTGCGGTTTATCAAACAATTTGATTCTGGAAAAGGCGATTACACCAGAGAGCGTCACCAATGGCTAGATACAGTCAGCGTAGATGATATTTGGGCTGAATTAAAAGGGCAACAAACTCCAACAGAATAACCGACAATAAGATACATAAAATGTATAAAATTTCACAAGCGATATATCAAAATGGTAGCCTCATCTTGAGTGAACGACTTAGCCCGACTCTAGAAGGCAAGCGTTTCAAAGTGATTATTTTAGACACGGATGAGATTGAAACCAGGCGGGAACGATTCTTCCAGTTAGTTGAGAAACATAACTTTGCCCTCCCCGTAAACTATCGGTTTAATCGGGACGAACTTTATGACCGATAAAGTACTAATAGATACCAATCTCTGGGTTTATCTCTATGCCAAGCATCCCACAGACAAATATCTGAAAATTAGGCAATAGGAAGTAGAGGTGCTAAATTAAAATTACTCATTGGTTTACTTACAGCCATGTCCAAACGACTCACCATTGCCCAAGCACAGCAGCAGCTTCCCAACCTACCCAAGGAACTCACTGATGAGCCAATTATCATCACTCAAGATGGGGTTCCCGTCATGGCAGCAATGAGCTACACCCATCTGATTCAACTGCTAGAAACATTGGATATTCTCACTGATATTGAATTCGTTACTAAACTCCGCCAAAGCATCACCCAAGCAGATCAAGGAAAAACCATTTCCTGGGAAAATGCCAAAGCCAAGCTAGGGTTATGAACGACGAAGTAAATTCAACCGAATACCACATCCAGCTTACGCCGCTAGCACTGGAAATGTTGGCAGCAGTGAAAGATAGACGAGAACAAGAGAAACTGCGCGATCGGATCGATCAACTCAAAATTGAACCAGAGAAGCAAGGCAAAGCGCTTGTAGATAACCTATCAGGATTCCGCAGCATCCGAGCCGTTGGACAGCGTTATCGCATTGTTTACAAAGTTGAGCAAGATCAAGTTGTGGTTGTCGTTGTAGGGATAGGGAGACGTAAAGAGGGCGACAAAAAAGACATTTACGCCATCCTAGAAAAACTGTTAGATCCTTAATCAAGCCATCGCCTCAAAAACTTCACTAACTAGCTGAAAAAATGGCTCTCGTTCCAGAAAAAAATCGAGAATAATGTTTGTATCTAGAAGAACTCTCACTTGAGGTACTTTTCCACTAAGCGTTCTTCTCGCATTAACTCAATATCCCTATCAGTTAGCGTCGGCTGACCTGGTTTTTTTAGGCAACCTCGTAGCTGATTAATAAGGGTACGACGTTCCAATTTTGGCTGATGTCTAACTTTCAACGCTTGAATTAGGGTTTCCAGCAAAATGAATTGCTCTTCAACAGATAATTGATAAATGGCTCGCTGTAGCTCTGGCAATGTCATAGTAGTAATCCCAGAAATGCCTTACCTTTAAAGATATCATGACAGTGATGCACAAGGAGAGCATCTCAAAGTTGCAAATTGCCCACAGACTAGAAGTCTGGGGCTATACAAACTAAACCCGCCTTCGCGGGTTTTAAGACAGTCCGCCTTCGCGGACTTCGGTTTTATAGCCGCGATTTCCTTTTCAACAGGTACTTTTGCTGCTCTGTGAATATCACCACCTAGATCGATCTGCCTTTTCTGATTCAATAAATTGAGAATCTCTTGTAGTCAAAGTGTAGAAGCGATCGCCCTTTCTAAAGGCAATATTTATATAAAAAATAAACTGTGTAAAAACATGAACAATCAAGGAGGTAAAATTAGCCAAACTCAAATTGATGAAATTAGATCGATCACCGAACAATACGACATAGGAAACTGTTTGCAATGTGCTGCGGCTATTAAATCATACTTGAAATCACAGAAAATTAAAGGCAGACATATTAGAGTTGAAACTCTTTCTCCACATGGATTACAAGGACTTATATACGATGATGGTATAAATCAGCAGATTGCCACAATCGGATTCCATGAAGGGATTGCGATCAACATAGAAGGAGTAGAAAAAGTTTTCGATAACCTGTACCATGAAGGAAAGCAAATAGACCAATGGTTGCAAGATTTAGTCGTTATCCGTGGCAACCAGCTTAATCTACTAAACAAAGAACAGTTTTAGAAACAACATCATAGAGAGAAAAGGGAATATGATTAGTTTTTCTGACCTTTTACCAGAAATAAAAAAAAGACCCACTCTGTATTTGAGCAGGTATTCAATTTTTGATTTTCAGTCTTTTTATTACGGATATGATCTAGCGAGAAATCAACTCGGATTACAAAAAGCCGAAAAAGACTGTGAATTTGAAGAGTTTTTATCATGGATAAGAACCCGATATAAAATAGAAACTACTCAATCATGGGCTAATCTCATTCTCTTTCATTCAGTCGATGAAAGAGATGCTCTAGATCGGTTATTTGACTTGTGGGAAAAATTCAAAAATCGCGCTGGGAGTCAATCTTCATCAGTAGTAAGTTAAAAAATAGATGAGCAATTATCTATCAAATCACTTCTTGATTAAATTGTTTACCCTTTAATCGAAACGAAATTTAGGATTGAAGCCAGCGCGATCGCTAAAGGCAATATCCTTGCATCCAAATAGGGCAATGTACCCTAATCTGCCTTTTCTGATTCAAGAAATTGAGAATCTGTCGTAGTCAACATGCAGAAGCGATCGCTATCTTGGCGACGGCATTGGCAATGCAAGCCTCTCCCCTCTGCTAAAAGCGGCACTGACAAGTAAAAACTGTCCAGAGTATTTTGACACTCCCCAGCCTAAAGGCGTGGGGATTCTTCGTTCACAGACCCAACTTGCTGTGACAGGATTACTCCAGCCAGAGTAGAGGTCGAATCTCCTGAAGCGTTCGGGTCTATGACCCAAGTTCCGGTATGCCCTACCGTACTCAAGGCTACTTTCAGGATGTTGATCGCAGCGTTCCAATCTCTATCTAAGATGAACCCACATTGACAAGCATGGGTTCTCATTGATAAAGATTTCTTGACCAAAGTCGCCCTTCTAGGGCGAGGCTTGTACCCAATTTCTCGGTCATAATAGAGAGAAGCCCTAAAAACCAAATTCTAGGATTGAACGTTGAAAACCCAAAGAGGGTTGAAGAGTAACCATGCCAAAACCTGATATTCATCCCCAGTGGTATCCAGATGCCAAAGTCTATTGCAACGGACAAGTTGTGATGACGGTTGGTTCGACTAAGCCGGAACTTCATGTCGATGTTTGGTCTGGCAACCATCCCTTTTACACCGGAACCCAGAAAATTATCGACACTGAAGGTCGAGTTGAGCGCTTTATGCGGAAGTACGGCATGATGGATAGTTCCAGTGCAGCAGCTACTAAGCCTGAAGCAAAAGAGAAATAGCCAAGAAGTTTAAAAGTTTTGAGTTTTGAGTTTTGAGTTTTGAGTTTTAAATTAACTCAATACTTGAAACTTCACACTTTCTTTTGCTATTTCGAGGGAGCGATCGCACGAGTCATGGCTGAAACTTATCTGCTAGATAAACTAAAATCTGTTGAGCAAACCTTTCATGAATTAACGCGCCGTCTGGCTGATCCAGATATCGCCACCGATCCGAGTGAGATGCAACGGGTGGCAAAAGCTCGTTCTTCCTTGGAGGAAGTGGTGCAAACCTATGATACTTGGAAGGAATCTCAAGACGAATTGGCGGGGGCGCGACAAGTCCTCAAAGAAGCTAGTAGCGATCCAGAAATGCAAGCAATGGCAGCGCTGGAAGTTGAAGAATTACAAGCCAAGCTAGAAGAACTGGAAACCCGTCTCAAAATTTTACTCTTGCCCCGTGACCCGAATGATGATAAGAACATCATGTTGGAAATTCGGGCAGGTACGGGTGGTGATGAAGCCAGTATCTGGGCGGGGGATTTGGTACGGATGTACTCGCGCTATGCTGAAAGTCAGAAGTGGCGAGTCAAATTATTGAGTGAGTCGCTAGCCGATATGGGCGGCTTTAAAGAGGCGATTCTGGAAATTCAGGGCGACCAGGTTTACAGTAAGCTGAAGTTTGAAGCGGGTGTGCATCGGGTGCAACGGGTTCCCGTAACCGAGGCGGGAGGACGGGTTCACACTTCAACCGCAACTGTGGCAGTCATGCCGGAAGTGGATGAGGTGGAAGTCCAGATTGACCCCAAGGATATCGAACTAACTACCGCGCGTTCCGGTGGTGCAGGTGGACAAAATGTCAACAAAGTAGAAACGGCGGTTGACTTGTTCCATAAACCGACAGGAATTCGGGTATTCTGTACCGAAGAGCGATCACAATTGCAAAACCGGGAACGGGCGATGCAGATCCTCCGAGCTAAACTTTATGAGATGAAGCTTCAGGAGCAGCAAGACGCTGTGACTTCAATGCGCCGCTCTCAAGTGGGGACGGGTTCGCGGTCTGAGAAAATCCGCACGTATAATTATAAAGACAATCGGGTCACGGATCATCGTTTGGGTCAGAACTATTCTCTGAACCCAGTACTTGAAGGAGATTTGGAGTCACTAATTCAATCTTGCATTACTCAAGACCAGCAGGAACGGTTAGAGGAGTTAGCAGCGTCTACGGATAATGCTCAATCCCTTCAGATTTAATGAGGGGCTTCAAAACGTTTGATGGAAATAGCGATCGCCTTCCAAGTTGGTAAGCTGAGATCTTGCAGCCATTGCAATAACTGCCAGAGAATAAATTCTCAGCTACCATAGCTTAAGTCCGTTAAAATTCAGATCTTGCACCACTCGCAACAA
>DNGI01000031.1:2900-5879 GCA_003486645.1 Cyanobacteria bacterium UBA11370 | reverse complement strand
TCTCCCCCTCCCCCATCCCCCCTCTTCCTTATAATTCAGAATTCGACAGCGGTAAACGTTTACCAGTACTGAGAAACTCTTTAAAGGTATCGGCTGATAGGGGAGGGCTAAACCAATAGCCTTGAATTTCATCACATTGCTGCCCTTGTAAAAACGCCAGTTGACCAGGAGTTTCAACCCCTTCTGCTACCACCTTCAGATTTAAACTGCGGGCCATTTGTAGAATTGCTGTTGTAATCGCCGTATTTTTATCATCTTCTACCAATTGGCAAACAAACGAGCGGTCAATCTTCAAAACATCAAAAGGAAATTGGGTTAAATAACTTAACGATGAATAACCCGTCCCAAAATCATCAATGGAGATGCGAATACCAAAAGATTTTAACTCATGTAAGGTAGCGATCGCGGCTTGGGGATTTTTCATCAGTGTACTTTCAGTCAGTTCTAATTCTAAGCAACTTGGATCAAGTCCAGTTTCATTAAGAATTTTCATTACTAAAGGGGCTAAATTAGGTTGATTAAACTGATGTCCCGATAAATTGACAGCGACTCGTAAGGGGGGGAAACCTGCCTCTTGCCACACTCGTACTTGTTTACAAGCTGCCCTTAATACCCATTCTCCCAACGGTAAAATTAAACCTGTTTTCTCGGCGAGGGGGATAAATTCCGCTGGAGAAACTAAACCCCGTTCTGGATGCAACCAACGTACTAATGCTTCTGCCCCTTCAATTTGTCCGGTGAGTAAATTAACTTTTGGCTGATAATAAAGTTGGAATTCTTGCCGTTCTAATGCTTGACGTAGTTGCATTTCTAGTAATAGTGCATCTTCAGATTTAGCACCGATCGCAGAGATATAAAATTGATAAGGTTGTTTTCCCGGTTGTTTGGTTTCTTCTCTCGCAGCACTGGCGTGTTTAATTAAGGTATTTAAATCTCGACCATCATATCCGAATACGGCGATACCAATTTTAGCGGTGAGTAAGATTTCATGAGTGCCCAAATGAAAGGGGAAAGAGAAGGCATCAAGGAGAGTTTTAGCCATTTTTGCAATCTCTTGCCGTTCAGTTTTAGCCAGAAGAATCACAAATTGATCACCACTAACTTGAGTAACAGTATTCTGCGTTCCGACTCGACTTAGTAGACGTTCTGCTACAGCCTGAAGTAACACATCTCCACTAGCAGGTCCTAGGGTATGATTGAGTTGATTAATTTGCTCTAAACCGAGAGACAAAATTGCAATCTGTTGAGAAGTAGTATCAGTTTTTTCTACAAGCTGATTGAACCGTTCTTGTAATAAGAAACGATTAGGAAGGTTCGTTAAACGATCATAACGGAGTAGGTACTCCATCAGGGCTTCTGTGCGCTTGAGTTCGAGATTGTATCGCTCTCTCAGTAACATCTGTTTTTGCAATCGAACGGTAATTGTCTCTAGCAGTTCGGCTTTGGTAAAGGGTTTTGTTAGGTAATCATCCGCCCCTAATTTCATGCCATGACGAACATCAGAGCAATCAACGTTAGCCGTGAGAAAAATAAAGGGAATTGTGGCAGTAATCAGATCCTGTTGGAGAGCTATCAAAACACCATAGCCATCTAATCCAGGCATCAAAATATCACAAATAATTAAATCGGGTTTCTCATTTTGAGCGAGTTCAACCCCATAGTCACCATTGTCAGCACCCAGGGTTTCAAACCCTTCTGCACTCAAAAGTTTGAGGAGGTTAAGTCGGATTGCTTGTTCATCTTCAATTACTAAAATCTTAGTCATCACTATTGATTGGGAAGTAGGTTAGTGTATTACGATTGAGGGAGAGAGGCGGTGAGGGTAGAGAATTTTATTTATTAGTAGGGTTATTCTATTGGGAATTTTGAATGCGTAAACGTTTATCCCGTCCCCTGATTATTGCTCACCGAGGTGCGAGTGGTTATCGTCCGGAACATACTCTGGAAGCGTATGAGTTAGCGATCGCCTTGGGTGCTGATTATATTGAACCTGATTTGGTGATGACCAAAGATGAAGTTTTGGTAGCGCGTCATGAGAATGCGATCGCAATTTTAAATCCCAAAACTCAACAAGTGATTGAAGCAACGACAAACGTCGCTGAATGTTCAGAGTTTGCTGATCGACTGACTACTAAAATCATCGATAGTCGAGTGATTACCGGATGGTTTACGGAGGATTTTACCCTGGCAGAACTAAAAACATTGAGAGCAAAAGAGCGACTTCCTCAACTCCGTTCCACAGAATTTGATGGTCTATTTAAGATACCCACCTTAGATGAGGTAATTGAGCTAGTTCAGCGCAAAACTCGTGAAATTGGGCGCACTATTGGTATCTACCCTGAAACTAAGCACCCTACTTATTTTAACTCGATTGGGTTATCCCTAGAAAAGCCTTTAGTCGAAATTCTTAACAAGCATGGTTACACTCGTTCTGACGCACCAATTTTCATTCAGTCGTTTGAAACGGCTAATTTAAAATACTTAAAGACATTGACCGATGTACCCTTGGTGCAGCTATTAAATAATTCAGGTCAGCCTTATGATTTTATTAATACTGTCAATATAAATTGCACCTATTTAGATATGGCAACTCCCGCAGGACTAGCCGAAATTGCTCACTATGCAGATGGAATTGGAGCTAATAAACGGCTGATTTTACCAACTGATTCTAATGGGGAATTGTTAGAACCGACATCATTAATTCAGGATGCTCATACCATAGGATTATTTGTTCATGCGTGGACATTTCGGAATGAAAGTATATTTCTCGCTCCAAATTATAAGGGCGATCCGAGGTTAGAGTATCAGCAATTTTTTAGTCTGGGTGTTGATGGGGTATTTACTGATTTCTCAGATACAGCGTGGGGAGTAGAGAGTGGGGAGTATAGAAGAAAATCAAATGTAGCTCACTCATTTGAGAAATGCTAGGGTGCATCCCAAAGTGGCAAATTGCCTACAGCGTCGAAGTCTGAGGCTATA
>DNGI01000031.1:0-2584 GCA_003486645.1 Cyanobacteria bacterium UBA11370 | reverse complement strand
TGGCAAAAACGGGATGCTCCCAAACGCTATAACTTTAAACTCCCTTTAAACTTCTTCCCCTACTTTCGATTCTGGCAAAGACTTCTCAATGATTTGACCCGCCAGCAAACCTACACTACCAAACCCAATTCCAATTATCATCAAAGTCAACTCTGCACTACCCAAAAATACAAAATCTGGCATAATCAGGATTAAAATTAACATCCCTAATGCCGCTATACTTCCTACCATGAGAGAACTTCTGACACTAAATCCAGAAAATGTATAAACTCCTACTTCTAATAGGATGTAAGCAACAAAGGGAATCAATGCGGCTGATACATAAGCTGAATAAAATAACACAATCAAGTTGATAATTGACCCCCCCTTCAACGCCACTGCTAGCCCTAAACTTGCATTCATCACCCCAACCAACAGCCGATTTTTAGTAGAAGTCGGGACAATCCCTAAGTCGAAAACCGTTTTGTTTTGCATCCGTAACACACTGCTACCCACACCCAAAGCTGGAACGATTAAAGCAGCAATCAAAATCATCCCGATGGGTTGATTAGACCCTCCACCAATCCAAGATAAAATATAAGGAATTGTCTCTTTCCCATCAATCCCAGCAGGTAAAATTCCGGCATTTTTAGCCACAACAACTACTGAAGACGGCAAAAAAGCAAGTAGCAACAGTAAAATAGCCGCTAACACACATCCTTGATAAAGACTGCGTACATCTTTAGCCTGAACAACAAATTGCTGATACTTCATATCAATCATCACCAGCAAAATTGTAGACACGGAGATACCCACTATATTCGGAGGATTGACCTGTTGAAGTGAGGGAATAAACTCAAGAGGCGATCGCAAATAATCCGGTAAACCTTGCAATACCCACAGTCCGTATAAAAGAGCTAAAATATTAAAGAGCAGTAATCCTTGAAAGATACGGCTGGCTTTCTCGACAGGTAGCAATGAAACAATTGCAAATAAAATTGTCAAAATTACCATACTAGGTAGCACAGGAATTCCCAAGACTTTAAGAATAAATGCTCCTGCAATAATCTGTACAGATTCAATTCCAATTAACGATGACCATGACATCAACCCTAGGAGAATTTTGACTTGATTTCCGTAGCGATTTCCGAGCAATGTCCAAATTTGCTCAACTTCATTCCAGTAAAATTTGGCTAATACTAAAAGTGCAATGGTACCCAAGCCAAGGGAGACGGCATACAAACTCCCCGCAACCCCTAACGTCAAGGCTTTCTCACCAGTTCCCAGCAGAAATCCCAAACCATAATGTGCTGATACTAGCAAAGCGGCGAGAGAAAATGTTCCCAATTTACGGTTTTCAGAATTATTCACACTCAGTCCTTTTCGTCCTATCCCTTTGAATTTTAGATTTTAGATTTTAGATTTTGGATTGTCAAAATAGGGCAGTTTTTAATTGGATGGTTTTAGGGAGTGGGAGATGGGGAATTTTTCAATAGACATTACCCTCGCACTGAACTTCACCCTGCTGCGCTAACACCCCCTCATCCACCATCCCCCCTAAAAGTTGCGCGGAAGTACTTGACAAAATCAAGATGAATCGGCATAATGGGAAAGGCTCAGAAGTTGGGACTGTAGTTCAATTGGTTAGAGCACCGCCCTGTCACGGCGGAAGTTGCGGGTTCGAGCCCCGTCAGTCCCGTAAATTTTCTCTATCGTTTCAGATCCCCGACTTCTTCAAGAAGTCGGGGATCTCAGCTTTTGCTTTGATTACATGGACTCTTAACACGACAGGATGCCAAAATGAAGAGAAACATCTACCTTTAGTCACATCTTCAGAGATTCCCCTTCCCCATCCAAAATCTAATATGGCAAGTGCCAAAGAAGTTCTAAAACGATACAACGAAGATGGTGAATCCGGCACTAGATGAAGCAACACTAAAACATAAAATTGAACAAGCAAGAAAAGCTGCTGCAATTGCTAATATCACTGAGCCTAGAGCGATTTCTGCCTATTATAATCAGGAGCATAATCAGATTGTCATTCATCTTAGGAGTGGTGCAATTTATAGCTTTCCAACAGATATTGCTCAAGGGTTAGCAGGAGCATCACCGGAAGATTTGGCAGAGGTAGAAGTGACACCTTCAGGCGATGGATTGCACTGGGAAAAACTGGATGCAGACTTTAGTGTATCGGGTTTGTTAGCAGGTGTATTTGGGACAAAAACTTGGATGGCTGAATTGTCCAAAAATCTCGAAGGAGACATTAACCTTCACGACCAAAGTTTCCACCCTGAAGCATAAGACTAAAGGGAATTCGTTGAGTAGGGTTCAAACCAATACTACTCGGTTAAAAGGGAATAAAGGCAAGAGGAAAAGGTTATTTAATAACTCTTTTTCCCTTACCCTTTAACTCTTATTCCAATTAAACATGACGTTAATCATGTGCTTATCCGAGGGAGCATCCCGTATTTGCAAATCGCCCACAGACTAGAAGTCTGGGGCTATAAAAACTTTCGTCCGCCTGCGCGGACTCAATTGAGCCTGCGGAGGCAGGCTTTGTTTGTGTAGCCGCGATTTCCAATCGCTAGGTATTTTTGCTTGCATT
>DNGI01000494.1:11663-19198 GCA_003486645.1 Cyanobacteria bacterium UBA11370 | reverse complement strand
CCCTCCCCCTCTCCCCCTCTCTCCGGAGGCTTCCAGTGCAGTTGCGGGTATAACAACTCGCGGTTGGGTAGTTGGAGTAAAGCTGATTCGTGCTAAAAGTCCACTGCCAATGAGATTATTATTATTGGGTATGGTAACTTCTACGGGAACTTGAAGCCCACCTTGAGGAGCTAGGGGTAAATTTTTAGTTACTTTTCCCGGAAAAAAGTCATTGGGTAAAGCATCTAATCGCATTGTGACTGATTCTCCTGGCTGAATATCAGCTAGTTTTGAATCTGTCACGTTAACGATGACTTTCACGCTACTAAAATCGCCTAATTTTAATACTTCACTTCCTGGTGTTATTAGGTTTCCCGGTTCGATTCGGGATAAAACTACGCCATTAATCGGAGAGGCTAATAAAGCATAAGACTGACGTTCTTGATTTTGAGCCACAATTGCTTGTTGTGCTTTCACGCGCCCTTCAGCAGCAGCAACAGCTTGTTGTTCAGTGGTAATTTGTTTAATAGCCGCTTGGAGGTTTTGTTGGGCTGTAGCGGCGGATGTTTGTGCTAATTCGGCTTCTTGTTTGGAAATAGCACCTGCTTTCCAAAGCGTTTGGAGTCTTGCTGCATCTACCTTAGCTTGTTCGAGTTCTAATCGTGCTTGTTCAGCTGTCGCTTGGGCGTTACCAACTTGAGCTTTAGCGCGTGCGACTTCAGATTGAAGTGCGGCGAGTTCTGCTTGTGCTTCCTTTACAGAGGTTAGTAATAGTGTGTCATCCAATTGTGCCAAAATTTGCCCTTGTTTGACTGGATCGCCAACATCTACATTAAGTTTTAGCAGTCGTCCTTCAATTCGAGAACTCAGCGAAACTTCGCGCACGGGTTCAGTTGTGCCAGTGTATTCTATAGGTTCTTCAAGTAATTCAGTTTTAGCGATCGCAACCTCAACGGCTGTGCTAGTTTCTCCTTGTTTTGAACCCGGAGAGTTCGGTTGAGCATCTGCTTGGGTTCGGGGAAATAAACTACACCCAGTTACATAAGGCAAGAGTACAACGATACCGATTAGCAGAAAGCGGGAAAAGGTCTTTTTTGCTCTCTTTTCTGAAAAGGAGAGGGGGGAATGGGAATAGGGGGAGATAGGGGGAGGGATTTGCATTTTTTGCTGTTGGGTATCATTCCAGAGGTGATTCTCTAGAAAAGGAAAAATTCTCCTGAATCAATGTTACTTAAACTATACAAAATTTAACTTCCGCTGTGGGGTTACTTTCATGTCCCCATCGTCCTCATCGTCAAACCACAATTTATTTGATTTGTCAATTCTTTACTATAAAATAAATCTATAGGGTTTTGAGTTTTGAGTTAATACTTAAAATTATCTAGCACAAGTTTTCCCCCTGCCCCCCATTCCCCACTCCCCTAGTGTGATCGTCTTAAGTTACGTTTAACCCTACAGTCATAGGCACAATGAACTATCCAACAAGCAACAATTCTGATGATTGCCAACCTACAAACTACAACGTGTTGATTGTCGATGATGATCCAGTGAATCGTCAGGTACTGGTTAACTGTATGTCCTTAGAAAAATATGGGATTACTCAAGTCAACACTGGAAAAGAAGCCTTAACTCTAATTCAAAAGGGTTTCAAACCTGACCTAATCTTACTCGATGCGATCATGCCGGGAATGACGGGTTATGAAATCACTCAAAAAATTCGTACAACTTGGCAGGCGGATGAATTACCTATTATTTTGTTGAGCGATCAAAATCCAGTCGAAGATTGGGAAGCGGGATTAGGGGTTGGGGCTAATGATTTTCTAACTAAACCGATTTCAAAAAATGAATTGCTGGTTCGGATTAATACTCATATTAATCTCTGCCGATTGAGAGTTGAAACGAGACGCATAAGCCGAGAAAAAGAATTATTAAAACAAGAAAATGCTGACTTTAAAATCTTGTTAGATACATTTACTGAACATGGAGATACCGTTGCTGAACAGTTGCACAATCGCGCCAAAGAAGTTGTTTACGAAAGTGAGCGCAGGCTAGCTCAATTCTTAGAAGCTGTACCTGTTGGTGTGAAAGTACTGGATACGAGTGGCAAACTTTACTTCATGAATCAAAAAGCGAAAGAAATTTTTGGAAAAGGGGTTGATCCACACACAACCATTGAAGAACTTTCTGAGACGTATAAAATTTATATAGCGGGGACTAATATACTTTATCCGTCCGAAAGATTGCCTATTGTACGAGCGCTCAAAGGTGAAACAGCAACCGCCGATGACCTAGAAATTCATCACCAGGATAAGATCATTCCGATTGAAGTTTGGGCAACACCTATTTATGATGAGCAAGGTCATATTATTTATGGCATTAATGCTTTGCAAGATATTACAGTTCGCAAACAAGCTGAAAAACTGCTAGAGGATTATAGTCGAACGTTGGAAAAAGAGGTGCGCGATCGCACTCAAAAACTATCCCAAGCTCTCGAACACTTGAAAGCGACTCAAAATCAGTTAATTGAATCTGAAAAAATGGCAGCTTTAGGGAGTTTAGTGGCTGGGGTAGCTCATGAAATTAATACTCCGATTGGGACAGCAATTCTAACAGCATCCTTTCTGGAAAACGAAACTCAAGCCTTTTTAAAAGTCTGTAAAAAAGAGATATTAAAGCGTTCAGACTTAAATCAATATTTAGAGAGTGCGACTGAAAGTAGCCAACTGATTCTCCGTAATTTAAGAAGAGCAGGCGAACTGGTACAAAGTTTTAAGCAAGTCGCTATCGATCAAACCAACTTAGAAAAGCGCTCTATTTTGCTGAAAGATTATCTTGAAGATGCGTTATTAAGCTTAAGACCCCAACTTAAACAAGCTCAACATACGCTCATTGTTGAGGGAGATAAAACCCTAACTCTAGATAGCTATCCGGGGGCGTTGTCTCAAGTAGCAACAAATTTAGTAATGAACTCAATTTTCCATGCTTATCCACCCGATCAACATGGGCAGTTACGTTTTGAAGTAATGCGCTTTCAGGATAGAGCCGTTATTGAATATACTGATGATGGGTGTGGAATTCCATCTGAGAATTTAGGCAAAATTTTTGAGCCTTTCTTTACTACAGCTCGATCTAAAGGAGGAAGTGGTTTAGGTTTGCATATTGTCTATAATTTAGTTACCCAAACGTTGCAAGGAACTCTCCGTTGTGAAAGTGAAATCGGAGCAGGGACAAAATTCATTATTGACTTACCCATTGTAATACAGGATGAGTCTTAAGGTATGACAAAGCTTCTGAATGAATCTCTATTAGGTAATAATGATCCATTCATTTTTGAAGAGGATAATCCTCAGACTTTGAATGACCAAGAGAACCGAGTCAACTCCTCTGAACCAGAGGCAGAGAAGGCATGGAAAATTCTCCTTGTCGATGATGATAGTGAAGTCCACCAAGCGACCAAGTTGGTATTGAAGCGTTTTACCTTTGAAGGAAAACCACTCACTTTAATTTCAGCTTACTCAGGGAAAGAAGCCAAGCAGTTAATCGCCACTCATCCGGATATAGCCGTCATTTTTTTGGATGTTGTGATGGAGACGAATGATGCTGGTTTAAAGGTCGTGAAATATATTCGTGAGGTGTTAAAAAATACCTTGGTACGGATTATATTACGAACGGGTCAGCCCGGTGAAGCCCCCGAACAATCAGTAATTTTAGATTACGATATCAACGATTATAAAACCAAACTCGAACTGACTCATCAAAAATTCTTAACAACAACAATCACGGCATTAAAGTCGTACCGAGATGCGATCGCTGTTCAAAAAAGCCGCCAAGACCTAGCCGATCTTTGTAGTCAGTTACACTCTTGCAATCAGAATATAGAAGCATTAATTAAAACTCGCACTCAGGAATTAGAAGAAAAAAATCTCCAACTGCAACAAGAAATTGAGGAACGCAAATTATTAGAAGCCCAACTCAGCACATCTGAAGGAAAAATGCGTGCTGTTTTTGAGGCAATGACTGATATTGTGCTGATTATTGATCCTGAAGGTACAAATATAGAAATTGCACCAACCAATCCAGGTCGTCTGTACGAATCTGCGGGTTGTGTCATTGATCAAATGATCGAACAGTTTTTGCAAAGTGAGAAAACCGAAGGTTGGTTAAATCAAATTCGGCATGTTGTAGACACACAGCAGACCATCAATTTTGATTACAGCCTACCTATTGGTAACGATGAAGTTTGGTTTACTGCTAATGTTTCACCTCTGCCTAATAATTCTGTCATTTGGGTTGCCCGAAATATCACAGATCGCCAGGAAGCTATTGTTGCACTGCGTCAGTCAGAAGAAAAATTTAGTAAAGCCTTCCGCGCTAGTCCCAGTGCGATTACAATTACCCGGCTGAGTGATAGCTGTTATATCGAAGTGAACGATAGTTTCTGTCAATTGACAGGTTATACCCATGAAGAAGCTATTGGTCGTACTGCGATTGATTTGAATATTTGGGTGCATCCAGAAAGCCGCAACCAAATGATAAAACTATTAGCCGAAAACGGCAATATTTGTAACTATGAATTTGATTTTCGGACGAAAAATGGCGATGTAAGAACCGCACTAATGTCCGCAGAAACGATCACACTTCGGGGACAAAAATGCCTGCTTGCCCTTTCTCACGATATCACGGATCGCAAACAAGCTGAAGAAACATTACGTCAAAAAAATGAGGAGTTAGCTAACACCCTACAAGATCTTAAACGAACTCAACAAGAACTCATTCAATCTGAAAAAATGGCAGCACTCGGTCAATTGATTGCTGGGGTGGCTCATGAAATCAATACCCCCCTAGGAGCCATTCGTTCGTCGGTAGAGAATATTGGAGATTTTTTAACTCATAATCTAGAACAATTCCCTCAATTTCTGCAAGGATTATCAAAAGAACGTTACTTAGATTTTTTTGCATTACTGCGTCAATCCACTCAACAATCAATGAGGTTCTCAGCCAAAGAAAAACGCCAATTTAAACGCACCTTGATTCGGGAACTAGAAGAGTATAGCATCAACAATTCAGATACCATTGCTGATACCCTTGTAGATCTGGGTGTTTATAAAGATATTTTGCCCTTTTTACCTCTATTGAAAGACCCAGAAGGGGGCAATATTTTAAAGACTGCCTATCAACTTGCTAGTGTGAAAACGAGTACACAAACAATCAAAACAGCTACAGAACGTGCCGCGAAAGTGGTGTTTGCGTTGAAAAGTTATGCTCGGTATGATTCGATAGGTGAAAAGGTTTTAGCTAACCCAATTGACGGGATTGAAACGGTATTAACCCTTTATTACAATCATCTAAAACAGGGAGTCCAAGTTATTAAAAATTATCAAAATTCTCTCCCCTCTCTCCTTTGCTATCCTGATGAACTCAATCAAGTTTGGACAAATTTGATTCACAATTCTCTCCAAGCGATGAAAAACAAGGGGAGCTTAAAAATTGATGTGAATCAACACGATGGCAATTTCGTTGTCAGGATCACCGATAGTGGTGAAGGGATTCCCCCGGAAATTATGCCCAAAATCTTCGATCCCTTTTTTACGACTAAACCCCCCGGAGAAGGAAGTGGGTTGGGATTGGATATTGTTAAAAAAATTATTGATAAACATCAGGGACGAATTGACGTTGAGAGTGAATTGGGTAAAACTACATTTAAGGTGTCTTTACCCATTCATGTAGACGAGGAGCAAAATCAGGATGTCTAAGCCAGTAATTTTATGTGTTGATGATGAAGTTGTCGTATTAAACAGTCTCAAAATTCAACTCAAAAATGAATTTGGAGATACGTACCTTTATGAAGTTGCAGAAAGCGCGGATGAAGCCTTAGAAATTATTGAAGAACTTGAAGATGAGCAAAGTGATATTTTAGTGATTGTTTCCGATTGGTTAATGCCGGGTCTTAAGGGAGACGAATTTCTGATTCGGGTTCATCAAAAATATCCCGATGTTGTTAAAGTTATGTTAACTGGACAAGCGGATGCGGCGGCAATTGAACGAGTCAAAGCCCAAGCTAATCTGCATAGTTGTTTACATAAACCTTGGAATGGTCAAGAGTTAGTCGAAACGATTAAATCCGGTTTGGAAAAATTATGATAAAACCTGTCATTATCTGTGTTGATGATGAACCGACAATCCTAGAGAGCTTAAAAATAGAACTGAAAAAAGCTCTGGGAGATCATTATCTGATTGAAACGGCGATTGGAGGCGAAGATGCGTTAGAACTTCTGTCAGAATTGCTGGCAGATGGGTATGAAATTCCCTTAGTTATTTCTGATTATATTATGCCGGATATTAAGGGAGATGAATTGCTTAAGGAAATTCATGTTATTTGCCCGAAAAGCATAAAAATTATGCTAACTGGACAAGCCAATCTTGAAGCGGTTAGCAATGCGATCCAGTATGCAAAACTCTATCGTTATATTGCTAAACCTTGGCAGGCTGAAGACTTAAGATTGACGGTTAAAGAAGCGATATACAGCTACGTTCAAGATAAAAAACTAGCTGAACAAAATGTAAAACTTCAGCAGCTTAATGAGGCATTAGAAACTCTGGTTGAGCAACGAACCGCAGCACTGCGTAAGTCAGAAGAAAAGTTTGCCAAAGCATTTCGTTGTACCCCTCACGCTATCACCCTCACCCAATTGAGTAATGGCAGCCATCTTGAGGTTAATGATGCCTTCTGTCAAATGACGGGTTATAGTCGTGAAGAAATTATTGGTCGTACCGCTATGGAATTGGGTCTTTGGGTCAATTCACAAAAGCGCGATCGCTTATTTCAATTATTAACTCAAAACAGTAGTGTGACTAACTATGAATTTGAGTTTTGCACCAAGTCTGGCGACATTAGGACAGCCTTGTTATCCGCAGAAAGTATTGATATTAATGGAGAAACCTGTTTAATTGCTGTTAGTCAAGATATTACAGAACGTAAGCAGATTGAGTTGGAACTCCAAAACGCCAAAGACGCAGCAGAAGTGGCTAACCGTGCTAAAAGCCAATTCCTCGCCAATATGAGTCACGAACTACGGACTCCCCTAAATGCTATTATCGGTTTTACCCAATTATTAGAGCGCGGCTCATCACTCAAACCTGATCAACAAGAACCCATCGGAATTATTCGGCGTTCCGGGGAACATTTACTCGATTTAATTAATAATATTCTACAACTGTCTAAAATTGAGGTGGGTCAAGTAACATTCAATGAAAATAGCTTTGATCTCTACCAGATGCTCAATAGTTTGGCAGATATGTTCAAATTATCAGCTCAAAATAAGGGATTACAATTAGTTTTCGACTATGCACCAACTCTTCCCCAATACATCCAAACTGACGAAGCCAAGTTGCGCCAAGTCTTAATTAATCTCCTGGGAAATGCAATCAAATTTACATCCGAAGGAGGTGTAACCGTGCGGGTAAAAGAGGGAGTGGGGAGTGGGGAGTGGGGAGTGGGGGAGAATAACCAACAACCAACAACCAATAACCAATAACCAATAACCAACAACCAACAA
>DNGI01000494.1:10960-11435 GCA_003486645.1 Cyanobacteria bacterium UBA11370 | reverse complement strand
ACAACCAACAACCAACAACCATCTTCTTTGAAATTGAAGATACTGGACCCGGTATTGCTCCCTCAGAAATAGATAGTTTATTTAAAGCCTTTACCCAAACTGAAACGGGTCGAAAATCTTTAGAAGGAACGGGTTTAGGTTTACCGATTAGCCAACAATTTGTACAATTAATGGGGGGAACTATCACCGTTAACAGTACCTTGGGGAAGGGAACTATTTTTAAATTTAATATCGCTATTAATCTCGCTCAAGCGAGTGAAATTCAAACCATCCAAACACCCCGTCAAGTTATTGGTTTAGAACCTCGACAACCGGATTATCGTATCCTAGTGGTTGATGATCGCCTAGAGAGTCGCCTTTTACTGCTGAGGCTTCTGACATCTATCGGCTTTTGTGTGCGGGAAGCCACCAATGGTCAAGAAGCGATTGATGTGTGGTCCAGTTGGGAACCCCATCTGATCTGGATGGATATGCG
>DNGI01000494.1:9148-10717 GCA_003486645.1 Cyanobacteria bacterium UBA11370 | reverse complement strand
ATGAAGCGACTAAACAGATTAAAGCCCATTTAAAGGGTCAGGCAACTGTGATTTTAGCCTTAACAGCGAGTGCATTTGAAGAGGAGCGAGCGGTTGTCTTATCCGCAGGCTGTGATGATTTTGTACGCAAGCCCTTCCGAGAACAAGTTATCTTTGAAAAGATGGCTCAATATTTGGGAGTACGCTATATCTATAAAGACCAAACTTTATGTATAGATGGCGAGGAGGGAACAGCGGGAGAGGGGGAGAGCAATCAACTGAGCCAATCACGGACTTCCGAAGCCTTGAAAATGATGCCAACGGAATGGGTTGATCAGTTATATGAGGCGGCTAACTCGATTGATGATGAGCAAATTTTCCGCCTCCTTGAGCAAATCCCAGCTACTCATGCTCCTCTTGCTAAAGCGATCGCTGATTTAGTCCATAGTTTCCGTTGTGATCGAATTATCGATTTAATTGAAGAAGCAAGATAAAATTTGTTGTTTGTTGTTTGTTTTTTGTTAGGACTAATCCTAGCTGATCAAAAACTATTAAATTAATGAGAATAATTTCTAAATAATTGATTAACAATACCTCAACATAACTATGAATGCCAATCAGGATGAAGTCATTAAAGCCAATATTTTAATCGTTGATGATACTCCACAAAATCTCCAAGTTTTATCGGCAACCCTGTCGGAACAAGGGTATAAAATTCGGGGTGTTGTTAAAGGACAAATGGCAATTCGAGCAGCGCGATCCTCACCACCGGATCTGATTTTACTGGATATTCGGATGCCAGAGATGGATGGCTATCAAGTCTGTGAACACCTGAAAGCCGATCCTCAAACCCGCGATATTCCCGTAATTTTTATTAGCGCGTTGGATGACGTATTTGACAAAGTAAAAGCCTTTACTGTCGGTGGTGTCGATTACATCACCAAGCCATTTCAGGTGGAAGAAGTTTTAGCACGGGTTGAGAATCAACTCACTATCCAGCGACTCTCCAAGCAACTCCAACAGCAAAATCAAAAGCTACAACAGGAAATTGAAGAGCGAATGAAAGCTGAAAAAGCTGCCGAAGCCGCATCAAAAGCTAAAACAGAATTTCTAGCAAATATGAGCCACGAACTGCGTACTCCCCTGAATGCCATTCTCGGTTTTAGCCAAGTGATGAGTCGTGATTCTGCACTCAGTACAGAGCAACGGGAATATTTAGGAATTATTAACCGCAGTGGCGAGCATTTATTGGAATTAATTAATGATGTTTTAGATTTATCAAAAATTGAAGCAGGAATGATTTCGCTGTATGAAAGTAATTTCGATCTCTATCACCTGCTAGATAATCTGGAAGAGATGTTTGAAATTAAGGCAGAACAAAAGAATTTACAACTTATATTTATTGTACCCTCTAATGTCCCTCAATATATAAAAAGTGATGCTAAAAAGTTGCGAGTCTGTTTAATTAATCTCCTCGGTAATGCGATCAAATTTACTGAATACGGTACGGTAACATTGCGAGTCACAGCCGATGTGGCAACGGATGTGGCAACGGATGTGGCAACGGATGGGGTAACGGATGTAACGGAT
>DNGI01000494.1:4610-8930 GCA_003486645.1 Cyanobacteria bacterium UBA11370 | reverse complement strand
TGTAACGGATAAGTTATTGGTAAGAAACAACGTTTTGGAAAATACCAGTACGTCATCCGCTACATCCGTTACCAAATCCGCTGCCACATCCGCTACATCCGTTACCAAATCCGCTGCCCCATCCGCTGCCACGTTACATTTTGAGGTGGAAGATACGGGTTCGGGTATTGCACCGGAAGAGATTGATACTCTGTTTGAAGCCTTTAGGCAAACGGAAACGGGTCGTAAATCGGCTGAGGGTACGGGTTTGGGTTTAGCGATTACCCGAAAATTTGTACAACTGATGGGTGGAACTATTACGGTTAGCAGTGTTTTAGGGGAAGGCACTATTTTTAAATTTGATATCAAAATTACTGAGGCAGATGCGCCGGAAATCATCGCTAAACCCCTGCGACAAGTGGTTGGTTTGGAACCCAATCAAGGTTCTTATCGCTTACTTGTGGTTGATGATACGAAAGAAAATCGTTTACTACTGGTTAAGTTGCTCGAACCGATGGGATTTGAGGTGCGTGAGGCGGAAAATGGTGCTGAATGTGTAGCGGTGTGGGAGAGTTGGCAACCTCATCTGATTTTTATGGATACGCGGATGCCTGTTATGGATGGGTTAGAGGCAACTCAAGCGATTAGAGTCCGGGAAGCACAGCAGCAGAATTCTGCCAGACCCCGTACTATTATTATTGCTCTGACGGCGAGCGCCTTTGAGGAGAGGCGAGGGGAGATTTTGGCGACAGGTTCTGACGATTTTGTTCGCAAACCATTTACTGAAGAAGTATTTTTTGAAAAAATAAGAGAATACCTAGGGCTGCGCTACATCTATGAAGATTTGCCTCAATCAACCACGGTTTGCCGCAGAGCTAAGGGGATAGATCAGAAATCGGATTCATTCTTCCTCGCAGAGTTGACGGCTATGCCTCAACCTTGGATCAAATGCCTCTATCAGGCGGCCAATGAACTTAATGAAGACTTGGTTTTTGAGTTAATCCAGCAAATACCAAACACAAAGGCTCCTCTCTCTGAAGCTTTAATGGATTTGCTTAGTGATTTTCGTCTTGATGTAATTGTGCGTCTCACACAGTCCCTTATGAACGATTCTTAGTTCATGATTTATGGTTTCCCTAAAATCATTAGACATAATAAACAATAGCACCATTAAAATATTAGTGGTGGATGATAATCCCAACAATTTGCGGTTTTTATCGAATACTTTAACCAATCGGGGCTATAAAGTCCAACGAGCGATTTCAGGACAACTGGCATTAAATGCAGCCACTGCGTCTCCGCCGGATTTGATATTGCTCGATATTATGATGCCAGGGATTGATGGGTATGAAGTGTGTAAACGGCTCAAAGAAACCGATAAAACGAAGGAAATTCCGGTCATTTTTTTGAGTGCGTTAACCGAAGCACCGGATAAAGTAAAAGCGTTTAGATTGGGTGGTGTTGACTATATTACTAAGCCATTTCAAATTGAAGAACTTGTAGCTCGGATTGAAAATCAACTCACCATTCAGAAATTGCAAAAGCAATTAAAGGAGCAAAATACGTTACTCCAACAGGAAATTAGCGATCGCCACCATGCAGAAGCTGCCTTATTGGAACGAGTTAAAATTGCAGCATTAGAAGCAGATGTAGGTGTTGCTTTAGCTCAGGGTCAGAACTTGCAAGAGATGCTCAGTCGTTGTGCTTCTGCTTTATTTAAACACCTCGATGGGGCATTTGCTCGTCTCTGGACGCTAAATGAACGGGAGAACATCCTGGAATTACAAGCGAGTGCGGGGATGTACACCTACCTCAACGGTGATCACAGCCGTATCAAAGTCGGTCAGTTTAAAATTGGTTTGATTGCTCAAGAGCGCCAGCCTCAGTTAACCCATGATATACTCAATGACCCTCAGATTCATGACCGGGAATGGGCAAAACGGGAGGGGATGGTTGCTTTCGCTGGATATCCCTTAATTGTTGAGAACCGTTTAGTGGGGGTCATGGCGCTTTTTACCCGTCATCACCCAACAGAAATAATTTTGCAAGCAATGGCATCAATTGCCAATAGTATTGCTGTGGGAATTGATCGCTTTTGGACAGAAGAGGAATTAAGAAAGAGTGAGGAACGCTGGCAACTCGCACTCCAGGGTAATAATGACGGGATTTGGGATTGGAACATCCAAACCAATGAGGCGTTCATCTCGTCTCGTAATAAGAAAATACTCGGATATGAAGATGAGGAAATTGGCAACTACGTCCATGTCCATAATTGGACTAGCCATATCCATCCAGATGATATCGGATGGGTGAAAGCCGCTATGCAAGATCACCTCAATCAAAAAACTCCGTATTACGCCGTTGAATATCGCGTGCGCTGCAAAGATAACCACTACAAATGGGTTTTATCGAGGGGACAAGCATTATGGGATGAGCAAGGTCAACCTGTGCGAATGGTTGGCTCGATCACTGACATCAGCGATCGCAAAATAGCAGAGGACGCTCTACGACAATCCGAAGCGCGAGAACGAGAAAAAGCGACCCAATTGGAACAAATCTTATCCGAACTGCAACATACCCAAACCCAACTCATTCACACCGAAAAAATGTCGAGTTTAGGGCAAATGCTAGCAGGGATTGCTCACGAAATCAACAACCCAGTGAGCTTTATCTACGGCAATCTGATTCATGCCAAGACTTACTTCCGCGACCTACTTCAGGTGATTGAAACCTACCAACAAGCTTATCCCAATCCCACACCAATGATTGAGAAAATTGTTGAAGAAACTGACTTAAAATTTGTAGTGGAAGATTGGCAAAAATTGATCCATTCGATGGAGGTAGGAGCCAAGCGTATCCATGAGATTGTGCGATCGCTCCAGCTCTTTTGCCGACAGAGTGAATCCGATCTCAACACGGTAGATATTCATGAAGCTATCGACAATACCTTACTCATTTTACAGCATCGACTCAAAGCTCAAAACCTTAGTGCTTGCGACATTAGCTCCCCCAGTGTAGCCGGATGCGACACCGTTCTTCACCCCTATATTGAAGTCATTAAAGATTACGGTCAACTCCCCAAAATCACCTGTTATGCCAGTCAATTAAATCAGGTATTTATGAATTTACTGAGTAATGCAATTGATGCTCTACAAACTAAACCTTGTCCACGGGTAATCACCATCCATACCGAGGTTCGTTCTGAGTCCTCAGTCTTGAATCCTGAGTTAGAAGAACCCCTTCATACGCAGCGGTCAAAACTCAAAATTTTATCCCTAGCCAGACGAAGTAGAAAAGATAGTAGTCAACTCGTCCATACCAAAACTCAAAACTCTCCCAGCGTTATTATTCGGATTTCTGACAATGGCACTGGCATCAGTGAAGACGTGTGTCAACAAATTTTTGATCCTTTTTTTACGACCAAACCCGTAGGAAGTGGCACAGGGTTAGGATTAGCAATTAGTTACCAAATTGTAGTAGAAAAACATGGAGGTCAACTCAGTTGTGTTTCTATCCCAGGGCAAGGAACAGAGTTTATCGTCGAGATTCCCTGCACAGTTCAACCGTGTCAAATTAAGATGGATGAGGGATAAATTACTCTATTTTATCCAACTAAGAATCACTCTAAAAACCAACAACAAACAACCAACAACAAATAACCAAAAACTATCTACTCAATCGTCTAAATTCATCCAGAAAATGCCAAGCCTTGAAAACGTTACCTTGCATTAGGGAAGCAATCCCAGAGAGTGCTTGAAGTTCGGGAAGATTGGGATTAAGAGTAAGGGCATATTTCAACGTATCTTGAGCATCTTTTCCGCGCCATTCATACAGATAAACAAAAGCAAGATAGGCATAAGCATAAGGATTTTGAGAATCCAATCGAACAACTTGTTTCAATGCCGCGATCGCTCCCTTAGAATCTTCTTGCAATACTTTAGATAAAGCCAGAGTATAAGCCCAATCCAAGTTTTGTGGTTCCAACTTTAGCCGATAACTGAACGCTAAATCTGCCTGCACTAAATAGTCTTGAATCGGATCATATTGATTAATTCGACCTGTTTGTTCAAAGATTGATTCTAGAGCATCTGCTCCTTTAGGTAAATTAGCAGCTAAACTCCTTAATTGTGTAACTAAATCTAATTCTGGTGCAGATTTAGCATCAGCATTCAGCTCAATTTTTAAGCTAACAGTTGGTACAGAAATAGGATAACTTTCACCCGTTTGCCGATTTAAATAGATTGCTTCAAGGATGTACATCCCTGCTGGCAAATCAGCAGGAGGAAGCATAGCCATTCGTTCAGTAACTTCAAACTCAGTGGCAGCGGATGGGGTAACGGA
>DNGI01000494.1:0-4393 GCA_003486645.1 Cyanobacteria bacterium UBA11370 | reverse complement strand
CGGATGTAACGGATAAGTTATGTGTAGAAATAGAAGCTGCTGAAAAAACCAATAACCCATCCGCTACATCCGTTACCAAATCCGTTGCCACATCCGCTGCCAAATTACCTTCCTTTCTAGTATTAGGAGAGTACAATTCTCCCATACCAATGCCATGGTCATGTAACCATTGATATGAGGATCTCTCATCTATACCATGCCAAGTTAATAACACAATACCTGATTGCAATTCCTCCCATGAACCCCTCCACTTATAAACTACTGGTACAGGCATTCCCGGAGGAGCTTTTTCGGGTACTATAACCTTATCTAGATGAACATTGAATTTTGTTAGCGTAGCGGGGCGTAGCCCATTTTGAATTTTGTTAGCGTAGCGGGGTGTAGCCCATTTTGAATTTTTTTGTACTTCTTGTACTTCTTGTACTTCTTGTACTTCTATTAATGGCTTACGTCGATAGTAAAGTTTAAGAGTACTGCGATCAGGTAAGTTCCAGGTTTGGTGTAACTTAAAATCTTTACCTTGCTCAACTCTCCGAACTATAGTAGATTGAGATTTCGGAACTGATCCTTGCTTGCCCGTTTTAGTCAGAAACCAAGAAAGCGATCGCATATCCTGTTTTATGTTTTCCTTGCGTGTTCCCACTTGTCGTCCATAAACTTGGAAATTTGCCAACGCACCGTAATAATTCAAATTGTGCTGATTAATTTCTGGAGTTGAAGGTAACACTCCCAAGGTTGTGCGTAAATAAGGAGACGTTTTGATAATTTCATCAATAACTTGATGATGAGGAAATTCTGTCTCTAAATACGGGAAATGTTGAACACGAGGCGAAAGGATTTGGGTAACAAAAGTCCCACCTAAAGGAAATAGATTGAACACCATTAAGATTAATCCTAAACCCACTGTACCCCAGCGAATACGTTTTGCCCAACGACCTTTCCATTGAGTTAATCCATAGGCTAAAATTAGCGATAATACTGGCAAAAGTGGTAAAATATAACGAGCATCTTTATTAACATTTAGAGAACAGAAGAAATAGCCGCCTATTAAAAAAATGGCTAGCCAAGTGAGGGGAGAATGGGGGGAGGGGGGGAGTAAAGATTTATCTTGATTTTGTTGTATTTTTCTTCTAGCTAAACAGAGAATTAATCCAACAATTGGGATGAGTAATAAAGGCCAAGATACTAAGTAAGGTAAAATTTTCCAGTAGTAAAGCCAAGCATCGAGGGTATTGAGGGCGGGATCACCTTCTGCGATCGCCGAATCAAGGGTTGCTCGTTTTCCAGATGTCAAAATTAGCAGCCAGTTGGTGCGATACCACGGGGCACATATTAATACCGATAGGAATAATCCTGCCAATAATTGAGAAAATTGCCCCCAATATCGCCGTCGAATACTACTGCCAATTACCCACAGGATAGGTGTTAAAATAAATAATAAAGCTGTCTGTTTTACTAACAGTGCTAAACCCAAGGAAAGACCAAATACTGCTGCCCATATTAAGGAAATATGATAGTTTTTCTGTTGCGGATTAGTCGTTTTCCAAAGGGTAAGACAAAAGAAGGTTAGGGTAACTACAGCGGTTAGGGGATAGTCGAGGAGAAACTCTAAACGATAGCGATAGAGTCCAGGTAATAGTACTATTAATCCAGCCGCCCATAATGCTATTTTGCGATTGAATAGTAGAACGCCTAAACCATAAACGGAAGTAAGAAGAATAGCGCTGAATACTAACAGAATTAGAGTAGCTTGATCTGCACCAGTCCCAAAAAGATTCTGAATAATTGCAGTAGCGATATAAGTGAAAGGGGGTATTTTAGATGAAAGTTGCCAAAAATGATTCCACCATTCTCCAGAAAACCATTGAGGGTTTTGTAAGGCTTGCCAATAGTTTAATGATCCGGTTAAATAGTCAGCCTGATCCCATCCAGGAACGGAATGATCAAGGGCAAACCAGAGGCGATCGCACAATGCACTCCCCAGCCAAATTATTGATAAAATCAGTAAATTATTAAAGGGTTTGTCTCGATCTCTATGTGACACAGAATCGTGGTGATTTAACTGAAGTACTTCTTCATTTTTACATGAAGAATACCCGCTTCTTCAAATTCCTCTCCATCTTGCTTAAAGCCTAATTTATGATATAGATTTTTTACATGAGCTTGAGCGTGAACAATTACCTCTTTAATCTCGTTTTGGGCAACGACTCCTAATGCTTTTACCATGAGTTGCTTACCAATACCTTGACCCCTAGCTTCAGCTAATACAGCCAGTCGTTCTATCTTAGCCGTTTGATTATTCAGATATCTAATTCGGGTCGTTCCTAAAGGCTGATTATCTAAATAAGCTAAGATGTGGGTAGCTGTTTCATCGTTGCCATCAAATTCTAATACTGGGTCAACGCCTTGTTCAATTTGAAATACTTGAACTCGTACAGCTCTAATTTCTGCTAATTTGTCTGTATAATTAACAATCTCTAGGGTAAATTGGCTCATCTTTTTAGTCTTATTTTGGGCTTTACTATAGTCAATTAAAATAAATCATTCTCCGTTGGTATCTGGTCTCTATTACTATTTTTATTCTTAATTTCTATTTTTTTTAGGAATCACATATCTCATACCGCCTTTAGCACCAACCGTATCCTCTTGATAACGAGGGATAATATGAATACTCGTGTGCATCATCTTTTGCCCTGCATCCTTATTGATGTTCATTCCCACATTAAACCCATCAGGCTGAAATTCTTTCGTTAAGATTTCTTGGACTTTGTTTGCCATAAACCAGCAAGCAGATTGTTCTTTAAAGGGTAATTCAAAATAATTAGCTACATGACGTTTGGGAACGAGTAACACATGACCTTTATTTAGAGGATAACCATCTAACATTGCATAAGCTGTTGCTGATTCTGTAAGCAAGGTTAGATTTCTATGAGGATTGCAAAATATACATTTATGGGGTGAATTTCTTTGAAAATTATAATGAATGTATTCGTATATTTCGCAATATTCATCGAGGTGAATTGCTTTAAAAGGTAGTTTTACGATGCACTGGTACGTAGGCTTTTTATGAACATAATGCTCTCGAAAGCCTTCTTTTTTTAGATCTCTCCTAACGGCATAATACGCTTTGCCTCCTGGCTTCAACAAATGGGCAATGTCCATCAGCACATTGGCTTGTTCTTCGGGAAATAAAACGTTTAAAACATAAAAGCAAATTATAGTATCAAATTTTTCAGTAGGATGTTGAGGGAAATAATAAGGATCATAGCCTGTAATATCTAAGCCTTTTTGCTGCAATACTTTAACATCATTGCCAAAGCCACAGCCAAAATCTAGGATTTTACCTTGCAGTTGGTTTTTAGATAATAAAACCTGTGCAGGGAAGGATAACGAAGTTCGTTCTATTGCCGTGAGATGGCTGAATTTATTTTGTTGTTTTTTCATGAAAACATATTTTTTGTATTTAATTTAAAAAACCAAAACCAGAATCCAAGATACTAGTTATAGTCAATCTAGGGTTTTGTAAGTAATCAATTGTAATTAAGGCTCTAAGCTTTGAGAAAGCGTATCATTACAGGATTACTAGATACTAGCCCAATGTAAACTCCGTATATTTCCGTACATAGGGAACTTGAAACCCCAGAATAATATCTTCCTTTGGCACACCCATTGCTGTTAACTTATATAAATAACATCTGATCAACTTATTGAGCGATCGCTCAATAAAATCTACATTTACTAATAGCCTTCATCGTCTTCCGGCTCGATCGCCATTTCTACAACGTCCCGCCACAACTCCAAAATCTTCTCATTTGCTCCTACTGCCAACAGACAATTCAACACTTCACCCGCCTCCTGCTTCAGTTCAGGAAAAGCTAATAAGAGCATTGCCAAATCACGCCAGTCCGTACCTGATTTCGGCTTCCCTCGCCGCTGATAGTACGAAATTATCTTACTAGAAATTAGTTCTGCTGGAGCCATCACTAACACTTGCTCAATGCGTTGTGCTTCTGGGAAATTGCTAACTTTCCTCATATCTACTAGGTCACGGTTGCCTGATTTATGTACCTGATAAAGTCGATATCCTTGTCCTTCTTTAACTTCTCGAACACGCACAGCGATATGAAATTGCTCGCTCAAGTATTCGCGTAACTCTTGAACTAATTCTTCTGCTCGTACTGACATCAAGTCAATATCCTGCGTCATGCGCGGTTCGCCTACATAGGCATTGACTGCCTGTGCGCCAAACACCACTACGTCGTCACGGTTCCGCAAAAACTCAAATACCGCAGCTTGGATAGTAGTTAGCGGCAACGGTTCATTCGTCATAAATTCCCGGAAGCTCAAAATGTCAGCGCCAAGCATAATAATCCTGAAGGGGTGACAAACAAGC
>DNGI01000043.1 GCA_003486645.1 Cyanobacteria bacterium UBA11370 | reverse complement strand
ATGGGGAGAGGGGGGGATGGGGGGAAGTTTTCATCATTCATCATTCATAATTTATCATTCATAATTCATGATTTAATGACATTGCTACTGTTATTTTTGGTAAATTTAACTATAATTAGATTGGAACCTTATATATTCCAGGTAACTAACAATTTTGTTTACGACTTTACTTCCTCAGCAGACACCCATTCAGTCCTCTCTTCCCCATGACCTGTTTGAGGCGATTGATGGGCTTAAACGAGAGTTAAATGCGATTATTTTGGCTCATTTCTACCAAGACCCAGATATTCAAGACGTAGCTGACTATATTGGGGATTCTCTGGGACTGTCTCGCAAAGCAGCAGCTACAAATGCGGATGTGATTGTTTTTGCGGGTGTTCATTTTATGGCAGAAACTGCCAAAATTCTGAATCCTGATAAACTGGTACTTTTGCCGGATTTAAATGCAGGTTGCTCTTTGGCAGATAGTTGTCCTCCGGATGCGTTTGGTAAGTTTAAGGCAGAACACCCGGATCATTTGGTCGTTTCTTATATCAACTGCTCCGCCGAAATTAAGGCGATGAGTGATATTATTTGTACCAGTTCTAATGCTGTGCAAATTGTTAACCAGATTCCTAAAGACCAACCGATTATTTTTGCTCCAGATCGCAATCTAGGGCGCTATGTGATGGAACAAACGGGTCGTGAACTCTTACTATGGCAAGGGAGTTGCATTGTCCACGAAACCTTCTCGGAAAAGAAAATTGTTCAGTTAAAGATTGAACACCCAGACGCTGAGGTGATTGCTCATCCTGAATGTGAACCCCCGGTGTTGCGTCATGCTAGCTATATTGGTTCGACTACGGCACTTCTGAAGTATTCTCAATCTAGTGCTAGCCATTCGTTTATTGTGGCAACGGAACCGGGTATTATTCACCAAATGCAAAAGCAGACTCCGGATAAGCATTTTATCCCAGCACCTGCGGCGAATAACTGTAATTGCAATGAATGTCCGTTTATGCGGCTCAATACCCTGGAAAAGCTGTATCTGGCGATGAAACACCGTCAGCCAGAAATTTTGATGTCAGAGGAGATTCGAGTTGCTGCTGTGCGACCAATTCAACGTATGCTAGAAATGAGTGCATAGTTAGGCTAAATTTCTCTGGTTGGATTCTATCCTAGTTTCGGTAAATTCATTAGTCGTGGTGCGGGCATCTTGCCCGTCTATTTCTACGCTTAATGAATTATACTCATCTCTCCCCATCCGGCTGTTGATCGTACTCATTGATCGTACTAACAATAAGTACCTATGAATAATCAAGACATCAAAATATTGATTGTTGACGATCACCCAAATAATTTGCGCTTTCTATCTAAAATTTTAACCGATCATGGCTACAAAGTCCAACGATCTATTTCGGGAGAGCTAGCATTGAATGCGGCAAAATCTTCTCCTCCTGATTTAATTTTGCTCGATATTATGATGCCAGAGATGAATGGCTATGAAGTCTGTAAAAACCTAAAATCTTGCGCTCAAACCTGTGATATTCCGGTAATTTTCTTGAGTGTTCTCAATCAGACGATTGATAAAGTTAAAGCGTTTGAAGTGGGTGGAATTGATTACATTACTAAACCCTTTCAAGTTGAAGAGGTTTTAGCTCGGATCAGAAATCAATTGACAATCCGAAATCTCTCTAAACAATTAAAAGACCAAATGAAAAGGTTGCAAGAGGAGATTGAAAGTCGTAAGCAAGCAGAACAAGAACTCCTACTAAAAAATACTGCTTTAGAGCAAGCCAAAAAAGAAGCTGAAACCGCTAACCGAGCTAAAAGTGAATTCCTAGCCACAATCAGCCATGAGATTCGTACACCGATGAATGGAGTAATGGGAATGGCAGGATTGTTACTCGAAACAAATCTTACACGTCAGCAAAGAGATTTTGTTGAAACGATCCGCAGTAGTAGTGATATATTGCTCACTATCATTAATGATATTTTGGATATTTCCAAAGTTGAATCAAACCGATTAGAGTTGGAAGAACAGCCCTTTGATCTACGAGGTTGTGTTAAAGATGCTCTAGATTTATTGGCTCAATCCGCAGCAGCGAAAGGTCTGAATTTAACCTCAACGATTTCCCCGGAAATTCCCCAATTTATTGTTGGAGATGTGACACGGTTACGGCAAATTTTAGTGAATCTGATCAATAACGCTATTAAGTTTACCCATCACGGTGAGGTGGTGGTTTCTGCATCATCATCAGTAGTCACTACTCACTCATCCGTTCTAACCAATAACCACCAACAAACAACCACCAACAAACAAAACTACACACTCTATTTTTCGGTTAAAGATACCGGAATTGGTATTTCCCCAGACCAAATGGATCGACTGTTCAAACCCTTTAGTCAAGGGGATTCGTCGATGACTCGCCGATACGGTGGTACTGGATTAGGTTTAGCGATTAGCAAGCGCTTAAGTGAAATGATGGGCGGTACAATGTGGGTTGAAAGTCAATCCGGACAGGGTTCTACATTCTATTTTACTATTAACGCCAAGTCGGCTTCTACGAATGAAATTGCTCATGTTTCTCTTCCCAAAAATTCACCCAAATTTACAGAAGAGTTTGCTCAAAAATTACCGTTACGGATTTTATTAGCCGAAGACTTACTGGTGAATCAAAAAGTGGCTTTGCATATGTTAAAACGATTGGGGTATCGTGCGGATTTAGCTCATAATGGACATGAGGTACTTCACGCTCTACATCGCCAGTCTTATGATATTGTTTTGATGGATGTCCAGATGCCAGAAATGGATGGGATAGAAGCAACTCGTCGCATTTGTGAGCAATGGTTGCCGAACACAAGACCTTGGATTATTGCGATGACGGCTAGTGCTATGCAGCGCGATCGTGAAGAGTGTTTAAATGTGGGTATGAATGATTATATTAGTAAACCTCTGCAATTTGAAATGCTGACTCAAGCATTGACTAAATACGAACATTCTAAGATTCAAAAATCTCTACCTAAATGACTTACGCTGGACAAAAAGAATGCCTAATTATTTTTACTCGTTATCCAGAACCGGGAAAAACAAAGACGCGACTCATACCTGTGTTGGGGGCGAAAGACGCAGCAACGTTACAACGCCAAATGACGGAAAATACACTAGCGCAGGCTAGAAAATTACAGCATTATTGTTCAACTCATCTGGAAGTTTATTTTAGTGGTGGTAATCAAGAATTAATGCAAAGTTGGTTAGGTTCAGATATTATCTACCACCAACAATGTGAGGGTGATTTGGGAATGCGAATAGTATCTGCATTCGATCAGTGTTTTACGGATGGAATGAGTAGGGTTGTTATTATTGGTACCGATTGCCCCGATCTAGATAACCAAGTGATGGTTAAGGCATTTCAATTACTTGAATATCACGACTTAGTGTTAGGACCAGCAGAGGATGGCGGGTATTATCTCATTGGTTTGCGTCAGTTAATACCTGAACTGTTTGTAGGAATTGATTGGGGTACATCTCAAGTGCGACAACAAACGGTCGAAATTGCAACTAAACGGGAATTAGCGATCGCCTATCTTCCTCTCCTTCGTGATATTGACCGTCCCGAAGATTTATAATTTAGTCATTGGTCATTGGTTATTAGTCATTGGTCATTAGTTATTGGTCATTAGTCATTAGTCATTAGTCATTAGTCATTGGTCATTGGTTATTAGTTATTAGTTATTAGTTATTAGTTATTAGTCATTGGTTATTGGTTATTAGTTCGTTCTTTTCTTGACAATTGAATGGAATTAGAAAAAATTTCAATTATTATCCCGGTTTTAAATGAAGCAAACACAATTTGTACAACGTTAGCGCAACTTCCAAACGCTGACAATGTAGAAGTTATTGTTGTTGATGGGGGGAGTCGAGATCAAACTGTAGAAATTGTGCGATCGCTGGGTTTCTCAGTCATTTCTGCAACACCTGGTCGCGCTAATCAAATGAATGCAGGTGCGGCTATTGCTACGGGTGATATCTTACTATTTCTGCACGCTGATACTCGTTTACCCATTCATTTTGATACCTTCATTCGTCAAGCCTTACAACATCCTGCAACTCTTGCTGGTGCTTTTGAATTACGCATTGATAGTCAAATGCGAGGCGTGCGATTGATTGAACGAATGGTGAATATGCGATCGCGTTTTTTTTCCATGCCGTATGGCGATCAAGCTATTTTTTTAAAAGCGACTGTGTTCCAGGATATTGGGGGTTTTCCTAATCTACCGATTATGGAAGATTTTGAATTAATTCGACAGTTAAGAAGTCAGGGACAAATTACAATTATCTCGGCATCTGTTCTCACATCAGGACGGCGCTGGCAAAAGTTAGGAGTTGTCAAAACTACACTCATTAATCAGCTTATTATTTTAGGCTATTTTCTAGGAATTTCTCCTCAGCAACTGGTACGTTGGTACAGAGGAAAATAGAGAGAAGATAGTATTGGGTAATCTAACCTGGGGATTCAAGGCAGAACTCTACTGTTTCACTTCTGTTGCGATCGCCTCATCACTCCTTCATCAAATTTTCATAAAACAGGGGGTGACACCCCTCATCCCCAATGACTATAATTATGTTTAGTAGATGCACCCTGATAGTCCGGAGAGTCGCCTTGTGTGGCTCTCTTCTTTTTATCGCCTGATTCAGGTTAACGAGCGATCGCGTGTGACACTTGAGTAAGTGTATTCTCTGTAGAGTGCCCTCAAAACCCGTTGGTGATGTCCAGCAAATTTCTCCGTGTTCCCGTGTCCGTCTCAACCAACTCCTGATAACCCTACCCGACTCTGTATTCCCGGTTTCCAAATAAGAGCAAGAAGTCTAGTACAGTAGGAAGATGATGTTGCTGTACCAGAAAAAAGTGCTGTATGCGGAAGATCATTAAAGGCGTACACGAATTCCAAACCAACTACTTCAACACCCACCGGGAACTGTTCGAGCGTTTATCTGAGGGACAACACCCTAGAATCCTCTTCATTACTTGCTCTGATTCTCGAATTGATCCAAACCTGCTCACTCAAACTGAACCTGGTGAACTATTTATTATTCGCAATGTGGGGAATATTATTCCTCCTTATGGTGCAACAACTGGCGCTGAAGGTGCGGCGATTGAGTATGCGGTGGAAGCATTAGGAATTAAGCATATCATTGTTTGCGGTCACTCCCACTGTGGTGCAATGAAGGGACTGTTACAACCCAGTAAACTGACTGACAAAATGCCTTTAGTTTACGACTGGTTAAAATATGCAGAAGGAACGCGCCGAATTATTCAGGAAAATTATCAAGACTATGAAGGTGACGCGCTATTAAATGCTGCCATTGAAGAGAATGTGCTAACTCAAATTGAAAACCTCCGTTCTTATCCAGTGATTCATTCCAAACTCTACAAAGGTCAACTGGAACTTCACGCTTGGGTTTATAAAATTGAAACGGGAGGAGTGTATGTTTACAGTGCAGAACGATGCAGCATTAAAGCGGATCATGAGGAAGAGGAGATCGAGAAAAACCTTCAAGGTGCAGCATCTCATGCGTTTATGAATGGCAATGGGAAAGTTTCTTCACTTCATTGAAATTAGCTGAGATCCTCGACTTCTTAAAGAAGTTGGGGATCTGTAACATTTTTAATTTTAAATTTTGAATGACTTATGCTTACCCAAGACAAACAACAACGGAACTGGAAACTCATCATTAAACAATTTGAATCAGTGGTGGGAATAAATAGCGTTATCCGGCGCAAAGAAGAACTACTAACTTACGAATGTGATGGTTTAACCAGCTATCGCCAACGTCCAGCGTTAGTCGTCCTCCCGCGCACAACGGAAGAAGTCGCAGAGGCGGTCAAAATTTGCGATCGCAATAACATTCCTTGGGTAGCGAGAGGTGCTGGAACGGGTTTATCTGGGGGTGCTTTGCCAGTGGAAGATTGTGTATTAATTGGCACAGCGTTAATGAAACGCATCCTTAATGTTGATTTAGAAAATCAGCGAATTGTGGTACAACCCGGAGTCATTAATAACTGGGTGACGCAAACGGTTAGTGGTGCTGGTTTTTATTACGCTCCCGATCCGTCTAGTCAAATTATATGCTCAATTGGTGGGAATGTTGCTGAAAATTCTGGTGGCGTTCATTGTCTTAAATATGGGGTTACAACGAATCACGTTTTAGGGTTAAAATTAGTTCTACCGGATGGCTCTATTGTAGATGTTGGCAGCTCAGTTCAAGAAATGCCAGGGTATGACCTTACGGGTTTATTTGTGGGTTCGGAAGGGACTCTGGGAATTGCAACTGAAATTACACTTCGCCTTCTGAAAACGCCAGAATCAATTTGTGTTGTCTTAGCGGATTTTCCTAGTATTGAAACGGCAGGTGCTGCGGTTGCTGATATTATTGCGGCTGGGATTATCCCTGGTGGGATGGAAATGATGGATAATCTTAGTATTAATGCCGTAGAGGATGTGGTAGCAACGGGATGTTATCCCAGAGATGCGGGTGCAATTTTATTAGTAGAAATTGATGGGTTAGAGGTAGAAGTTAAAACGAATAAACAGCGAGTTGCTGAACTTTGTACTAAAAATGGAGCGCGGAATATTACTACCGCGAGTGATGCAGAAACTCGGTTAAAATTATGGAAAGGTCGTAAAGCTGCTTTTGCAGCGGCGGGTAAAATCAGTCCGGATTATTTTGTGCAAGATGGAGTCATTCCCCGAACTCAATTAGTTGGGGTTCTGGCTGAAATTGAACGGTTGAGTCAGCAATATGGTTATCGAATTGCGAATGTTTTTCATGCGGGTGATGGGAATTTGCATCCTCTAATTCTTTATGATAATTCTGTGCATGGGGCTTTAGAAAAGGTTGAGGAATTAGGCGGAGAAATTCTTAAACTTTGTGTGAACGTGGGGGGGAGTATTTCTGGAGAACACGGGATTGGTTCAGATAAGAAGTGCTTTATGCCTTATATGTTCAGTGAGACGGATTTGGAAACAATGAAATGGATTAATCAGGTGTTTAATCCCAAGGGGTTAGCCAATCCGGGTAAGGTATTTCCGACTCCCCGTACTTGTGGAGAAGCAGCAAATGTTAAAACACTAGAGCAGTTTAAGGAAATAGAACGGTTTTAGGAGAGATTCACCCAAGTTGTTAGTGATTTTGCACGAGTGCTAATGGCTAATGGCTAATGG
>DNGI01000437.1:7981-15331 GCA_003486645.1 Cyanobacteria bacterium UBA11370 | reverse complement strand
CAGACGAGCAAACCCTGATTATCTCGATCAATAAATTGGTCTGACGCACCCTACAAGTTGATTTAAGTGTGACACTTGCGTAAGTCCTGATGATATTACGTTTGCATTTTTGTTGAACCACTATCCGTAGGGGCGCATTGATATGTGCCCTTAGTGATAGTGGCGTTCGTGCGTAAGTTCTGGGCTTAATATCATGTTTGGTTGAATAACCTTAAAAAAGAGAGAGGGGGAGAGGGAGAGGGGGAGATATTTTATATAACGCAGATTCTATTTAGGGTTGGGATGATGGTTAGCGATCGCGCTTAACTCAGTGCTATGTTGCATATTGACAAAGGACAATGCTATTATTATTTGTGCTGTTATAACAGCACCAAGTTAGACCTAACGCATCTGGTAACTTAGATCATGGCAAATATCCAGAAGCAGCAAATGCTAGAAAGGGACGACTATCTCAGGTTCCGCTTGCCTGAAGCGCTTAAAGAAAGATTTAAACTATATTGCTACTTGAAGGGTATCACGATGTCAGATACCGTCAGAGAAATGATTGAGGAAGTTTTGAGAAATGAGGACTTAGAAAAACTCTTACAGGAAAAACTCCTACAGGAAAAACAGCGAGAGAACAGCCGAGAAGAAACGGATAGTTGATCTCGTAGAATTGGCTTGCTAACTCAAGTTGGTAGTTCCCTGATCAGGGCGGCTAATGGCTAATGGAAGATAGGGTATAAGCTGCCCTTGCCTCTAAATTGCCTAGTTTTCAGTTAAGAAACAAGCCGTTAAACCCTCTCCCCTCTATTGAAACAGACAATTTAAAAGCACAGGCAGCTTAGATCAGCACCGATTTGATGGCAAAAGAGGGTTATAATTTTTAATCACCTCATCATCCATTCACGAGCTGAAGCACCCGCATCTGTTCCACCCGTGCGAATCTGGCGTTCTAATTGGTGTGGATCAGTAGAGGCTTTCAACGCTTCTTCAATCGTAATCTTACCCGTTAGCAATTGGGCGTAGAGTGCCTGATTCATCACTTGCATTCCTTCGGTAGTGTTGGTTTCCATTAAGCGGAATGCCTCATCCTCATCACCTTTGAGCAAATAATCTTGCATCGCGGGTGTATTGATTAAAATATCGTGAACAGCGGTACGTTTCTTATCCGTTGTAGGTAGTAACAGTTGAGCAATAATCGCAACTAGAGACTCCACAATTTGGATACGCATCACAGGTTGTTCCTCTGGAGTGTAGAGGTTTAGCAAACGATTAACTGCATTGATCGCGTTGCGAGTGTGAAGAGTACCGAGAACTAAGTGACCCGTTTGAGCGGCTTGTAAGGCAGTATTAACAGTAATGCGATCGCGCATTTCCCCAATTAAAATAATATCTGGGTCTTCCCGCAATACTGCTCGTAAAGCGTGGTGAAATTCATGGGTATGCAACCCAACTTCCCGCTGACTAATCAAACATTTGTGAGAACGATGAACAAATTCAATTGGGTCTTCAATCGTGACAATATGTTTGTGTGCAGTTTCATTTAAATGGCGAATCATTGCCGCCAGTGTGGTTGATTTCCCGCTACCCGTTGGTCCTGTGACTAAGATTAGTCCCTGGTTTTTACTAACAATATCTTTGAGGACAGGGGGTAACTCTAACTGATCAATGGAAGGGATATCTAAACTGATCAGACGCAACACAATTGCGCCCCCACTTAGAGAGTCAAAACAGTTAACCCGACAGCGCAGAAAGCCTGGATAATAAAGTGCTGTATCCAGTTCCTTTGTTTCAGCAAAGGTTTGACGCTGGGCGGGAGAAAGAATTTCATCCAAGTAAGCTTCAAAAATTTCTGGCGTTACCTTGGGACAAGTCTTTGCTACTACCATCTCACCCCGAATCCGAAATCGAGGAACTTGTCCAACCCGAATATGAATATCAGACGCTTGATGAGAATGAGCCTCTTTCACCATTTGCTTAATGGATGGTGTATGACTCACGTCTGAGTGAGGGGGTGTTGCTTGGGCTTTGGGTGGAGGTGCGGGCGGATTACGGTTCTTATAGCGCGATCGCAGTCCTGATGGAGAATCGGTGATGTTCATTTGTCCTTCCCTGTGAGTCGGGGTTGGCTTAAGCAGTTGCACCTTCTGACACTTCAGACAAACAAACTGTTACAAAAGTCAACCCTTTTATATATAAATTTTAAATAGAGGGTATTCAGAGGTATCACTTTCTTATTTATTTGTAATCAATGAGGGAGGAGGGGGAGAGGGGGAGATGGGGAGAGGGGGAGTGTGTGAATGTGCTACGTTAGAACGCAATTGTAGGATTTGGATTTGAGAAGAAAATATATGATATCAAATTCTGTAGAGACGTTGCATTGCAACGTCTCTACAATACATCCTCCTGAATTCTGACTCCTGCTATTTATGGAAATTATTAATCGCACAACAGATTGGTTAGAAACTCATTGGGTAACTCCCGCCTATGCAGGTTGGCTATTGGCAGGTGTGGCGATTTGTTTCTTTGCTGCGGCGACGAATACGATGGCAGGGTGGCTTTATGTCATTAGTGGTATTATTTTTGCTCTGCTGGGGTTAGCAGTGGTATTGCCTGTGCGATCGCTTCGCAACCTTTCTGTTCGCCGACATCCTCTCTCCCCTGTAACGGTTGGCGATCAGTTAAGCATTGAATTAGAAATTGAAAATCACAGCCTTCAACCTAAAACGTTATTGCAAGTTCAAGATATTCTTCAATCTGAATTAGGGGAACCCGTCTATGTATCTATAGAAACAATTGAACCTCAAAGTACTCATCATTGGGTTTATTTTCATCCCACCCAAAAACGAGGGGTTTATCGTTGGTATGAAGTGCAACTTAGAACAGGAACACCTTTAGGATTATTTTGGTGTCGTCGGAGTTGGCAAGCACCAGCAATGGCAATTATTTATCCTACCGTATTACCCCTTACTCAATGTCCCCTAGTTGATGAAATGGGGCATAAAGATAGTCCACAAATTTATAGCGATCGCCGTTCTCAGTCTGCCACAGAAGACCTCACCAAAGCCTTAAGACCTTACCGAGTTGGCGATCCGACTCGTTTGATTCATTGGCGGAGTAGCGCTCGTTATGGGGAATTATTAGTACGAGAATTAGAAGTATTTACAGGGTCTCAAGATATTATTATCTGTTTAGATAGTGGAGCAAGTTGGAATTTTGATGATTTTGAATCAGCAGTAATTGCTGCCGCATCAATGTACTTCTATGCCTGTTCTCGCCAAGTTAACGCCAAACTCTGGACAGCTAAAACAGGTTTATTACATGGCAATCAAGTTGTTTTAGAAGCCCTTGCTGCTACGTATGCTGGAGAAGATGCCGATGGGGGTGATCCTCCCTACTTGCCTTCAATTTGGCTGACTCAAAACCCTGCCCGTCTAAACTCCCTACCCCCTAACAGTCGCTGGGTACTCTGGTCATCCCTTACATTGAAGAATGACCTAACTCAAGCAGTAAATAGTAGCCATTCTGGTATTATTATTGATAATACTCAACCCCTAGATCGTCAGCTCCAACAGCCGATACAAAAGTGAAATGGGGAGTAGAGAGTCGAGAGTGGGGAGTAAGCTTGCGTTAAAATGCAAAGAACTATTGAACTGCCAGCTTATTAGATTTAGATGAGTACCTCAGAAGCGACGAATCTCTCCAGTGAGAAGAACCTGGAGGCTATGAAGAATTTTGCAGAAACCTACGCCAAGCGTACTGGCACGTACTTCTGCGTTGATCCTTCGGTTACGGCTGTGGTGATTGAAGGACTTGCCAAACACAAAGACGAACTCGGCGCACCGTTGTGTCCCTGTCGCCACTATGAAGATAAAGAAGCTGAAGTCAAAGCGGCTTATTGGAACTGTCCTTGTATCCCCATGCGGGAACGCAAAGATTGTCATTGTATGTTATTCCTGACACCAGAGAATGAGTTTGCTGGTGAACAGCAAGATATTAGTATGGATGAACTTCAAACGGTGCGGGACAGTATGGCTTGAGGTTGTTTGTTGTTGGTTATTTGTTGTTGGTTGTTGGTTAAGAAGAGTTTTAAGTGGATGAGTTTTGAGTGAAGAATGGTCTTTAACTCAAACAACAAACAACAAACAACTAACAACCAACAACCAACAACCAATGACCAACGCATTTTTGCAGGGTATCGAGGAATTTAACAAAGAGGAGTTTTATGCCTGTCACGACACCCTAGAGGCATTGTGGATGGAAGCGGTGGAACCAGACAAACGGTTTTACCAAGGCATTTTGCAGATTGCTGTTGCTTGCTATCACTTGGGTAATCTCAACTGGCGGGGGGCGGTAATTTTGCTGGGTGAGGGAATTGGACGCTTGAGAGACTATCAACCTGTTTATGAAGGGATTGATGTTGCTGACCTAATGAGCCAGTGTATGCCGCTTTTGAAAGTGTTGCAACAGACAGGGCAAGAACAAGTGGAAGAGGTAGTGAAACAGCTAACAACCGATCAAGCTAACTACATAGGGGAGGGCGGTGATGAAGGGATTGGTTTGCCAAAAATTCTCCGAATTGACTCAATAGACCTCTCCAGAAATTAGGTTTTCGTTTAGACAGGACAAGGGTTTGAGATTCTTTTTCACTCCTATGTCTAAGACTTTATGCGAGTGGAGTTAGTTCCACATTTCACCTAGTGAGAGACAATAGTAAGGATGAAGCCAATCCAATCCGGTGCGATTAACGACCAAATCTGGTCTATATATCTCCTTGAATCGCCATTCCCGGAACTCTGTAGAGACGTGGCACTATCACGTCTTTACCTTTGGATCTAAACCATGGTTTTTTTGAATTCTTACCCTATAGTTCTGTTCAAAACTGGGAGCATTTTGTGTATTATTTTCCGGAACCGCCCTATTTTTTGTTAGTGTTTGGTTTGTTTGCTGGGCTTACCTCTGGTGCAGCCTTTGAAGCGACTCTTAAACAAAAAGTCAACGAATGGTCGAAAAATCGTTCTTCTCGTAACCTGGCTGAAATGAAAGGTCCCCAGTTGTTCGTCCCTTTTGTAGGAATTTCTGCGGGAATTTGTATATTTCTTTCTGCTGGGTTAGAAATTTTTGGTTTTCCATCTTGGTTATCTTACGGTATTTCACTCCCCCTTACTTTATTTATTGGTTGGTTAGTTTGGTCACAATTGGGTCAAGTATTAAGTCAGTTAGAGAAAGGGGGGTCAAAAGCGTTAGATTTAGATTCTTGGTCGTGATTTGAATGGGGAGACCGGGAGTGGGGGGCAGGGGAGAACGAGATATTTCTGTCAGAATTAAAGAATGCTCACAGGTTAAGGTAGCTTTACTATGACTGAGACACTGACTCAGATCGATCTGCCTCCTTCTTTTCCTGACCATACCCAATTACCGGAAGAAGATGGTACTTTCGTGAAAAACTTTCAGGAGCATCCTCAAAGTATTCTTTTAACAGATTCTCTGGGTTCAGTTTTACAGCAATTGCATCCAGATGGACACTATGCAATTGGACAAGATTGCGGTATTTACTGGCGAGAAACTGACCCCCCGGAAAAAGGAGCAGAAGCACCGGATTGGTTTTATGTTCCGAATGTACCTCCTCTGGTTAAGGGTGAAATTCGTCGTTCCTATGTGCTGTGGCGAGAATTCATGGCACCGTTGATTATTTTGGAATTTGCCAGTGGGAATGGGGAGGAAGAACGCGATCGCACTCCTTTATCTCTCTCTGAGGAAGGAGAGGTTACAAAACCAGGAAAGTTTTGGGTTTATGAGCGCATTATACGCACTCCTTACTACGGCATCTATGAAATTAAAAGTGGCAAGTTAGAAGTGTACCGCTTGATCGATGGATTATATCGACAATTAGAACCCAATGAGCGCGGTCATTATCCCATAGAACCTTTAGGAATAGAATTAGGATTATGGCAGGGAAGTTATCAAAATCAAACTCAATTGTGGCTTAGATGGTGGGACGATCAGGGAAATTTGTTGCTCATTGGTTCAGAAAGAGCTGAATTGGAAAGCGCCAGAGCTGAACAAGAACGACAACGAGCTGAACAAGAACGACAACGAGCTGAAAGTGCAGAGGCAGCACTCCAGCAAAGTGAGTTAGCTAGACAGACTGAAGCGCAAGCGAGAAGGGATGCGGTACCTCGATTGTTGGCAATGGGATTAACTGTAGAACAGGTAGCAGAAGTGCTTGGGTTAACTGTAGAGGAAGTAAGCTAAATAACGTAAGTTGCTAGTTACAAATTGAGACATTGCTAATGGCGAATGGCTAATTGTTTAATGCTTAATACCTCGGTTTAGCGATCGCATCTTACGCTGACAGCGAAACTGATAGATTCGTGCGACTGTATCTGTAGGGTTTTGGGACAGGCAAGTTGTAAAGAGTTTTATGGCTTCACTGAAAGCACCTAGGGTGTAAAGCAATAAGGCTTGTTCAAATAAAGTTTTTGTTGCTGATTTCACTTCTCGAATTTCTGGCAAATCTGCATCAAAGACTTCATAAACACTAACTGCAATAGATTTTCCCTTCACTTTCAGTCGGTCAATCACGCGCAAGGAATATTTATTAGCATCCTTCAAGTGAGAAAAGGTGTAATGGGAAATTAATAATGATACGCCATAAGATTTGGTCAATTCTTCCAAACGGGAGGCTAAATTGACTGTATCACTAATCACAGTACTGTCCATCCGCGAGGCTCCCCCAACTGTACCCAGCATCAACGAACCTGTATTAATGCCAATACCAATCTTAATCGGGATATAGCCAACTCGACTACGGTTGTGATTATATTGATTGAGCCTTTGCAGCATATTAATTCCTGCTTTAAGAGCATCATCGGCACTACCGCTAAACAGAGCCATAATCGCATCGCCAATGTATTTATCAATAAATCCATTATTTTCAATAATGGCAGGTTCCATACTACTCAAATAAGAATTAATGAATTTAAAATTTTCTTCAGTAGTTAGTTGTTCTGACAGGCTGGTAAAGTCGCGGATGTCGGAAAATAGTACTGACATTTCTTTTTGAGTCTGATCTCCTAATTTGACATCGAGAATACTTTTTTTATCCAATAACTGAAGAAATTGACGGGGGACAAAGCGGGAAAAAGATTGATTAAGTTCAAAGAGTTCATTCGTAAATTTTAGTCGCTCAGTTTCAGCTTTTTTGCGATCCGTGATATCTTGAAAAGCGGCGATCGCATAAGCAATATTACCCTTTTCATCAAAGATAGGCGTGACCCAAACTTCTAGAGGAGTAATTTTGTTACCTTGGCGGATTTCCAAATCATCAGCCGTGGCATTTTCGCCCTTAAATGCCTGCACTAAGGG
>DNGI01000437.1:7107-7758 GCA_003486645.1 Cyanobacteria bacterium UBA11370 | reverse complement strand
TAAGGGTAATTTTTCAAAGGGATACAGTTCATCCGTTCCGGCAATATAAATTTGATAAATTTCGGCTAATTCTTCAGTTTTTATTCCAGGTTGAATTTTTTGGCCGGCTAACTCCTGGGCTTTTTGATTAAGATAGTACAGTTGACCGTTAGCATCTAGTACTCCAATACCGACAGGTATGGCTTCTAGAAATTGAGTTAACCGTCTCTCACTTTCCCGTGCAACGGCTTGCGCCTGATGATGCAATTCAGCTTCAACCCGATCAGAATGTTCAGTCGTCGTCTCCAGCAAAATTTCCAGGTCAGCCTTTTCCTGCTTCAAGGTTGCCAGTTGCTGGCGCAGACTGGCAATTTCGGAAACTAGCTGTTCTTTTGAGGGTTCTTCTTCCAGCATGACTCCTGGATTAATGCTTTGTATATCTCTCTTATCCTAGATTTGAAGCTGATTTCAGAAAAAGTTACAATTTTCTTGATAAGAAGATAGGGAGCGGGGAGTAGGGAACGTTTAATCCCACTTCTATGGGTACAAAAAATTGCTTTATGGGGTAAAGGCTTCAGGCTGTGGGATCGATGGGTGATCTAATGGCATTTCTACTGTTGGATATAACGGATCAGTTATTTTTGGGATGAGTCGTTTCTTTGGCAACGGATG
>DNGI01000437.1:0-6883 GCA_003486645.1 Cyanobacteria bacterium UBA11370 | reverse complement strand
GGGTAACGGATGTAACGGATAAGTTATTTTTGGGATAAGAAGTTTCTGGAAAAACTAGCATTTCATCTGCTACATTCATTACCACGAGTTTGGACTCATCTGGACAATACGTTCCTCTTAACTTGGTATTGTAGACAGCGAAACCACTGATTGTGGAAATTGACTTTTTAAGGCAGGTAAAACCGGACACGGCTTTTTCGCCTGTAAATTATCTGATGCTTTACCACTAAATGTATTCCATCGAAATGGCCCTTTTTGAGCGGCACAGATCCACAATAAACGCTTTGCCCGCGTCATGGCTACATACAACAAGCGAAATTCCTCTGCCATCTTCAAGTATGCGGCTTGTTCCCACGCTACCATTGCTATCGGTAACGGTTGTTCATGCAAACTTGCCCGAATTTGCGCCCTCGCCACTTCTGCTAATGTAAAATCACCTAAAAATTGAGCCGCCGTTGGCACCCAAGGACTACCGGGAATGGTATCTTCATGAAGAAAAGGAAGAAAAACATAATCCCAATCTAACCCCTTTGCTTTGTGCATGGTAATAATCGTTAGTTGATTGGAACGCAAATAACGAGAGTCCGCATCTTCCGTTTCTACAGGTTCAAAACGTTCCGAGGATACAATTTCACTCAACGCCGCTAATGTAGTTCCTAAAGAACTATTTCCATAAGTTTGTTTAACAACTCGTTCTGCTAATTTATCCGCTGTTGCTAATTCCGATTGATCATAATTTAAAGTCAGAGCGAGGAACGAAATAAGCTGATATTCTGGTAATTCTAAACGAGCGCGAAGTAAATTACAACAGTATTTCCGAGCTTTTAAAACGGCAGGAGTTTGAGGTGGATCAAGAGGACCAGGATAAAGGAATTGTTCAGGAGACGTAGCCAGGGCGTTTAAATCTTGAGTGGGAATTAGTTGGCGACCAACTAAAACATCTAAAGCCGCTTTCAAATAATCAGGAGAATGGGGTCGGTCTAAAAATTGCAACAACGCTAACATTTCTGCCGGAATGTAGGAATGGCGATCGCTACTGCCCACATCATACACATCAATTCCATGATTTCGCTTGAGATGTTCTAATTTTTGAGCGATAAACGTCCCCTGTCGATTTTCCCGTACTAATACGGCTGCTCGATGCTCTCGATTATGGGAAAATAACTCAATAATCCGCTCACCAATTAATTCAACCGTCTGATAAATATCTTGAGGGGTATAAATTTCCAAACCACGACCCGTTGGGTTAGGATTGGCATCCGATTGGGGGTCATTAATCGGAACCGGACGAATTGTTTGAGGACGAAAAGGAATTTCGCTTTGTTGGTAGTTAGGATCAGAAGAAGACGCAGAAAGGTTAGTTGACAAATTCCCCACTCCCCACTCCCCACTCCTCACTCCCCCATAGGTTCGATTCACCCAATTTAAAACAAAATTAGCTGCATCTATAATAATTGGAGTACTGCGACCCGCTTGATCCATCGTTGCCAAACGACCTTGAGGCTTACACTCTTCACAAAAGCGATTAAAATAAATTGGATCAGCGGGAGTAAAGGTAGAATTAATGGCTTGATTTGGGTCGCCCACTCGGATTAAATTCGGTGCAGGATTCAAATTATTGGGGTCAAGAGCCAGAGTTTGTAACAACCGATATTGTAAAGGAGTTGAATCTTGGGCTTCATCTTCAAAAACGGCAAAAAATTGCTTCTGCCACAGTTCACGGATCGCATCATTTTCTAATACCCGGAGTGCCGCTAAAATCATGTCATCGTAATCGATAAAATTCCGCGATCGCGTGACCATCTGATACTGATCATAAAGTCCAGCAGCTATGGCTAAAATGTCATAAGCATCAATGGTTTGTTCGCTAATCCGCCATAAATCGGCTGGCAATAACCCAGAACTTTTCGCTTCGTGAATCACTGTATAAGCTAGAGTGGGTAACACCTCCGTCCGCAAAACGGATTGTCGTCGTAGCCGTTCCGTTTCTTCCCCATCAAAACTTCGTCCTTCTAATAAAGTAGAATAACGACGGGGATTATTAGCAATCCATTGCTCTACACAAGTCCTAATTAAGCGATGAGTTTGATTAGGCGTTACTACAGTCGCATTCTCCAAATTGATACCCGATAATTCAGGATGACGAGTAGCAATATTTAGCGCCAAACCATGAAGAGTATGAACAACAAAACTATTTTGAGGTAATAAAAGTTCTTTCAGGTGTTTGCGAATTTTAACTTTAATACTTGCCGCCGCCGAACGAGTGAAGGTGACGACAACGAGTTGACGCTTACCATGGAGTTGATACCGTGCGATTGCGATCGCTGCTGCAACTGCCATTCCAGTAGACTTACCAGCACCGGGTACGGCGGAAACGGCGAGTTGTCCTCCTTGCCAGTCTGCCATGCTTTGTTGCCCGCGTCGTAAGCTGTTGCGGAGTTGTTGTAATTTTTGCTCCCGTAAGGCGGTTAGGGAGGGTTGCAAGGAGTCTGGTTGAGTCAGATTGAGGTCTTTCTCGTCTGGCATAATTGAGAGTTGCAACAAGCGACATTTTTAATGATAAACACTTTAGTCTGGAGAAACGGGTGAGGTTTCAAACAGGTGTTAAGCGTTGCTCAAGTTATCACACATTGCAATAATTAAATCCTGGCCGTTTTAGGAGTTTTAAGATAGTACAGCAGATTGGAACTGGATCAGATACAAAACTAAGAAAAGAAAGCTAGAAATTCTGAATCCTGACTCCTGAATTCTGCTGTATTAATTCCTTCGATAATCACAAGACACAATTCAAGCAGATTTGCTCGAACTTCATCAGCCTAAACCCAGTACTTTTCGCAGTAATGCTTGGTCTTCTGGTTTAGCCGATAAGCGACCTTTTTCCAAATCTCGAATCCAGCTTTGACTTTTTCCGGTCATTTCGGCTAACCCTCTCTGAGTCATTCCTCGACGTTTTCTAGCACTTAGAATTTGTTGGGCAGAGAGTCCCGTTGTTGTTTTAGATTTGCTCCTCTTACTCATTATTCGCTGTTTCTTTGCTTCAAATTTAGCCAGTTGCTGTTCCCACTCAGCGGGTAAATTAAACCCTAAAAAACGGGCTTCCATTAATAAATTCCATTTGCCGCGTGGACCAGAGTCTGTTAATCGTTGGTCTCTACTGCCATCATCGATCCAAAAGTCTAATGCGGCATCAGCATCATCAGGAAGAACCGCTAATTTAGCCCACAGAGGCTGAATTTCTGGGGTGTAAGTTACGGAGTCAAAAATCGGCTTGAGTCCATAATGATTAAGAACTTCTAAATCACTTTCAAAAGTCTGAACCAATCGTTTTCTCACTTCCCTTTGTGAGGAGGCTTGGTTTACTTTTTCCTTGCCATAAGCAATGTACATTAGGGTTGAAACTTTAAGGCATTGTTGTTTCCTCATTTTTGTTTTAAACAACAACCACAGCATCATCCGCACGGTTCCTTTATGTTGTTGCCAGACAGTGGCTACGGTATTCAATAGAAATTTTGGTAAAGTTCCGTACTGATAGAACGCTGTACGTTTTTTATAATCTTGCTTATTCAAAAAATACTCTGCCCAAATCCCTGCACGGACTCGAAAGGTTAAGCCAACTAAATGTTTGTATCCTTGGGAATCTTCCTGAAAATAATGCTTAATTTCTAACAAATGCCATAGGTGGCTTTCTTCGAGATAAAACCCTTTAACTTTACCCTGCTGTGGCCAATCAATGGAGGTGGTAATTTTGCAAGGTTGTTGGGCAATATCTTTAATTACCGTTAGTTTAGCCGCTTTGCTTAGGTCTGTGCGCTTATCTAATCCGAGATATTTTTCAATTTGCCGATCATCAATAACAAACTCTTGCTCCCAAGGTTTATCTAAGGTTGTGGCATAGGCTGCATAAATCAGGTGTAAACAAGCGGATCGAATATCTATCGATTCAATCGCTTTTTTAGCCGCTATATAATCAAGAGTTTTAGGAGAATTAGATTCCAAATTATTTGTAAGCCTGAAGGTAATTGTTCCTTGTCCTTGTTTGACGGATTGCTGGTAATAAAGCTTTCCTTCATGATCAATTTCCCAGGGCAAAATTGTTGCGCTTGTTAGCACCTTACAGGCTTCCCAGATGACCATTGAAGAGGCAAAGTGAGTGTTTTTGCCATTAACGAAAAGGTCAGGACTTGTGGCTAGTCTGGTATCGGTTTTGTATCTACCTTTTTTTGCTTTTAAGGGAACGGGACTACTAATGGGGCAGCCAGTAACACATTGGGGTTCAGGGTAATAGCCTTTGCAACTATTACAAAGATCGGGTTCAATCCAGTATTGTTCGTCATCAAGTTGAATTGCACCTGTAGGGCATTGGGGTTGACAACTACCACATCCGAAGCAACTATTAGGAATTGTATAAGCCATAACGCTAGGGTGTTGATTTGATCTTGAGAATGTAGTCGCAACTGACCAGTAATTGCCAGTTTAATGAACCACCGACTTTTCTAAACTTGCATCTCAACAGGAGACGCTAAAAAAAATTCAGAAACTCAGAAGTTGACAAATTCAGACTATCCTGAATGACTTCTTCAATTGATTAATAATTCCTCACACTCAAGTTTGCTCTCGAAGACTTTGTGAGTTGGTTCGAGGAGTTTTACTAGAGCAGTTTTATAACCTTATAAAGATTAATAGTCGCATAATTAAAGTTATAAACTGTTCAAACTAATCAATTTAATTTTTTTTTAAGATGTTTGAATCAGTTTGTTATCTGCGAACATTTTTGTACTCAAGCTACTTTGGATTTGGGATGGGGGAAGATGCACTCTGTCAGAGTTTCAGTAACTTATGTGCCGGATTTATTTTTTTATTTAGAATGAGAAAATGTTGCCAGTTATACCTTTCTTTTTAATTTGTCTTCTACTTAATTACTCACTACTACTCGGATCAACACCCTACACTGAAAATCGAATTGGGGAAAGGCACTTGATTCTTTTCGATCTCCCTCTCTCCCTCTCTCCCTCTCCCCTTCAATCTTTTTTAGGGTGATTCAACCGGACATGATATTACTTCCCCCGTTCACCGTCTTTACCCAATCGAGTATCTTGCAAAGCACTACCAACTCCCTGAATCACACCCCGCACAATCAAACCAATTCCTCTGCCTAACACTTGTGTCAAAATATAAACCACACCTTGACCAACCCAAGCCACAGTACCTCGCAGGCGCGGCGCGATCGCATCCCGAAACTCATATGCAATTGTCACCACAAGTTGAATACCCCGAAGTTGTTCTAATTCCTGACGGCGAGGCGCATAGATTGAGGTTTTTTTTATCCCGATTTCACTCAATACGAACAGATCATAGCGACTTTCAAAAATAGCAATTGGCTCATCGATTAATTCCACTCGTCGATATTTCCAAGATAAATTATTGCGAAATCGAGCAATTTCCCGCGATGAAATCAGGTGCTGATCATAAAAACTTTGTTTAATGGCTTCAATATCTGCAAATTGATTTAAAAGCGGTTGAGTAACAGCATTCGCCACTTGAATAATTAAATTCTCCCGTAAAAGTTCTGAGCGAGCCAGCACTTCTGGCGTTCCGGCAGAATACGGAACATTATCAATCATTAAAGGTGCATCAAACAGCCGATTTCCTAACAACTCAACCACTAAGGGGATTTTATCCAAAATAGCAGATTGGACAATTGATGTATCTTGGAGTAAACTATCAACAAACGCTAACTCACGATTATCAACAGGCAACGTGGAATATTTCCCAAAAAAATCCGTAAGCGAAACTTGCCATAAATCGTGTAACAGACGCGATCGCGTTCGAGGAAGCTGCTCAATCGTAACCTGAGAAAACCGTAAGGTTTCCACAATTTCCTCAAACTTTTGCAGGACAATATAGAGTAAATCCCGTCTTTTTTCAACTTGGAGAATATCAATTTCTAAAGGTATATCCGTCAAATTTGGCAACCCTGACTGAAGCTTCGCTAATACCCCATCTTGAGGTATCAATACCTGAGAACTAACACTTAACTGGGAATTACTACCCACTCCAGCGCCAAGCCGAGGCACTTCTCCCCCCCTCTCCCCATCTCCCCATCTCCCTCTCTCTCTTCCCCCTTCTTGTTCTATAACAATCGCATCAGTTGGTAATAACTGATTCACTAACCAACGCGCCGCCAAAAGTTCCCGCCTACGTCCATTCCAAAATAGCCAATCCAACTTAGAAAGGTTAGGATTTTGTAGCTGAGACGTGACCAATGCCAACGTATTTTCAATTTGCTGTAGTCCCGATTGACGCAGTTTGTAATGCCAACTCGGAGGAGAGATAGAAAGAGGAGGTGCTGATAGAGTCTGCCAATAGGATTCACCTGCCCTTAGCCGACGCATCGCTTCAACAATAAGCCCAATTTCACATCCTTTAAGGCAATAGCCTTCAACTCCTAACTTTTTGGCAGCAGCAAGTTGGGTAGTTTCGGAACAGGATGTAAGTAGTAAAATCGGTAAATCAGGATAATTTTTCTTAATTTGCTGACACAGCGACAATCCAGAAAAGGCATTAGAATGAGTACGACCTAACAGTAATTCAAAAATAATTAAATCTACAACTCCATTCCGTTGCAAATCCGCTAAACGCTCTAAAGTTTTTGTAGCTGTATCAACCTCAGCAACAATCTGCAAATCAGGAAATGACTCAAGTGCAGCACTTAAGCCCAATCGAAAAATTTGGTCATCATCAATTAGGAAAATGTGAGTTAAAGGATTGCTCATTGGTCATTTGTTGCTGGTTATTTGTTGTTGGTTATTTGTTGTTGGTTGTTGGTTGTCAGACAGTCTTTATAAAAATATTTTTACTCCCCCACTCCCCCACTCCCCCACTC
>DNGI01000034.1:25995-48705 GCA_003486645.1 Cyanobacteria bacterium UBA11370 | reverse complement strand
ACTCTTATCCTTCATCCCTCATCCTTATTTCCAAATCTGTCTCAACAGGCAATTTAAATGCGTGACCATTTACCCACTGTATAATAGCTTGAGTTAATCCTTCCAAGGTATATTCTTCAGCTTCCACATCAACTCGTCCTAGTAATTCGTGACACGTTTTCGAGGTTTGTGGACCAATAGAGGCGATACAAATATCTTCTAGAAGAGAGTCAGGTGTAAAAAATTTTCCCCTCTCCCGATTTAACGCTTCTTCTACCAAGTGATAAAAATTCTTAACGGTTTTAGAACTGGCAAATGTAATAATATCGACAGTTTTACTTTGCAAAGCATCCCAAGCAGAAGGCGAAATTTCACTAGGACAAGCAGATTGATAAGCCGGAACTTCGATAACATCTGCACCTTGGGCAGTTAGTTCTTTTACTAAAATCTCACGTCCACCCGTTTCAACACGAGGAAACAAAACCTTTTTGTTGGTAAGAGGTTCCGGAAAATGTTCAACTAAGGAATCAGCGACAAAATTGGGTGGGATAAAATCCGGTTGTAAACTATACTGTTTTAAACTAGTTGCCGTTTTCTTCCCTACAACTGCTATTTTGATACCCGCTAAAGCACGAGTATCTTTGCCTTGATTGAGGAGTCTTTCAAAAAAAGAATCGACCCCGTTACTTGAAGTTAAAATTAACCAATCAAAATCAGCTAAATTAGCGATCGCCCTGTCTAAATTATCCCAACTTGAAGGGGGTGTAATCACTAACGCAGGCATTTCAATAACGGTTGCACCTTCCTGTTGCAAGAGTTCAGTAAATTGACTAGATTGTTCAGCAGAACGAGTCACTAAAACCGTTTTTCCTTTAAGAACTTGAATTGTCGATTCACTTTCAATGATAGGTTGCATATCCACCTTTAAATAACTATTTTTATCCCTTTCTCTCCTCCCATCTCTTTCTTCAATAGGCGATCGCAAATAGTCCCGCAGTCCCACTACTTCGCCAACAATAATGACTACAGGCGAGAGAGATACACCAGCCGTTTTTTCAACAATATCAGCTAACGTACCCATCCAAACCTGTTGTTGAGGTCGTCCACAAGCGCGAATCAACGCAATGGGGGTTTGAGGCGATCGCCCATATCGTTGTAACTGATAGACAATTATTTCTAAATGCCGTCCTCCCATTAAAATTGCTAGGGTATGAATTCGCGCCAATGCTTCCCAATCCAGTTCATCGGGTTGGTGTGCAGTCAAAACAGCAAAACAGTAGCTTAAAACAGGATCAGTTAATGGAATTCCGGCTAATAAGGGTGCTGCTAAAGCTGAAGAAATGCCAGGTACAACTTCAAATGGACAATTCGCCGCAATTAATGCTTGAATTTCTGAACTCGCGCGACCAAATATAAAAGGATCGCCACTTTTAAGGCGTACTACTTGCTTTCCTTGTTGGCATTGTTCGACTAATAATTGATTAATTTCAGTTTGATTCGTTGAGGGATAGCCACCCCGTTTCCCTACATCAAACTTGAGGCAATCTGTTGGTACTAATTTAAAAAGTTGGTCATCAACTAAAGCATCATAAACCAACACTTCAGCTTGCGTAAGCAGGTTTTTACTGCGTATAGTTAAATAGTCAATATCTCCGGGACCAGCACCCACGAGATAGATTTTACCGTTTGGTTGTTGGTTGTTGGTTGTTAGTTTTTGGTTGTTCATTTTTGGTTGTTTGTTTCTCTAACCTAATTTGTTTTGCTCTTTTAGAGTTTGTCTAATTCTAGATTGGGATACGGTATCATTAGGATTGCGACGAATTGCTTGTCGCCATATAACAAGTGCTTCTTCAGGTTTGTCTTGTTGGATTAAAACATCCCCTAAATACCAATAGGCTTCTGGTTTCTTGATATTCAGACGAATTGCTGCTTGATACTCCAATATTGCTTGTTCTAAATTACCTTGTACCATCAAACTATTCGCTAAATTAAGATGAGCAATAGCACTATCAGGATTTTCTGTTGTTAGGTGTTGGTAGGGTGCGATCGCTTCTTCTAAAGAGCCATGCTGAGATAGAATTGCTCCGATCTTGAAAGGAATCTCTGTATTTTTGGGATTGTTGTAAATTAGCTGGTGTAAAACCGGAATAGCTTCTGCTAGCTTTTCTTGCTCAATCAACACTTCGGCTAATTTAAAATAACCATCTACATTTCTAGGTGAAGTATTAATCAATTCTTGAAATATAGAAATAGCATCATCTAGTTTTCCTTGCGCTAGAAGGGTATTTGCTAATAGCAAGTGTACCATGTCATTACTAGGTTGTCGTTCAATGACTTGGCGAAACGCTATTTCTGCACCTTGGTAATCTTTTTGATTATACCGAGTCACGCCCTGTTGAAAGATGTTGGAGGTAGCCATTGTCTTCCCAATCAAAAAAGCAAGGATAGTCAGGCTGATAACGACTACAGCAGAAGCTAATAAATTAATTTGTTGAGTTGGGTCAACCATCGATAGCACTCCAGCATTTGTAGCAACCTAGTTTTACTGAGGCATAAGTAAGCTAATCTTCATTTAAATTGCATACCCTCACACCCCACACCCCTTGCAATGATTTCCGTATTGCAATTTTAGAATGGACATGAGCTTAACCTCAATCCCTCTTTCAGGCTAACAGACAGGCGGCAGGGAAAATCAGATATTCCAGAAAAAATAGTTTCCATATAAACTGATAAAAACTAGCGATCGCACCTTTATCTTGTAAGTCCACACGTTGACTACGCCACCACATTAAAACTATTGCGATCAGATGAGTAACCACTAAAACAATGGAGTTAACCGCAGGCAGTAAGATAGCAGATAAAATTATTCCTAGATAGCAGGCGGTGATGATCCATCGTGCTATATTAAACACAGTCTGCTGGCCAAGCTGGATGGTAAACGTGGTGATATTGTACTGTTTATCGCCTTCCATATCTGGCACATCTTTAAAAATTGCGATCGCCACACTAAAGACTAAAATAAATAAAGTTAGTACCCAAACCGTAGGCGTTGGTATCATAGTTATTCCACCTTGTAACGCCCAAGTAAAATGCAAAAACAGTCCTAAATTAACAATCGCTCCGCGTACCGAAAAAATACACAATGCTGCCCAAAAAGGAAACCGCTTTAACCGAATAGGTGGCAACGAATAGGCAGTACCAATGGCTAAACTTATACTAACCATTAATAACAACCACCCTCCTAGCAATCCGGCTAATAGTAATGCTAAGATACCTGTTATAGCGATAATTACTTGAGCTTGTCGTTGAGAAAATTCACCCGCTGCAATAGGGAGATGGGGTTTATTAATTTTGTCAATTTCTACATCTTCGAGTTGATTGAGTCCGACTATATAAACATTGCCAAACAAACAGGATATCCACGTTCCTAGAAATTGCTCTAAACTCTGAAGTGTGATAGAGCTATCAGTAGTTGCCAGAGAAATGAGATATAAGGCTAAAACACTCAGACTCGTGCCAATAATGGTATGAGGACGAGAGAATTTCCAAAAGGCATAAAGCCACTCAGTTGGATGTTCAAATGGGCTAATTGGGGAATGGGTAGAGGTTTGGTGAGAAATTGGATTCATTATTAGTGAAAAGGTAGACCATAAAGATTTTACTCTGTAGCCCCCTCTTAGTTCTAGATGGAAGTTGATTTTGGATTTTGGATTTTGGAAGACGCACAATGAAACAGTCCTGGGACTCAGGGGAGTCTTTTTAATGGAAATAAGAGGTCTAAGATGCACCCTTAGAGGTAAACATTAGCGCCGTTTGTGCAGTAAAACTTGAGTGAAACATCAGGATATTAAGCTATGACATTCGATTACGATCTTTTTGTGATTGGTGCGGGACCTGGAGGACTTGCAGCTTCCGAACAAGCTGCTGGCTATGGTGTTCGCGTAGCGATCGCTGAACAGGATTTAGTCGGCGGTACTTGTGTTATCCGAGGCTGTATTCCTGAAAAATTAATGTCCTTTGCGGCTGAATTTTCTGAGGATTCTCAAGTTGCCGCAGGGTATGGCTGGAACACCCCTCAAAACAGCTTTGATTGGCAACAATTTATTACTGCTAAAGAACAGGAAATCCATCGTTTGAGCCAGGTGCATAATCAAAAACTTGAGAAAGCCGGAGTAGAGGTAATTAAAGCTAAAGCCACCTTGATCGATACTCATACTTTAGAAGTTGCAGGACGCAAAATTACGGCTGACAAAATTTTGATTGCTGTGGGAGCAAAAGATGTAAAACCAGAGATACCGGGAAGTGAATATACTATCACGTCGAGTCAAATTTTTAGTCTCAAGCATCAGCCCAAGCATATTGTCATCATCGGTGGTAATTATATTCCCGTGAAATTAGCAGGTATTATGCACAATCTCGGCTCCAAAGTTACTCAGATATTTCTAGAAGACCATATTTTATCTGCTTTTGATCAAGATATCGCCTCCCTCGTGCAAGATGGTATGACGAAGCGAGGAATTCAGATTCTCAACAACACTACGGTAAAAGAAATTAAGCGAGTAGGAGATGAATTGGATGTGATTCTATCATCCGAAAGCGAAAATATATTAAGTGTAGATACTGTCCTATTTGCTCTATGTCGTACCCCAAATGTCAGTAATTTGGGTTTAGAAAAGGTTGGTATTCAGCTAAGTAAAAATGCAATTGTAGTGGATGATTATAACCGAACAACACAAGAGAATATTTTTGCCGTTGGAGACTGTATCAACCGAATTAATTTTACTCCGGTTGCGATCGCGCAAGGTCGAGCCTTTGCCGATACTCAATTTGGAAATAATCCCCGCACGGTTTGCTATGAATATGTTCCATCAACAGTTAGTTCACACCCAGAAGCAGCTACGGTTGGTTTAAGTGAAGCTGAAGCTCGTGAAAAATTGGGTGAAGATGTGCGATGCTATTGTTCTAAGTTTCGCCCTCTTTTACACAGTTTGTCTAAGCAAGATGAAAAAACTTTAATTAAATTAGTTGTTGATAATCGCTCAGATCGGGTGTTAGGCGCTCACATGGTTGGTGAAGGGGCAGTAGAGATTATTCAATGTTTGGCTTTAGCCCTCCGCGTTGGGGCAACTAAGAAACATTTTGATGAAGCGATCGGTATTCATCCTTCAATTGCTGAAGAGTTTCTCACACTACGTTAATTCTAGTTGTAAGTTGTTGCGTTTACAAGTTGCATTAGGGTCAAGGATGAAGCTGTTGATATCACTCTATTTTATCATTTTGAATGGTGTTGTCGTAGCCCATTTGAATTTTAAATTGCTTACTAACCCCCGGCTAATTTCTTTAAACCGCGTCGATCTAACAACGTAATTCTAGACCCATCAATTAAAATTAACCCCTCCTGACTCAACTTAGCAAAAACCCGCGAAAGTGTTTCTGGAATCGTCGCTAACAACGCCGCAAGTTGAGCTTTAGTGATATCTAACTCCACTTCTTCAGCATTACTGTTACGTTCACTTAAATAAAGCAAATAAGCAGCTAATCGTCCCGGCACTTCTTTAAACGAAAGATCTTCAATAATCTGAGCAAATCGACGCAAATGACGGGCGAAAATGGCCAGTATATTAATTGCTAAACTTGGATGCTGTTCTAGAAGTGCTAAAAAAGCTGTGCGAGGAAAAAATAATAACTCACTTTTCTCCACAGCAGCAGCAGAAGCGGGAAAACATTGACCATCAAACGCCGGAACTTCTGCAAAATGTTCTCCAATTCCGAAAAAATGTAATATCTGTTCTTTCCCTTCAACGGAAAGTTTGAAAACTTTAACTCGACCCGATTTAACCACAAAAAAACCGCATCCCTCATCCCCTTCTTCAAAAATTACCTGACCTTTAGGATACGTTTGGGCGATCGCAATCTCAGTAATAGCCTCCACCTGCTCTTCAGGTAGACCTCGCCATAACTGGATATTAGCCAGAAATGCTTTAATTTTAGAGATATCGTTACTCACTGCCGCTATTGTTGAGCTAGTTATATAACAGTTTATTGAAAATTGACTTAAGTCAAGGTTGTTTTCTCTAAGATTTTATAGAGTAATCATAGACTCAAGAAATTAAACGGAGATGCGACCTATGTTTTGCGAACAGTGCGAACAAACCGCCAGTGGACAAGGATGTCATCAATGGGGCGCTTGTGGAAAAAGTCCTGAAGTCAATGCCTTACAAGACCTATTAATTTACTGTTTGCGAGGACTATCCCAAGTCGCACTAAAAGCACGCGAGTTAGGTCAAACGACTCACGACGTTGATGTCTTCACTTGCGAAGCTCTTTTTGCGACGATGACTAACGTCAACTTTAGCACAAAGAGTTTTATCGAGTATATTCACCAGGCGATCGCACACCGAGAAACCTTAAAAGCCCAACTTCAACACGCTACAAACATTTCCTTAGAATGGTCAGATCTCGCTAACTTTACACCTGATTTCAACGAAGACTTAGTACAGCAAGGGAAAGATATTGAATACGCATTTATTAGCAAATCAGCCAGTAACGTAGACATTTTTTCCCTTAAACTCACCGTTACCTATGGCATCAAAGGGATGGCATCATATGCCTTCCATGCCCAAGAATTAGGGCAAGAAGATGAACGAGTTTACGCCTTCTGCCACGAAGCATTAGCTGCCATTCACCGCCAAGATCTCAGCCTGAATGACTGGGTAAATATGGCTCTCAAAGTCGGTGAAATGAACTTCCGAGCAATGGAACTTTTGGATGCTGGAAATACCGGAACGTATGGTCATCCGACACCGACACCTGTACCTCTGAGTGCCAAGAAAGGCAAGGCTATTTTAGTTTCAGGTCATGACCTCAAACAATTAGGAGAACTTCTGAAACAAACTGAAAATGCAGGTATTTTTGTCTACACACACGGAGAACTTCTGCCTGCACACGGCTATCCGAATTTAAAACAAAAATATCCCCATCTTTACGGTCACTACGGCACGGCTTGGCAGAATCAAACCAAAGACTTTGCTAAATTTCCAGGTCCAATTGTCATTACCACAAACTGCCTGATGCCGCCTCATGAATCGTATTCTAATAAGCTTTTCTCGGTTGGACCAGTGGGTTGGCCTGGACTCACTCATTTGCCCTCACCTAACCTTAAAACTGACTTCACACCTGTTATTCAAAAGGCATTAGAAATGCCGGGATTTGCTGAAGATGGAGAATTCCGTCAAGTGACAACAGGTTTTGCACGGAATGCGGTTTTAAGTGTTGCCGGAGACGTGATTGAAGCGGTTAAACAAGGAAATATTCGGCACTTCTTTTTAGTGGGTGGTTGTGATGGTGCTAAACCCGATCGCAACTACTATACTGAATTTGTGGAAAAAGTTCCTAAAGATTGTGTCGTGCTGACTCTCGCTTGTGGAAAGTTCCGTTTCTTTGATAAAGAATTGGGAGATATTGATGGAATTCCTCGGTTGATGGATGTGGGTCAATGTAATGATGCTTACTCGGCAATTCAGATCGCTTTGGCGTTAGCAAATGCGTTTGATGTTGATGTGAATAAGCTACCCCTATCGATGATTTTGTCGTGGTATGAACAGAAGGCTGTCGCGGTTTTGTTAACACTACTTTATTTGGGAATTCAAGATATCCGTTTGGGACCAACTTTACCTGCTTTTATCTCGCCGAATGTGTTTAAGTTGTTGTCGGAAAATTATAATTTGAAGCCAATTACTACGCCGGATGAAGATTTAGCAGCTTGTCTGGGTTAGGTAGCGGCAGATTTGGCAGCGGATTTGGTAGCGGATGTAGCGGATGTTTTAGTTGTTTTAGTCCGTGCATCCGCGTTTACAATAGGTGACGAGTAGATGGACTAAAATCATTAATATTTAAAAGTAGTTAGAACTTTATGCGATCGCCATTTCCAGGCATGAATCCCTACCTTGAGGGGTATCTCTGGTCAGATGTCCACAATGCTTTAGCGAGTAAGATTCGGCAGCAATTAACGCCTAAATTGCGACCCCGCTATACAGCACGACTTGAAGTTTATGTTGTTGAAGATAGCCTTCCAGAAAGTGAAATTGGTATTCTATACCCTGATGTTGAAGTGATGCGGGTGACACAACGAGGTGAAGTGGCTGAAAACCTATTTCCTCATGCTATTTCCAGTTCTGTATCTGTTACCCCTGCACCCTTAACCCTTCCAGTTTTCCAACCTGTTTCTGTTCGCCTTGTTAGTATTGAAATTCGAGATACGGCCAAAAATATTCTAGTTACCTGTATTGAAATTCTTTCTCCTGTTAATAAGCGCGAACCGGGTTTAAGTGCGTATCGTCAAAAGCGCCAGCGCCTTTACCAAGCAGGTGTTCACTTAATAGAATTGGATCTACTGCGTCGGGGAACTCGACCCTTTGCACATCCCCGTATGCCGGATGTTCCTTATGCGATCGCCCTAACTCGTTCGCAATCTGGAATGATGGAAGTATGGCCGTTAAAATTGCAAGATTCTTTACCTATTATTCCAGTCCCTTTACGTTCTCCTGACCCCGATGTACCACTGGAACTTCCACAGGTTTTAGCTGATATTTATGATGAGGCGGCTTATGATTTATCAATTGATTACAGCCAACCCCCACCGCCACCTACTTTATCAGAAGATGATACCAAGTGGATGCAAACACTATTGAGCCACTATATTGATAGTTGAGACCATAATCATAGCTATGTTCCTATGTCTAATTAAATCTGTTCTCTTACCCAAAATCGAAACTGCCTCAATACTTGAGCGCTACCAACCTGTTTGCTTTCCTTCAGCAATTGAGGAATTTTATCAATTAAGATAAAATTTGGAAAGGTAGGACTCACCTCCGAGTCTATATATTTGCCATCCTGCAACACATTAATTTGCAAACGCTGTCCGTTGTACCGCCACAATTCAGGCACACCCAAACGCTGATAATTATCAAATTGAGTCCGCGAAGTAATATCAATCTCAATCGCTAAATCTGGAGGCGGATCAACGGTTAAATCTATCCGTTCTTTTCCGCGAATCGCTTGGCAATGTTGGATATAAAATGATTCATCAGGCTCCACCCCCTGTGCCATCTGCTGGTTTTTAAATGTAGTGGAACCAGACGGTTCATAATCTAATTCTAGTTCATTCAGTAAGACTTTCACAAAGTCCCCAATCAGCACCTTGGAATTTTCATGGGTAAACAGAGGAGTCATAATTTCTAAGGTGCGATCGCTATAACAAAGTCGTGCTGACCGATGTTCCCCCAATTCCTCTAGAATTTGTTCAAATTCCTGCCAACTTACATCTTTAATTAACAGACGATCGCCGGGTGGCACACTCAACTTTCTTAATTCCAATAACATAATTTAATCCTGCTATCCGTTATGATTTAATTAAAAATGAAATCCCCAAATAACCAATTTGTAGCTAAATCATCTATGCCCATCTACAGTTCCAATTTTATCACCTTTGAGGGTATTACTGGTGAGCGCTATTGGTTCCACGAGCCATTGAATTTTACTGGAATCCCTTGGTCATTCAGTAAGCTGCTTTTCCTGCTGATGGCTGACTGCTGATTACTGAAAGCTGCCGTATTGTTTAGATGAGTGAGGTAATTATGGCACGAGGCGATCAACTTTACGTTCATAGAGAATTACTTAACCTTCAGGGAGTCTACGAACATCATGGGATTGACTGTGGAGACGGGACGGTTATTCATTATCGCAAACCCAGTGAAACAATTGAACGCACATCCTTAACTACGTTTGCCAGAGGCAATAAAATTTATGTTAAGCAATACCCAACCTGTTTTATCCCTGATGTGGTCATTCAACGCGCCAAAAGTAGATTAGGGGAACGGAACTATAACTTACTTTTCAATAACTGTGAACACTTGGCAACTTGGTGTAAAACTGGAGTCAGTTACAGTCAGCAAATTAAAGATTTCGTTCCAGTTATCGATCAGATGAATACCGATAAGTTGTATGAACCCATTAAACGAGCTATTGAAGAAGGAAACAAAGAAAAAGCGGCACAGTTATTGAACCAAGCATTAGCGGATATTAAAGTTATTTGGGATACTCTTCAACCAGAGTACAATCACGCTGTTCGTGAAATGAACATTTGGCAAAAAGTAGCCATTCAAGCACTGAAACAAAATCGAGAAGATTTAGCGCGTGCAGCATTAGAACGCAAGCAAAACTATGAAAAAAGTGCCACTGAAAAGAAAGCTAAGTTAGATCGGTTAGCTAATATGACAGAAACCCTCGTCCGCAACCGCTTGAATATCTAATATCCTCATTAGCTGTTCGGTGTTATACCGTTTTCCTAAATTCCTGCTACATAGTTCTCCCCTCTCCCCACTCTCTATTATCCTCTCTGATCCACACGCAACGCTCTCTCCAAAGCCGCTTTTTCTTTTGCTCTCTGTGCAAAGGGTTCTAACTGGGTAATGTCCCAACCACTAAGAATACTTAAATCTTCTAAATCAATCCCCCTCATCAACATTTCCACACACCACGTTTGTCGCGCTTGCTCAATAAAAAGGGGTTGATTATTAGGCGTTAACAACCCTGAAGTAAATCCTTGCCAAGCTATCACTAACTCATCCTCTGACATTCGTCCTCCCTTATCATTTAGAAACATGGCTGACTGTCGATCCTTACGACTTTTTAACCATTGCATCAAAGGATTATGAGTATAAGAACCATAACGTTTTCCCATAATCCACTGATTTACAGGTACTTGTCGGACTGCACCTTTAGTAACCTGTAATAAATGCTGAAGCGCATCACTAATTTGGTGTTGACGTTCTAACGCAACAATTTCTTGAGGCAACAAACCCGTACCAAACAGGACATAAGCGAGAGCATAATCCCGCAATCCGCGTTTTTTTGCTTGTCGCAGAATTGAATGCACTAAAGAAGCCGATAAATCAGCCACATTTTCAGAGGTAATGGTTTCAGTGATCGAGTCAATTGAAGATTCAGTTAATGTTGATACAGCTCCGTATAAAAAAAGTTGTACTAAATGGTCTAAGAAATCTTCTCGATCCTCCCAAAGTTCCTGAAATTCACTCGTCAATTCAATTACCAAATACCCGAACAACATCCCATTGAGTAAACTTGCTAATTTTTCAGCCGGTAAACGCATCACCAAGCGATCGCGTTCAATCACAGTGGCTAAATAGTGAGCAACATCCCGATTTGCTTGAGTAACCCCTCGTCCCAGCGCCTGACGATTTTCAACCGTGTATTTCCCCGCTTCACCCACCACCGAACGGAGCAATTCGGGAATCTGTTCGAGAGTCTGTAGGCGATCGCGCCCGTAATTTTTGAGAGCTTGTTGCACATTCGTGGTATGATTCACTTGCGATCGCAATAATTCACCCAAGCGACTAAATATCCCCGAATCTTCAATCACCGCCAAAAGTAATCCCTGCTTGCTACCAAACTGGCGGAACAGCGTCACTTCATTGACCTGCGCTAATTCAGCAATCTGCTTTGTTGTCGTCTCGGTAACGCCCTGAGCGCTAAACAACTCAAGCGCTGCTCTAATCAAACGCGCTCGTGTTTCAGAACTGGTTCGAGACATAAGCTTAAAAAAATGTAAGTGACACTTGCATTGAGGCATTGTCATGTTAGGCTAAATAAAGTGCAAGTACTACTTGCATTTGAATGCCCACGAAAGAAGATTTATGACCAACAACTCACCTGCGGCAGTCGTAGAAATCCACCCTCCCCTGAAACTCCACTGGGCTAGTGTGGGGTTTTTCGCTACAATTCACGCTTTAGCCATGCTGGCTCCTTGGTTTTTCTCCTGGTCAGCGCTGCTTGTTACCCTATTTCTCCACTGGTTATTTGGTAGCATTGGTATCTGTTTAGGGTATCACCGACTTTTGACCCATCGCAGTTTTTTAGTGCCCAAGTGGTTAGAATATATCATTGCCACGATAGGCGCTTTTGCCTTCCAAGGAGGTCCAATTTTTTGGGTAGCAGGTCATCGACAACACCATGCTAATCCAGAAAATGAACTCAAAGACCCATACTCAGCACAAAGGGGTTTTTGGTGGAGTCATATGCTTTGGTTGTTCTATCAAAGACCCGAATTTTTTGATTACGAAACTTATCATAAATACGCCCCTGATTTGGCAAAAAATCCCTATTATCGCTGGCTCGATCGCAACTTCTTATTGCTTCAGATTCCCATTGGTTTGTTGTTGTATGTATTGGGAGGATGGCCTTTTGTCATCTGGGGAATGTTTGTCAGAGCCGTGTTTTTGTGGCACAGCACGTGGTTAATTAATTCTGCAACTCATCTATTCGGTTATCAAACCTATGAGGTGAATGATGGTTCGCGCAATCTCTGGTGGGCAGCTATTATAACCTATGGAGAAGGTTGGCATAATAACCATCACGCTCATCCCAATGTAGCTCCAGCCGGACGGCAATGGTGGGAAATTGATATGACTTGGTGGTCAATTCAACTTCTCAGAAGTTTGGGTTTAGCGAAAAGGGTGGTCATGCCTCCGAAAAGTGCAGCCTAGGGACTGTGGAGGTTATCGCTTCTTGAGTGAGTGGCATCTTTGTCAAGTCAGACTAGCAATTGAATAAAACTCTAAAAAATTAATTTTTACCGCACGACTTCAAACAACAGGGTTGTGCGGTTTCTTCTTTATAAGGTAGTTTCTACTTAAGGAGTATGCAGTTGAGTAACTGAGTGCTTCTAAGGAGAGACTGAAAAGAGAACATCTCTATCTCAGGAAAAGAATTAGCAAAAATACTCATTGCCAAAAGTCTCCCTAAAGGTACTGTCAAACCCAGAAAATCTCTTGCATTATACAAAGTAAGGCTGTTAGGGTTGGTGAAAATAAGCTGATCAAAGCCTATTGAAAAGCACTCTAGTAAGCCAATTAGACAAACTATGTTACCTTTATCAAGCAAGGGTGTTTGTATGAAACGTAATATTACTTTTCCAGTTTTCCTAGAGTCCACCTTTGTACTCGTCACCTTCCTTTTGATCGTCAATCTTGCTTCGATAGGAGGATTCAACAACACTTATCAAGAAGAAGTAATGCAGCCGCAAATGACTCAAGATCAAGAGGTTATAGCGGCTTTCCAATGAATTCAAAACAAGCGGCAACGGGTCAAGTGGGAAAGGGACAAGACTCCTTTTCCCTATAAAAATTTAGTAGAGTTAACACTGAGTGCGATCGCCTCCTCCTTTTCTTAGCCTTGAGCCGCATCCAGCAGCCAATTGCCTCTAATATGGGAGATAATAACGTCTTCTATACTGGAGGGCTTGATGTTACGCGATCTTAGTATTCATAATTATCGGTGCTTTCAAGATTTCCATATCGACGATTTGGCGCGGGTTAATCTGATCGTTGGGATGAATAATAGCGGCAAGACAAGTTTGCTAGAAGCTGTTTATTTGTTAGCTGATCAAAGTAATCCTCACCGCTTACTTGACCTACTAGATATCCGGGGTGAAATTGCCCCCTTGGGAGATAGAAATTCGGTAAGTCAAAAATATCAAATTTCACATATATTTCCTGAGCATAAACTTAACTTTGAACAAAATATTCTTATTCAATCTCATAAAGATAAACCTATCTCAGTCCAAATACAGCTAGCTCCCATAACGCAATCTAGTCAAATTGTTGAGGATGTATCTGAAATTAATGATCAAGCCTTTGAGCTTATATTTGAGCTTATATTGATAGATGAAGATGAAGTCGATCTCAAAATGAAGGCTCCTTTATTTCAGGATGGCTCATTTGAACGGCGTAGCTTTAAATCGACAAAACCCTCTAAACAGCTTTTAAATTCTTCAATTCAGGGATGTGAATTTCTGCTTGCGACTCGAGATATAGGATTTGATTACCTAGCTAAATTATGGGATCAAATTACCCTCACACCTAAAGAAGAAAGTTTAGTTAAAGCACTCCAAATTTTGGAACCTGATGTAGAACGCATGAGTTTTACCAGTAGCCAAACTACTAATAGTGGAATTTTACTGAAACTGCGCGGACGACCTCACCCAATTCCTTTAGGTAGCATGGGTGAGGGGATGCGTCGTATTCTCGCCCTATCCATGACAGCCGTTACCGCCGAAAATAATGTCTTACTAGTAGATGAAATTGAAACGGGTCTTCACTATGAGAAGCAAACGGATATGTGGCGCTTAGTTTTGCAAATGGCAAAGCAATTAAATATTCAAGTCTTTGCAACGACTCATAGTTGGGACTGTATCTGTGCCTTTCAAGAAGCATTGGATGAATTAGAAGATCAATCAATTGGCAAATTATTTCGATTGAGTCAGAAGGGTGATAAGATAGTTCCTGTAGAATACACTCCAGAAGAATTGTCTGCTGCTGTGCGCCAAAGTATTGAGGTACGTTGATGCCAAAAGGACGAAAACCACCTGCACCAAAACGACAGCAGTTATTGGTAGAGGGCAAGAATGACCAACACGTTATCTGGGCTTTATGCGAACAACATCAAGTACCAGAAACATTTTCTGTAGAAGTACCTCAAGAAGAAAATCCTCAAGAAGAAAATATAGAAGAATCAGCAGAAACAACGCAAGGAATTGAAGTGCTTTTAAGAGGATTATCTGCAAGGCTGAAAGAACCAAACTTACAAACATTAGGAATTGTAGTTGATGCTGATCAAAATTTATTAGCACGATGGGATGCTGTGCGGAATCGATTAAGAGATAGTGGTTATCAAAATATTCCCGGATCTCCACCAGCAGAAGGTTGGGTTTATGCACCACCAGAATTACCACGGGTGGGAGTGTGGTTAATGCCAAATAATCAACTTCCGGGAATGTTAGAAGATTTTGTTGCCCATCTAATCCCCTCAGATGATACCTTATATCCGAAAGCACAAACTATTGTGCAAGAGATTGAATTAGCAGGCTTAAACCGCTATACATCTGTTCATCGTCCCAAAGCTTTAATTCATACTTGGTTAGCTTGGCAAAAAACACCAGGAATGCCCATGGGACAAGCTATTACCGCACGGGTTCTGAGTTATAATTCACCCATTGCGATCGCCTTTGTCCGATGGTTAAACTATTTATATCAATTTTGAAGTTTAAAGGTAGAATTTTGAATGGATACCTGACCGACTTGTTGCAATTCTTCCTGTAACATTCGCTGATAAATCCCAGGCAAAGCGCCCGACATTGAATTCGTTTCTATCCCATATCCTAAACTTGTCCAAGTTCCCGACAACCGTTGCAATACTCGATGCACTTTTCCTTGTCGTAATTGTTGGGAAATATCCATCCCCCAAGCTTGTTTATCACTCAGCCACGCATGAACCACAGCATCTTGATATCGTGGCTCAAAACTGTAACTCCTCAAAACCCAAAACCCCCACGGTTGGGGATGATAACGTTCTGCTTTGTCATACCAAGTGGTATTAATAAACTGATACCGTCCCGCCGCCGTAGTACAATTACCAATATTCGGTCCAGTAATAATGGGTACGCAGCGATCCGGATGACGGCTTAAATCCCAAACATGATCGCCTCCATAAATAACCGAATAGGGACGAGAGACATTCGCCTCGCTTGCAGAAATTGTTCGCATCAAAGCACGAATATAAGGATCGCCTCCCTTCATCACCAGTGGTTGAGTCCCGTTACCCCCTATAGGAAAATCGAAGTTCCATCCAGTCGGTCGATATCCTGCGCGTAACTCTAAGAATACGGCAATTAACACCAATATACTAATCCAATTAATTAGACGCTTCATATTGAGATAGTAAGTGGCAATCCTCTCATGCGCCAACGAGCAGAGGTTCCGCTCCATACAATAGACATGGAGCCTAAACAGAACAACCCTCATGCCTGCTAAATACTTCTATCATGATAGCGTCTGGAAAGCAAAATTCTGTAATAGCGAGCGATCGCTCCATCGAGTGGGTTAATTGAATCGTATTCGGCGTATTTTGAGTGATGCAGCTTTGAGAAATGTTAACATCTCGACTACCAGAGATTGCTCCTAATGTCTCTGTGCGAATAGATCCAGGTATCTGAGTAATGGGATCAGTCCCACTAACTTGTAATTGATCAGTGGCGTGAATACTTATCGTTCCAGGTTTTGGAATGGAATCACTATTACAGATAGAGGTTCTATTTTATTGCTTCTCAATACAGTTTGCCCCTAAAACAACAAATTGATTAGTCTTGAAAACTGAACAAGGCTTAATTAATTTCGCTAAGGCTGGTTTAACTCTTTTTTTGAGATCCGTTTGAGCCTTTTTCGCAGGGGATTGAAACTGGTTTAACCAGCTATTTTGAGCAATGTAGTTAGGCTTAAAAGCATCTCGATCTAACAGCCAAAAATCGATTCCGTACTTTTGGATAAAGTTGTCCACCTCGGCTAAGTTTAGACTATATTGAGCGTTAATTAAGTCAATAGCTCGTTGGCGAAATTGACGATAATAGCCCGTATGATAGGGAATACCATATTCTTCGCTAACTAGGACAGATCGTGCCGAAAATGTTGGCAAATTATTCGCTTCGGCGGAGAGGGAGGCGATGAGACTATCTTTAGGCGTTTGGGAGAAGAATTGATAGAGGGTGGAGGCTTTACCTACTGTATAATTCGTCTTAGGAAAATCTGCTAAAAAGCTAGGATATACAATAAGAAAAATTCCGATAAAAAGGGTGATTGCCAGGGCGAAAACTTGTCGAGTGGGTTGGTGGCAAAGCTGGAAAATTGCATCAAGTAATAGAGTGAGTGCGATCGCGGCTGATATCGCCAATACTAGTCGCAGACTATACTTCATATAACGGCTGGGTAGATGCAGTTTAAACAGTACACCATGAGCTGTTAAAAATAGATAAATTGATACTACCATTAACTGAGTAAGAATTACAATTTCTTTTTGAATCGATTTGACTAACGGCAGCCATCCAGGATATCGGAATAAGAGGGGTAATACTAAACCGATCCAAAGGATTATAGGTGTGCGATCGCGTCGGGGTAACAATCCGCTGCGTTCTTTCTCAATCCAAAACTCCCAGAGGTTATCATTAAAAAAACCGGCTCTTCCTCCAGGTAGAAATTCAGGTAAAGTTTTGGCTTGAGTCGCACTAATAATTGGCTCAAATTGAGAACTCGTTAAGGCATAGGGTAAAAGGATGAAAAAAGCAACTCCTAATCCAGCCGCACTAAATCGATAATCCTTTAGATTTGAAGATAATTTTACTCTTCCTTTTTCCCAACTGAATAATCGCAAAATAAGGAGTCCAGATGAGAGGAAAACAGTCTGAGGATAAAAGAGTCCTTGGAGTGCAACCGTAATTAAACAGGGAACTAATGAACGTCGTAATAAATAGTATAAAAATGCTAGTAGTAAAGGATAAACAAACGCTCTCGGAGTGCCTGAAATTAAATCATCATCCATCCATAGGGTTTGATTGAGAATTAATGAAGCAATAAATCCGGTTGCTGGTACAGGTAATAGTTGTAATGAAATACCGAAACAATAACCCGTTGTGATTAATCCTAGTATCATCGGCAACAACTTATTGAATACTAAAGGATGAATTCCTAGGACAGCGATTAGCCGATACAGAGTAGTATATCCGGATGGAGCAACAGTTTGGAAATAATTGGCAATCCAATCATTGGGAAACAGTTCTGGATCTAAAAACCGCTGCATCCAAAATACATGCTGTCTGGCATCGTCTTGTACGACATATTCGCTACTGAAGGCAACTTGTAACCCTAAAATACTATAGATCAAACTAAAGGTTAAGCTCAACGTCAACCAAAAGATTATCTGATTCTTTCGGGAGGTAGAGGGTGGATGAGTGAGATTTTTTTGTAAAATTGCTGTTAATTTAGTGAGCATAAGTCAAAAGGCTTTATCTACAAATAGAGTTTAGCGCTTAATTATTTCCCAAATATGCGGATTTTCATTCAGATCTGAACCCAGTTTTTTAATTAGCTTCAGTTTATAGATACGCTGTTTTTTAAACGATTTTCTTAAGGAATCAGACGGACTCAACAAGAACACATTACTAAATCCATCAGGGATATTTGGACGATAGGTTTCATTAACCAGTTGCAACTGAATGTTGGGATTAAGTTTGTAACTTAGAGTCAGCACATCAATGGGTGAGGTATCACTAATAATTAGGGGACGAGGGGTTTGATCAATCAGTTGTGCTATCTCTAAATAGAATTCAGCCTTATCTGCATCTTTACTCCAAACCACTTCCTGTTGAGATTGAATAGTACCTGTAATTAATCCGGTTAAGAGAATCGTCATTAATACAAGTTGCCATACTCGCTGCTTCCAAGTTTTGATGAAGGCAATTTGAGTTGAGAAGAAGTAGGCGATCGCAATCTGAATGCCTAAATAACAAGGGATAAGATACCGAATCGCAACCGAACGCCAACCTCCTAAAATCAAATCTGGTACTATTAGAGATAACGCGGTTACACCTATTAAATTAATTAGAAATAACCAAACTCGTTTAGGCGTATGGCGACAGAGGAAGTAAATAGAATAGAGAGTAAAAATTACCAGAATTGAATTGGCAGAACCCAGATCGGCATTAAAAAAAACACGATTGATATTGCGAAACCATCGATCAATTAAGTAGAATAGAGTTTCATCTTTTTGTCCCTCAACAATTGCCGCACTAGTGTAAGCTAAATTAGCAATCATCACTCCAACCCAAGGCATGAAGGTTAAAGCGCTAATACTCGCAGCCGCTAAATAGCGAATAACCGTTTTATTGAATCGTAAACCTTCGAGACTTAATACATAAAGTCCTTGACCTAGTGCTACCGCAGCAAAGAGTAAATGGGAATACATCCCTAGCGTTAATGTCAGAGTATAAATTCCCCAATCTATTTTCCTCTTGAGTCGGATTGCTCGCAACAAGGCTGCACTCGATAGTAAAATCGCAACCGTCCACAAACTATATTGTCTCGCTTCTTGAGCATAGAGGATATGTAAAGGGGAAACGGCAATAATAGCGATCGCTGTCCATCCCACTACGGGGGATTCAAATAATTCCAAACATAACCAATAAATGGCAGGGAAAGCAATTAAACTAATAAGAGCCGATAAACTTCTAATCACACCGACTGAATCGCCAAACCCTTGCATCCAGAATCGTGCCATTAAGTAATATAACGGCGGATGTTCAGGGCGACTCATTAACGCTTTGACGGTATCGTTTAAATCTTTTTCGGGATTCGGAAACTGGTACTTCCGCAAACTGTCAACATCAATAATTTGACCATCATAACTCTGTTGAATTTCCTCTTTAGTATAACCCGATGCTCTTAGGGATGTGCGAACTTCATCTCCCCAATAAAAACTTTTATCAATATTCCAAAATCTTAAACCAATTCCCAAGATCAGTATAACAATAAAGCCAGACTTTAATACCCTTGCATAAGATAGTCGTTTAGGTATATAGGTTTTACCGATAGATTTGATTAATTTCATTTTCAAGACCTATTTTGGGAGCATTCCATTTTGGCAAATCTATATTTCTCAGTACTATCCCCCTTATCCCTTCTCTTTCACTATTTGTGCAACACAAGGGATGCACCCCCTATTCTTAATCTTTTTCCTCATTAAACATCATCCTTCATTTCTTGAATACATTTGGCTTGCAGAACAACTAAATTCTTGACTTTAAATGTAGAACATTTCTTAATCCCTTGTACCAGAATTGGAACGTTTCCTTGCTTGATAGTCGCTTCCGCATCTGTCGCTGCTAACTGATATTCCTCAATCCAGCCATTATTTGCAATATAATTGGGTTTAAAAAATCCTCGTTCTACTAGCCAGAAATCCACGCCATATTTTTCAATAAACCCTTTTACTTCTGTTAAATCTTGACTGTACTGAGCCTTAATCAGATCGACCGTTCGCTGATAAACTTGGGTGTAGTATCCCTGATGGTAAGGCAAAGCATATCCCTCGCCTCCTACCAAAATAGATCGTTTAGCAAATGTCGGTAAATTATTCGCTTCTTCGACTAAAGAAGCAATCACACTATCTTTCGGTTGTGCTTCAAAAAACTTATAAAGTTCGGGTACAGATCCAACCGTGTAAAGAGTGGAAGGAAAAGGGTAGTCATTTGCCTTCAAAACACTGGGATATAAGATTAATCCTGTCCCCAAACAAAAAGTAAAACCCCAAGCCAAGATCAGTTTACCTCGCTGTTGGCACAGGGACAGAATACTATCCAATAAAATAGTAATAGCTACAGCACCTGCTAAAGCTGCTAAAATTCGCAAACTATGTTCTGTATATCGGTTAGGTAGATGAAGGTTAAACAAAAGAAGATGAGCGAAAAAAAACATCCCACAGGATACTAATAGCATCTGAGGTAATAGTAAAATTTTACTCGTTACCTGTTGAACTAAGGGAAATCGAGACGGGTATTTTAACAGCAATGGCAACGACAAACTCAGCCATATTTGAGGCGGTAATAAAAGAATAGAATACTTCGCCATCAAGCGACACCATTCCGTCGGAAGCATTCCACTCCGCTTACCACAAGCCCAATAATTCCAGGGATCGTTATTAAAAAAACTCGACCATCCTTTCTCCGAAAATGCAGGTAATGCCCTAGCTTGTGCAGCGGTAATAACTGAACCGAATTCTGAAGATTCTAAGGCATAAGGTAATAGAATGAGCAAGCAACCCGCTAGCCCCCACCCACAGAACCAGCGATCACGCTTCGTTTGACAAAACCGTAACCGCCCATTTTCCCAATACCAGAGTTGTAAAATTAAAATACCTGCGGCGAGAAATACACACTGGGGATAAAATAACCCCAGCAAGGCGATCGCAACCAAACAAGGAAGCAACATTCGTCGCAATAAATAATATAAAAAAGCCAGAAACAGCGGATAAACAAATGCCACAGGTGTGGCCGATACCAAATCATCTCTCATCCAAAGATTTTGATTCAATAACAAAGAACCAATAAACCCAGCAACAGGTATCGGTAAAAGTTGAAGGCAGACACCAAAGCAATACCCTGTCGCCACGAACCCCAACACCAATGGCACAAACTTACTCAGTACAATTGGATCAATACCAATCAGAGCAAATACTCGATAAAACGTAGCATACCCCCAAGGTGCAACCGATTGAAAATAATCCGCTGTCAAATCATTTGGAAATAACGTTGGATCAAAAAACCGCCGCATCCAAAAAATATGCTGTCGTGCATCATCCTGCACAACATACTCACCACTAAATGCTTCTTGCAGGGCAAGCAAACCGTAAATGACGGCAAAAGTCAAGCTCAAACTGAACCAAAATATGACCGAATTAGACGTTTTGTACGTTAGAGAGGTGAGATATTTATGTAGATGCTGAATTCGCATACCAGAAACGTTAACCTTAGTTTTTTAATCTACGCTACAAACTGCCACCAAGCAAACAAAATAGCAAAACGTACAAGCCATATAGCCAAGAAGGCGATAATTCCATATCCCCATCGGGGATGATTAGCAAATACCATACCGAGTGCCAGTGATAGAGACACAATACCGTAAATGTAGCGATCAAGAGATGTGAAAGCTTTAGATATTGCCAGTAGGAACAACGAAAAGAAGCCATAAGCAACCACAACATGATTCAACTTTGCGCGTAAATACCACAAGAGATAGCCCCCACCCAACAGCATGAGAAGTTTCATCAAACTATCCCGATTTAAGGCTAAAGCACCCTGAATAATGTCCAACAAATTCTGCTGTTGCCATGCCTGTTGTACGTGGACAAATGCTAACGGATCTCCAAAACGGATCATGCAATACAAACTGAATAAAAGCAACCCTCCACTTGTCGCCATCCCTGCCAAATAAGCAAGAAGCGATCGCTTTTCTTTCCACGCGAGGAAGAGAAACGTCGGGAAAAGAGCAATTCCAGTTGGACGAGTTGCAGTTGCCATTGCTCCCCAAAGTCCTGATTGCAGATACTTCTGTTTATCAAATGCTCGTAATGCTGCGGTTGTGAGTAATAAAAATAGCCCTTCAGTATAAGTTACAGTCCCAAATAAGGAGTATGGAAACCAAGCCAATACTGCTGTTGTCCATCGAGCTACACTAATACCATATCGCTCTTTTGTCCAATCATTCACAAGCAGCATTGCCCCCAAAAAAGACAAATTATTGACCAACGTTCCTGCTACCTCAAACGGTAAGCCGAACATCATAAACACACGAGAAACTAAGGGATATAGGGGAAAAAAGGCGATAGAATATTGTTGCCCATCGTTGTTATAGCTATAGCCTAAAGTCGCAATCTGTCCATACCAAGCCCCATCCCAATGTGAGAAGAGTTCCCAACCCATTTTCGGCACAAAATTAGGCACAAAACCCAGTAATGGAAATTGATAATTCACGGGTGCAGCATCTCGTAATGGGGCAATAAATTGGATCGCTACTACAATTACAAGTCGGCTGAGAAGCCACATGGCAAGCACAAAAGTTAACCCATCTATATTTTTATTCGGGTTAACCTTAATCTTTTCTTGCACCATATCTTTTAGGGGCGGTAGGGAGTGGGGAGATGGGGAAGATTAACTAACCCTACATAATCTTATAGTGGAAGGGAGTAAGCTGTTCGTCATTTAAACCTGATTGTCAATAATTACAGAATCCTTGTAGTGCGACCATCTTGGTCGCTACTGATACCCAATTTAAA
>DNGI01000034.1:11043-25839 GCA_003486645.1 Cyanobacteria bacterium UBA11370 | reverse complement strand
TTGTCAATAATTACAGAATCCTTGTAGTGCGACCATCTTGGTCGCTACTGATACCCAATTTAAAGGCGTGACAGCTTAGGGACTTAAACTCAAAACTCAAAACTCAAAACTCTTAACGACCTAACTTATTAGGAATACCTTCACAACCACCCGGAATAGTCTGGCGAGATTGTTCACCACACCAATAACAACAGTACTTCCGTTGTTCCTCATCCATCCGTTGAACATTACTAAAGTTAACTCGTTCAACCACAGCACCAGTATGAACTCCAGTGCGATAATTTGGAGATTCATGACTGCGACTGCGGGGAGTAGCGGTTTCGACTGAACCATAAAATAGGCGGACTCCTTTCATATCCGCACCCACTAGGTTAGCTTCATACAAGATTGTGCGAGATAAATTTGCCCCCGCTAAGTCACAATGGCTAAGATTTGCTCTTACCATATTCGCTTCGCTTAATTCTGTCCAGCGCAAATCCGTGCCCGTTAGATCTGCACCTGCTAACATGACATTGAGATCAATCACCCGCACACCATCGATCCGATCTTCCTGGTATCCTCCATTCCCATCCAGCATCGGACGACCTAAGTGACGATCGCGTTTTAGAGGCGTTAATAACCGAGATTGGGACAAAAATCTGAGGACTTTCGCTTTACCAGCCGCGTCCACACTGCCTAGAATAGCAGCCGTTCGTCCTTCACAAAAGGCTCGTTCTTGAGGCCAATCTTCAAGTAACCCCTCATCATCTAATGCCAAGTCGCAGATACCTTGAAAGTAAGTATCTATCGTTTGCTGCTGAGTAATCGTATTTTGCTGGATGGTTAGGTCTTTTGAGATCACATACTGTCGCCACGCAATATAAACCGCTAAGACAGCAATCAGAATTTGCCCTAACGCTCCAACCCATTCTGCCAAAGAACCAACCGAATCAAACTTTTGAGTAAATCCGGTTAAAACGGCTAAACCAATAATGCCAGCAAATACGCCACAGGTCGCAATCAATTGCGATCGCTGTTGTGGGGATAGGGACTCATTCAGTGATCGCCGCAAGGGCAACCAAATTACGGGTACGGATACGAGTAAAGTAACAATAGCCCCCGACATAGCAACCCACAGGTTCTCAAAGACTAATCCTGAAACCAGGAGTGCGATCGCACTCAGGGTAATAATCGATGGGTTAGCGATCTGATGAGGAGTCTGGCGATTGACTAATTGAGACTGGGACACGGTAGACAAGTGTTGTTCCCCTTGGCTGTTGTCTCCAACAACTGATGCTTGGTCAGTGTGACTGTTGGGATGGTTGATCGGTAAATTAGACTGGGACGGATCAGGCTGACTTGTCATTTTAAAGCAGGTGCGATCGAGTTCATAAGGAATCCTCCGCTCTTGGGAAACTCCGTGTCTTTAGACCGGAGAGGAACGCACGTAAGCGGTTTTAACCGCCTACAATCTGGATGAGCTACAATGTTATTATGACTCAATCCCTGTCTGTGAAGTGCAAGCTTATAGTCCCTGTAGAGTATCGACCAAAAGTCGATGAGACTTTGCAGGGATTCGCTGATGCTTGTAACCAGATACTGGAAGTTGCCAAACAGGATAACTGCTGGAATACAACCAAGCTTCACCACAAGGTTTATAAGCCAGTGCGAGAAGTGACAGGGTTGAAAGCCAATCACGTTTGTCAGGCTATTCGGCGCGTCATTGGTAACGCCAAAGCGGCTCATAAAATCCACAAATTCCGACCCACTTCTATCAGCTTGGATGTTCGCACCTTCCGCTATATAGAAGCTCAACAGCGAGTAGGAGTAACTCTCAAATGTGGACGAGTTGATTTTGATTTGTCGATTGGTGGATATCAAATCGCACTGCTTAGGGGTCAAACTCTGACGAGTGCAACGCTCAAGAAAAGTCGTCAAGGTGACTACTACATCAACTTGGTGGTTGAGATTGATACCCCACCAACAGGCAAGACACCTAAAGTGATTGGTGTCGATCTTGGGAGGCGCGACATCGCCACTACTTCCACGGGGAAGTCCTGGGATGGAAGTCAGATTCAATCGGTTCGTGACCGATTCAGTAAACTCAGAGCTAACGTTCAATCCAAACGCACTCGCAACGCTAGACGGTTGCTCAGAAGGCTTTCTGGGAGAGAACGCCGCTTTCAAGAATGGGTGAATCACAATATCAGCAAGCAATTGGTACAAGAGGCAAAGCAATCTAATTCTGCATTGGCGTTTGAGGACTTGACCGGAATTCGGGATAGTCTTAACACCAAGCCAAGAAGTAAGACTGAGCGGCGTAGGACGAACAATTGGGCGTTCTATCAACTCAGAATCTTCGTTGGATATAAGGCGGCTATCGCTGGAGTCCCAGTTGTCTTTGTTCCTGCCGCTTATACCAGTCAAACTTGTTCGCGCTGCCGACATGTCCACCCTGAAAAGGGGAAGTCGTATCGGAACGGGAAGAAGTTTAAGTGTGGACATTGTGGCTTGGAACATGATGCTGATGTAAACGCAGCGATTAATATTGCCGAGCTTGGGGCGTCTGTAAGTGCGCCCGGAAGTCCAGGGATGACGTGTCTATTAGAGGGACAATTACCTCTTTTCCGACTGTGCATGATCCGGGCTGAAGCCCCGTCAATTTATTGCGGGGTTGCTTACATCCGAGGAGAAAGGGGAGAGAGGGAGAGGGTTTAACAGGCAAGTGACCTAAGTGAATATTGATAGGAAATTTCAATGTACAACAGTTCACCAGTATAAATATTGACACATAAGGATCAAGTTTCCTCTGAAGACTTATCTACAGTGGAAGAGTAAACCATTGAGAAGCTTTGGAGTAAAAATGCTTAATCATTGCCGATTACCTCTACTATCGTTTTGGTTAGTATTCACAGTTTGGGGGATTAGTTCCTGTGGACAGCAAGTTCAAGATACCGCAGAATCATCAGAATCATCCCAAGCGGTTACAGAATCCGAATCATCCACAGAGTCAGAATCAACAGAACCTCAAGCTGAGTTAGAGCAAACTAGAACAAAACAAGCCCCGCAAAGTACTCGCCAGTCAGCTCAAGTTACTTCTAAAAATGTTAAAGTATTTTTTCCTAAAACACCAAATAGCAATACAGATTTCACTTATGTTGAGTCTGTCTGGCGCACTACAACAAATGAAGGGATAGCTCGATTTGCAATTGAAGAATTGCTAGAAGGTCCTACTGATAATGAAAGTAGCAAGGGTTTTATCAATGCAGTTCAACTAACCGGAAGTTCTAACTGTGGTGAAGATTTTACGCTATCCATTTCTCAGGGAGTGGCTAAACTTAAATTCTGCAAAACGGTTGTTTCAAGAGGAGTGGGAGATGACGCACGCGCGATCAGTGCTGTCCAGGCTACACTTAAGCAATTTTCGACTGTTCAATCCGTAATTCTATTAGATAGAAATGATAATTGCTTGGGTGATCAGAGCGGACAAAATCTGTGTTTAACTTCAATAAAAAAACAGGAAAAGCTAACAGCAAACTCCAAGCTGGCGATTAAGGGTATTGGTCCCATTCAAGTTGGGATGACGGTTGCGGAAGCGTCACGCGCTGCTGGGGTAAAGATCGTTACGAATGGTGCGAATACGAATCCGGAATGTGTCTATTACCAGCCTGCTGATAAGTTAGACGGTATCCATTTTATGGTGACAGGCGATCGCATTGCTAGGGTAGATATTAATACTAAGGGTATTACGACTATTAGTGGTGCAGGAATTGGGGATACGGAAGCTCGAATTAAATCCCTGTATCCCGGACAAATTGAAGTGACACCCCATCCCTATGTTGAAGGAGGTCATTACTTAACATTTATTCCCAAAAGTTCTGTTGATAAAAATTATCGGGTTATATTTGAGACGGATGGGCAACGTGTGACTGAATTTAGGGCGGGAAAAGTTCCTGAAGTCAAATGGATAGAAGGGTGTAGTTAGAGAGCAAATTCTAACTGCTCAGAATTAGGCGATCGCACTTCATCTGTTATAAAATTTTCGCCCTATATTGTCACAATTGTAAGGCTTTAGAGTGCGATCGCCTCCAAATAAATTTTTCTCTATATGTATGAAAATCTTTTCTTTTTAAAGATTCAGTGAAGTTATTGCAAAGGTATTGTAGATATCCGTAAATTTCCCCTACTATGCAAGTAGTGGATTTTTATTCCTAAACTCGAATGGCACAAATTGATAGATTAGAGGAACTGAAAGTCGTACAGATTATAAACGTTTATGCTCCTGATTTAGTCGTCATCAAATTTCAATACCATCAGATTTTGTAACTTTACAGATTCAAATGTTCTAGATCATCTATTTAATTAGGAAGCGAAAAAATAAAAAGCTTTTTGCTACCTCGTTGCGCCATTAGCAATTGTTTAATCCCCCTTGCTTGACCAATAGGTACATATGTACTATATTGGTGAGAAGTAAGGAAGAGAGCGGACTAGAAATTAGTTTGCTAGGAGGGCTTTGTGTAATTTTGCCAAGCTGACTTGTAGTTGACGTTAGCGCGATCGCACCTAATCCCACCTAATACCCCAACCCTCGTAGTAGGGCAGGAATACTCCAAAAATCAATCAACTCAAACACAGGATATATAAAGTATGGACGTTACACTCATTGGCACTGAAGGCGATGATATCCTCGTTGGCGGTATTGGTAACGATACTATAAGCGGGAACGGCGGGAATGACGACCTGATCGGGAACGCAGGGAATGACACCCTTGATGGCGGCAATGGCAATGACTTCCTCGATGGGGGAGAGGGCAATGACACTCTCAATGGTGGAAATGGTAATGACCAACTCCTCGGTAAAGCTGGCAATGACACCCTAAACGGGGGTACAGGCGATGACTACCTCGAAGGAGGAGAGGGCAATGATACGTATTACGTCGATAATGACGGCGATGTTATTGCACCTGAGAATCCCGACGGCGTGGGTGGAATCGATTTAGTCATCTCTAGCCTTCATTCTTTCCAATTGCAAAACGGACTGGAAAACCTGACTCTGACTGGGTTTGACGCTTTCGATGGCAGAGGCAATTTCCTCAATAATGTCATTACTGGCAATGAACTGGGTAACTATTTAGTGGGTTATGATGGCGACGATACCCTGATCGGCAATGGCGGTAATGACGAATTCTTCGGCGGAGAGGGCGATGATACCCTGGAAGGGGGAGAAGGCGATGACGACCTTCAAGGCGACAACGGTAACGATACTCTCAAAGGGGGTGCAGGCAATGACTACCTTGAAGGGGGACAAGGTAATGACATCCTCGATGGCGGTGCAGGTAATGACTACCTTCGGGGTGGAGAAGGTAACGATATTTATTACGTCAATAGTTCCGATGACTTTGTTGATGAGTCTCCCTTTAATTCTCCTGGTACAGGTGGCATTGATTTAGTCATCTCTAGTATTAATTATCAGTTGAACCCGGAACTGGAAAACCTAACTCTAACTGGGTTTAATGCTATCGATGGCATTGGTAACTTCCTCAATAATGTCATTACTGGGAATCAAATCAGTAACCGACTGGAGGGTTTTGAGGGCGACGATACCCTCATCGGTAATGGCGGTAATGACGAACTGCTGGGGGGAGATGGAAATGACACCCTGGAAGGTGGAGAAGGCAATGACTTCTTAATGGGTGATAACGACCCCTTTAATCCGAACGGTGGCAACGACATCCTTAAAGGGGATGCAGGCAATGACCAACTTGATGGCGGATGGGGCGATGATATCGTCGATGGTGGTGCAGGCGATGACTATATGCGAGGGGGTAGCGGTAACGATACTTACTATATTGATAGTTTCGGTGACATTATTGATGAGTCTCCCTTTGGTCCTCCGGGTACGGGTGGGATTGATTTAGTTATCTCTAGCGTCCATCAATGGCAGTTGAATCCAGACTTGGAAAACCTGACCCTAGATGGTTTTACAGCGTTTGATGGTTTTGGCAACTTCCTCAATAATGTCATTACGGGTAATGAACTGGATAACCATTTAGTGGGTAACGAAGGCGATGATACCCTGATCGGCAATGGTGGTAATGACCTACTCAATGGGGGTATAGGCAATGACATCCTTGAGGGCGGAGATGGCAATGACCTACTCATTGGCGAAATGGGTAATGACACTCTGAATGGAGGAGATGGTCAGGACACCCTGGATGGGGGAGATGGCAATGACATCCTGGATGGGGGAGATGGCGATGATCACCTCATGGGTGGTAATGGCAACGACACCTACTACGTTAATAGTTTTGGTGACTTCATCGCCCCTGAGAATCCTAATGGGATGGGCGGTATTGATCACGTTGTTTCTAGTATCGCTTGGCAGTTGCAAAATGGATTAGAAAACTTGACCTTAGAGGGATTTGACTCTATTTCTGGCTTGGGTAACTCCCTCCATAACGTCATCATCGGGAATGAAGCGAATAACGACCTAGTGGGTTTTCAGGGCAACGACACTCTGATCGGAAACGGTGGGGATGACTTCCTTGATGGGGGACTGGGTAATGACACTCTCCAAGGTGGAAATGGCAATGACAACCTGATTGGGAACGCAGGGAATGATACCCTCGATGGCGGCAATGGCAATGACTTCCTCGATGCTGGAGAGGGCAATGATAATCTCAATGGTGGAAATGGTAATGACCAACTTTTGGGTAAAGCTGGCAACGATACCCTAAACGGGGGTACAGGCGATGACTACCTTGAAGGGGGAGAGGGCAATGATACGTATTACGTGGATAGTTTGGGTGATGTTATTGCACTTGAGAATCCCAACGGCGTGGGTGGAATCGATCACGTCATCTCTAGCCTTTATAATTATGATTTGAACTCAGAGCTAGAAAACCTGACTCTGACTGGGTTTGGCGCTGTTGAGGGCGATGGTAATGAACTCAACAACGTCATTACTGGCAATGAACTCGATAATAGACTCTACGGTCGTGAGGGGGACGATACTCTCATTGGCAATGGCGGACGTGACTTCCTCCGAGGCGACGAGGGTAATGACACCCTGGAAGGTGGAGAAGGCGATGACGACCTTCAAGGCGACAACGGTAACGATACTCTCAAAGGGGGTGCAGGTAATGACAACCTCGGAGGTGGAGAAGGTAATGACATCCTTGATGGCGGCACAGGCAATGACTCCTTCAATGGCGGAGAGGGTAATGACATCCTAGATGGCGGTGCAGGTAATGACTACCTCTATGGAGGACAAGGTAACGATATTTATTACGTCAATAGTTCCGGTGACGTTGTTGAAGAGTCTCCCTTTGATCCTCCCGGAACAGGTGGCATCGATTTAGTCATCTCTAGTGTTGATTGGACTTTGAACCCGGAAGTAGAGAACCTGACTTTGAGTGGAAGTCAAGCCAAATTTGGCTTTGGCAATTTCCTCAATAACGTCATTATTGGCAATGAACTCGATAACCGACTGGAGGGTAATGAGGGCGACGATACGCTGACGGGTAACGGTGGAGGTGACGAACTCTTTGGTGGAGATGGCAATGACACCCTTAATGGGGGCAATGGTAATGATATCCTCCTTGGCGAAAACGGCAATGACTCTCTCAATGGCGGAAATGGGAATGACCAACTCGTTGGTGGAGAGGGTAATGATATCCTCGATGGCGGAGAAGGGAATGACACTCTAGATGGCGGTAACGGCGACGATACTTACTACATCAATAGCGCTGGTGACACCATTGTGCCTGAAAATCTGAACCCTGAAGGTGGGATCGATCTGGTCATTTCTGATCTTGATATCAGCACATTCACCTTAGCCGATGGGTTAGAGAACCTCACCTTAAGTGCGCCTGAAGCACTCAATGGTACAGGCAACTCCGCCAATAACGTCCTTACGGGTAATGAGGTGAGTAACCGCCTGATCGGTAGTGGTGGCGACGATACTCTCATCGGTAACGAGGGCAATGATATCCTCGATGGGGGTGCCAACAGTGATATCCTCGATGGGGGAGATGGTAATGATCGCCTCGACGGTGGCAGTGGAAACGATACTCTGATCGGGGGCGAGGGTGATGATATCCTGGATGGGAGATCGGGTAGTGATGTCCTGGATGGGGGAGATGGTGATGATACCTATACTGTCAACACTCAGAGTGATACCGTCATTGAAGCCGAAGATGCTGGCACAGATACCGTCAGGTCTTCCGTCAGTTGGACGTTGGGTGAGAATCTAGAGAATCTGACCTTAATCGGAACTGGATCGATCAGAGGGATCGGGAATGACTTAGATAACACCATTACAGGTAATAGTGGCAACAATACTCTCAATGGTGGAACCGGAAGCGATAGCTTAAGTGGTGGTGCTGGTAACGATACTTATATCGTAGATGCGGCTAGCGACACGATCATTGAAGCGGCAGATGCGGGTCTAGATACGGTGAGGTCTTCTGTAACTTGGTTACTGGGTAATAATCTAGAGAACCTGATTTTAACTGGATTAGATGCGATCAACGGCACAGGGAATGCTCTCGATAATACAATTACAGGCAATAGTGCCAACAATACCCTCAACGGTGGCGATGGCAATGACAGTCTCATCGGTGGACGGGGTAGTGATATCCTCATCGGTGGTATGGGGAGTGATACTCTCACAGGTGGACGGGGTACTGATTACTTTACCTTTAATGCTTCGAGTGAAGGAATTGATACGATTACTGATTTCTTCGTAGTTGATGATACCATCCGAGTTTCTGCGGCTGGTTTCGGCGGTGGATTAATTGCGAATGCGGCAATTACGGCGGATCAGTTTATCCTCGGTGCGGGGGCGGCTGATAGTAGCGATCGCTTTATCTACAATCAAACTACTGGTGGTTTGTTCTTCGATGCTGATGGTACAGGAAATACCAACACGCAAGTCCAGATTGCCCAACTTTCTACCAGTCTTGCTCTCACCAATGCTGATATTTTTGTTATTGCGTAGAACGAGGAGTTGATAGAAGGGTAAATGAATTCTTGTAGAGACGTTCCGGTGGAACGTCTCTACTTTCATTATGTGTCCTAAGCCCTGTGGCGGTTGCTATACAAACCCTTCATGGGTATAACACTAAAGAAACGATGAGCGATCGCCACCAACAGATAATGGCACTGAGTATCGGCTATAAACAACGCTACTGGGTTTCCAAGTGGGTCGCCAATAAATATCTTGAATCACGGCTGAGGGGTTTTCAGAATTTTGCGACCATTTCACACTAATCAAACCAAAATTATTATGCCCAACGACTTCCGACCCTTCTTGAATCCACCGATTCTGCCAGAGTATTGATACTGAATTTTTTAAGAGTGTAAGCCATTCGGTAGACTTTTTATTGGGGGAATTAGCCAATATAGATTGCTTTCTAACCCAAGGTGCTAATCTAGCTTTCTGTCGCTTAATCCACTCAATATGATACTGCCAATCTGGGAGCGAATTGCAATCTTTTAGCGCAATTTTCCATACAATTTGCCCATTCCCACGCGCCCCGTGAACTAACCGTACAATTGGTCTCGTGTCTGGCATTTCTACATCAAACTGCCGCACTATTCCCGGCATGATTTGGATTTCAATCAGTTGAGGTGGTTCGTTCCATCCTACCCAATCTTGAGAGGGTTCGGGGACGAGAGATTTAGCTTTCGTGTGAATCACATGAGTCTTTAACTCGCTATTTTTAAAAGGACTTGCTGTTAGTTGTACTAAAACTCCTGCATTTTCAAATTCTCGATTTGGAGTCTTGGGACAACACCCCCACCAATAACTAAGGTGAAGGGCAGCGGAGTAGTGAATATCGCCGGATAGTACTACAATTGCCCGTCGTCGCTGGAACAGTTCAGCAAGCAGTCGTGATAAAGCCACTTCATTTAAATTCCACGCATCGCCGACATCGGAATCAAAAACATTGCCCTTTTCAAGTTGCCACTGCTGAACGATATCAATAATTTGGAGGCTGACTAAGTTCGTCGGTAAAATAACAAAGGTTAATTCAATATCGGATGTATGGGTGTGTTTGAGGGTTTCGGTGAGTTCGAGGGGATGTTGAATTTGGTTTAAGAAAGCGGTAGGACATAACAGTCTAGGTGGTGCAATTTCTTCATTTTCACCAGGGGGATAACCGCGCCAAGTTCGGGTGTCGAGGACAATCACTTCATGTTTGAGACTTCTGAGAGTATAGTGCCATTCTAGAGGTATTGTTCCATCGGGATAATCTCGATCTAGGATTAAAACATCGTTGTCTAGTTTAAGTTTGGGTAAATTAGTTTTAGGGTTCAATTCAGGCAATCCCAAACACTTGGAAATTGTTTCGGACGCGTTTTGATCCGTTCCACCGGATTTTGACCAAATTACTGCGGCTTTTAATAATTTATCTCCTGATTTTCCTAATTCAAACTGTTCGGGTGTATTGCCCCACGCTTGAAATATAGCGTAAGCTAATAAACCATTCTGTACAACACGCCTGCCTAACGGTTTTCCTAAAACGCGATTACACCAAGCCCGATTAAGATACCAATCATCACTAATATCATGGTCGTCACAAATCATATAGGTTGGAACATTAGCGATCGCCCGTCGGACTTTCCAAAATTGACCAATACTCTCACTCAATACCGCAACTTCTTTATCCCAGCGTTTTGCTTGCTTAGAATCTTGATAGAGTTCAGCACCCTTGGGGAATTCTCCTAGCCAAAGAATCGGCGACCAAACTAGTAGATAGGTTGCGAAATATTCTCCTAAACTAAACAGATGACTTTTGGCTTTTTCTGGGCAATTAATGTGCATAGCGGTGAACCCACCGTAATCATCCGCAATCTCTGCACGTTCTCCCGGTTTCAGTTCACTCGGTTTGCGGTATTCATATCCGGTTGTTGAGGTTTGATAAAGGGGTAAATTTTCTTCCCAACCTAATAAACTATCACCCACGGCTGTTGCGATCCAAAGGAGAGGATCAGCAACATCATCCCCATAGATTTGATCGCCTGTAAAAAATAGCTGATGGGGTCGTGCATTGGGTTGTTTAGCATAATAGTCAATCAGGTCATCTAACAACGGTAACGCATCCTGACCCCCACCATTTAATTTACGACAAGAACCATGAACTAACCGCAAGTCATTTAAGTCCGCAGGCGGCATCGCAAAGGTAGGTAACTGATGCGAAAAATAGCTGATTTTCTCACATCCAAGAACTTGCGGGAGAGTTTGATCGGAATTGCTAAAACTCAAGTTATAAGCGTAAATTTGTCCCGGTTCTAACCGTGCAGAATTAACAGGTTTAGCCGTAACAGCAATAATGTGTAAATGTTGACCTAGAGGTACAGTTGAGGCTGTTCCTTGAAGTAATAAGCTATCAATGATAGAACCATCCCCTTGTGTGGCGTAAACGTTGAGAGTGACAACACAAGAAGTTTTGAGGGCAACCCAAACCGTAACGGCATTACTCTCAGTGCGCCGTAAGATTGGACCAGCTAGGAGGAGTGGCAAATCTGATAAGCGTTCAGTTAGCTGGATGTGGTAACGAGAGGCACTTACGGGCATCCCTAACATACAATAAATATCGCTGGCTTACTATCGAGACTCACCATAGTCATAAACTGATCATTCAACCAAGCGATTCGCTCCAAATCACTCAGGAGCAAAGCTAACGGCTGACACTTGATTGGTGATCGCTCAAAGTATAACAGCTTTAATTTGGCAGTATGACTTATAATACCCTAGTTCCTATTATTTTTTTTGGGGATGGTACTTTAAAATCAGGAAATCTTGATTAATCTTGAACTTGACTAACATAAAACAGTCAGCCAGACCCATAAAAGAAACTTTGAGAATAGGAACGTGATGGCTATGCCTCAATTCCTATTCCCAAAAATGGAAAAAACATAACGCAAGCAAAAAGCAATTGGTATCAGGCTCGGTTCGTGAACCTTCGTTGTTCGCCTTTTACACTATCGACCAATACCTTTGAGCAATTCATCTATCTAGTGAATGATTTTTTCTAACCTGTTGTCTATCTTTTGAGGTAATAAAGGGCGATTATGGATTATCCGAATATTGATATTGCTCCCTTAATTGACCATGCCCTACTAAATCCTACCGCCACCCCAGAGCAAGTACAGAAATGTTGTCAAGAGGCAGATCGATTTGGCTTTGCAGCGGTATGTGTTTACCCCGTTTACGTCAAACAAGCCGCAGAATTATTGCAAGGTAAAAAAACTAAAGTCTGTACCGTCATTGGCTTTCCGACTGGGGCAACCACATCAGCCGCCAAACTCTACGAAGCCCAAGAAGCAGTAGAAAATGGCGCAAAAGAACTCGATGTAGTCATCCATCTAGGGGCTTTAAAAGTAGGACAAACGGAAGAAATTTATCGAGAAATCTCCCAAATTTGTGAAGAAACGGGTCAAACGGTTAAAGCGATATTAGAAACGAATCTACTTACTGATACTGAAAAACGACTAGCCGCAGAAATTTGTATGGATGCGGGAGTTCAATTTCTTAAAACCAGTACGGGATGGCATGGCGGTGCTACGGTTGCTGATGTTCGATTCTTAAAAAAAATTACACAAGGACAAATTGGAATTAAAGCATCGGGAAGTATTCGCACGATTCAGCAAGCCTTTGATTTAGTGATGGCAGGTGCAACGCGCTTAGGAACGTCTCGTGGCGTAGAGTTATTACGGCAACTGGATAATTTGGAAAGGGAGGATGAGGAATAGTGATTGGTTATTAATTGTTAGGCAAAACTAATTAATAAAATGCCAATTAATCAGCTTCTAAGTTGAAATTTATCCGTTCGTAAATTAGCGCTGGTTTAAGAAAACTGTCATTGGTAAAATAGATGTACAAGACGCGGTGCAATAAACCAATAAACAGGATACCTCTGATGGATTATAAGGTTTGAAAATACGCCCTAGAGGTACAAAATTGTTCGCAATCCCTCATCTACCTCCTCTTGCAAATAGTCTGGTAGTGAACCAATCCGTTCAACCAAAAACGTTTTATCGAGGGTGAAAATTTGAGATACGTTAGCCACAGAATCTCTAGACAAACCCGATGCTCCATGGGGTAATAATACATTGCCTGGTGCTTCTGCTAACTGAGTATTTGAAGTGATGGCTACGACGATGACTGTACTGATTCGACTTTGATTAAAAATATCATCTTGAATCACTAACACAGGACGACGATATCCAGGTTCTGAACCGATTGGATCAGGTAAGTTTGCCCACCAAATTTCTCCCCGATACATTACCAATCCTCATGGGGTAGAGACATAAATTGCATTTTTGCCATCACGGGATCTAGTTCAGAAGACTCTTGAGAATAAACTTGGTTCAGCTTGTGTAAGATTTGATGACGGTTGTGCTTTTTCAGATACGCTCGTAATGCTTTTGTGTAAAGTTCACTGCGGGACAATCTTAACTCTTTAGCTAGTGCTTCTGCCTCTTCAAAAACTGAATCGGGAAGGGAAATTGCCGTTTTCATAGTTACCTTAATTATAATTCCTATATTTAAGTTATACCTCGGTTATACTAAAATCACAAAAGTATTCACTTTGAGCTATCTTCACTTTTAGACCATGCTCTCTATTTGTCTAGAGTCACTACGGCGTGGATATTAACCAATATGCAACGTATCGGTCAAGGAGTTGAGCCATGAATTTAACCGTACAAGATAATGAAATCCTCAATAGGATAGAACCCCAACAGCTTAGAGATTACCTCCAAGCTCATGGCTGGTATGAAGACCGCCCATTTTTAGATAATGCTACCATTTGGCTCAAGCAAGACGCAAACCGAGGAGAATTTGAGATATTACTCCCTCTAAGACAAAACTTGGGAGATTATATCCCTCGGATTCGTGAGGCAATAGAAATACTAGAAATTGCCGAAAATCTTGCTCAAACTGAGATATCGGACTCCTACGAATAGGACGCTTACGATCGCTCTTACGAGTACCGCCTGCCATTTCATATTCATAGCTATCCTTGCCATATCTAGCTGCAACAGCAATCAACATACGCTCTGAAAGAGTTCTGAGTTCTTGCTCAGTGTCTTGTACAGTTGTAGCTGCCCGATCTACCATTGATAGTGATTTATTGTAGCTATCTAATTGAGACCGTAAGCTATCAATCAACAGCAGATAATTTTCTAAACTTAGTCCATTCCCTAAGTCAAGAGTTACACTAATTGACTTTAACGCCGCACAACGATGTTCGGCTTTTTGGAGAACTTTAGAACTACGCTTTAATCTTGCCATGTCAACGCCTGTTTGATAAATTGACTATTTTAAAATGGCATATCAAGACAAACTTTGGAATCACTGAATTTACTGAGTTGAGATCTATTTGAGAGCTAACTCTATCCGTAATCTTGCCGTTATAGTCAAGCGATCGCTTCACCAGATTAAGTAACAAGTACGTCTTACTTGAGAAAACGATCCTGTTACTCACCAATCAGAACCCAAATTCAACAAACAAGCACCCATTCATAAGAAATATTTTCGTGTTTCTTTGAAATGAGAAAGCATGACTTATAAATGAGTACCCAAATTTAACAAATGGGTACTTGTTCGTCATGATCAGGTTCATATTCCTTTAAAACAGGAACACCTTATCTATAAATGGGAACCCAAACTCAATAAATCGGATGGCTCAACTAGAATAGGGATCTATGTGCTACTTCTAAAGCCAGCTTGAGCTTGATTTAGGCTTGAAATTTTTTAAGTTACCTAAGTTAACTATTGTTATTTAACAAACAACCAACAACCAAC
>DNGI01000034.1:2810-10788 GCA_003486645.1 Cyanobacteria bacterium UBA11370 | reverse complement strand
TACAAAGCCACTGGAATTAATCTCAAAAGTATGCCGTTAGGAGAAACGGATAGATTAGTCACAATCTTGACGCGGGAATTGGGTTTAATTCGAGTCGTTGCTCCAGGCGCACGCAAGCAAAACTCCAAATTAGGGGGTAGAATGGGTTTGTTTGTGGTTAATCAATTGCTCGTTGCCAAAGGGCGATCGCTTGACAAAATCACCCAAGCTGAAACAGTAGAATCTTACCCCGGATTAAGTAAAGAGTTAAGTAAATTAGCAGCAAGTCAATACCTAGCAGAATTAGTTCTCTGTCACGCCTTAAGTGAACAACCCCAAGAAGAACTCTATGAACTTCTCAATGAACATCTGCGGCGTTTGGAGCAATTACCCATTCAAATTGAGAGTCAATCGGAAATATCCTTAGTATTAGCTTGCCTATCTCATGGCATTTTTCACCTACTCGCTTTAGCTGGAATTGCCCCTCAAGTTCAAGTTTGTTGTCTCACCCAGCAACCTCTTCAACCGGATTTTACTCACCCAGATTGGCGGGTCGGTTTTAGCTTAGAAGCAGGTGGCATAATTAGTTTGACTAGGAGTGGGGAGTGGGGAGTGAATCAATTGGAAAATCTAACTCAAAACTCTTTCTCTTCGACTTCTCCTTCGCCAAGAGTCAACACTAAATTTAATGCCCTTGAATTGAGTTTACTCCAACAGTTAGCCGCTGCCGAGTTACCTGAGTTAGCTACATTGTTACCCTACCACTCAGAAGAGTTATCTACCCTTAACTCTATTGCGTTAGTCTGGATAAAAATCGAGCGAATTCTACGAGATTATGCCCAATATCACTTCGGACGATCAATTCGTTCAGCCACTTTAGTCGATGCGTTGTCTATTCGTCTGTCGGAAAGTTTTGAGTTTTAATCACGTAAGTTGCTAGTTATAAATCCAGGTATTGCCAATCGCTAATTGCTAATTGCTAATTGTTGATAGTTATCGTTCTTATTCTTGTTCAGTCAAGCTATAGTATGAAAGGTTATTTAGGTCTAATGAATTAATCGTTCTATCTCTAAATCAGACGCAACTTGAGCCAATTTGGACAAATCAGTTGGGTCAGTTAAATAAGGTAAAATACCCAAAACCGGGACGTTGGTCAAAGACTCGATCAGATCAATCGGTGTCCAATCAGCAATTTCTTGGGTTGAACAGGATTGAACGCAATTGAGAACAATCCCTTGAAGTTGGATACCGCACTGACGGGCGAGAGCAATATTAGCAACAGTTTGCGCGATCGCTCCCAATTGTACAGGCACAACCAACACCACAGGCAATCGCCAATCTCTGGCTAAATCTGCCACCGTTAGTTCATGAGTCACAGGTGAACCCAATCCTCCCAACCCTTCCACCAAAACAAAATCTCGGTTGAGTCGCAGGGTATTAAACGCTTGCCAAACGGGCGCAAGTTCGATTTGCCGTCCTTCCCGTTCTGCGGCGACGGGAGGTGCTACAGGCGTTTCAAACTGTAATGGAGTGATTTCTTGAGGGGTTTGAGTTAAATCGAATAATTTGTGGTAAAGTTCGCGATCGCCAATCCCTGTCTGAATCGGCTTAAAAATCCCTATACGTTTCTGAGGATAGTACGTTTGATAATAAGCGGCTAACGCACAAGTCAAAACTGTTTTGCCTGCATCGGTGTTTGTGCCACTAATGAGTAAAGTATTGTTAGTTGTCATTGGTTGGTTGTTTGTTATTAGTAATGAAACAGCCCTGCGGCTGCATCAACCTTCTATTTTCGCCTACTCCGCTGAAACACCACACACTGTTTTGGGGAATTTTTTTTTAGGGTATTTTTGATTCGTACATTAAGGGTAATCGCAGGGTAAATATTGTTCCTTGACCAAGTTCGCTCTGAACTTGAATGCTACCCTGGTGAACCTGCGAGATCGCCTGGACAATTGCCAAGCCTAACCCAGTTCCACCCGTTTTTCGAGAGCGATCACTATCAACACGGTAAAAGCGCTCAAAGATGCGGGTTTGTTGTGCGCTTGCAATCCCAATTCCTGTATCTTTCACACTGATGAATGCGGTGCGATCACGAGCTGTTAAGCTAATCACCACATGACCTCCACTCGGCGTGTACTGAATTGCATTAGCTATTAAGTTTGACACCAGACGGTAAAGCTGAGACTCGTTTCCCAAAACATAAATTTTGTAATTGGGAATTTGATTGACTAGGTGAATTTCAGCTATCGTTGCAAGCTCTAAAAATTCCTCCGTCAAATCGCTGATTAAATCATTTAAGCAACAAGGTTGAAAAGGTTTTGGTGATGAATTTTGCTCAAGACTGGTCAAAAAGAGTAAGTCTGCTATTAAATGGCTCAAGCGTCGTCCCTGCCGTTCAACTGTTTGGAGCATAGTTTGCATCTGTTGCGGATTCGACTGCGGCACTCGTAGGATAGCTTCTACAGTGGCTAAGAGGCTGGCAAGGGGCGATCGCAATTCGTGGGCAGCGTTGGCAGTAAACTGTTGCTGCTGCTGATAGGACTGATAAATTGGCTGCATCGCTAATCCTGAGAGCCACCAACTAGAAACAGCGACCAAGCCGAGGGCAAGGGGAAAGCTTACTACAAAAATCAATTGAATCCGTCTTGCTTCAGAATCAAAGGGTGCTAAAGTGCGCCCAATTTGGATGTAGCCCCAGGATGGATGGGAGCTAGTTTTATCTGCCACATGATGGGCATTGGCGCTGTGCAAAATCGTGGTGAATTAGTGATAGCGAATGCCGTCAGTACTCCGCCAGGTTTGCCACGGAGCAGGATTTAGGGTTTGGGGCAGATATGAGGCTTGATTCGGCGAAAAGGCGAGGAGTTTACCTTGATGATCGAACAGACGAATATAGTAGGTGTTGCGATCGCTAATTCCCGTTGTATGCCGTTGAATCAACGTTGGACTCGTATTACAGGGTTGTCCAACCAAACACAATTCAGGAAAAATCTGCTGCAAAATCGCTGTGGGGTCTTCTGAAGCAGGCAGAATGGGTTCAAGGCTATCATGCAGCGTTCCAGCGATCGACTCAATTTCCCGTTCCAACGCTGCCCAGTTTGCCTGAATCAGTGTTCCATACATACCAAACCCGGATAGGCTCAAAATTACCCCCATCACTCCTGCATACCAGAGTGCTAAACGGATACGGCTGTGACGAAACAGTTGGTGGCTGTTCATGATGGCGGTTTACAAAGATGTGTTGAATCGATAGCCCTGCCCAGGAATTGTTTCGATTGGGCAGTTGCATCCATAGCTGGCTAACTTGCGGCGCAACAACCGCATTTGTGCCGCGACTACATTGCTAATCGGTTCTTCTTCTAGATCCCAAAGTTGATGCCGAATTTTGCTACCCGAAATGATGCGATCAGGATTTTGCATTAGATAAGCAAGGATTTGAAATTCCTTGACCGTTAAAGGAATCGTTTGTGGGAGTTGGGCTAGTCTGTTGCACAGGGCATTGTTGGCGTAATCCAGGGTAAATGCTCCAGCGGTCAGCGATTGCGGTTGGAGGTTGGGCGATCGCCGCTGAAGTGCCCGCAGCCGCGCCAGTAGTTCTTCCATCACAAACGGTTTGACCAAGTAATCATCCGCTCCGGCATCCAGCCCTGCCACGAGGTTTTCAGGCTGACCCAGAGCTGTAAGCATCAGCACGGGTAAAGGATTTTTGTGCAATCTGAGCCGTTGACATAATTCTAATCCCGACATCTCTGGTAAAAGCCAATCAACGATTGCCACCGTGTAGTCCGTCCACTGACTTTCGAGACAGTCCCATGCCTGAGAACCGTTCACCACCCAATCCACCACATATTTTTCGCTGACTAAGACTTGCTTAATTGCCAGTCCCAAATCCGCTTCATCTTCTACCAACAGAATTCGCATTGCTCTAGAGAAATCAACCACGAGCTTGATTTTATCGAAACAGCTTCCATTTCACCTCAATTTCATCTGCCCTTTGGCAGACTAATGGGGATTTTTGTAAACCTAGAGCGAGTGAACCATGCGTTATCGGCACAAACCTTTACTAGAGTCTGTACTGATTACAACCCTCCTGCTTTCCATACCAGATGTTGCTTTTTCCCATGTCGGACATGGCGATGAGTTTCAAGCCACAGGTGGTGTGCAACGAGTACAGGTGAATGCTGAAACCGATCAGATGTTGGGTATTGTTGTCACGCCGATAACTCAATCTGCCGAGGGGGGATCAGGGGTGATGGTTCCTGTTACTGCATTGGTGGATGCTGACGGCAAGCAACTAGTCTTTGTGCAATATGACAATTTTTATGAGCCAGTTGAAATTACAACGGGCACGACCAAGGGCGAACAGGTTGAAGTAACAGAAGGCTTATCGATTGGGGAAAAGCTCGTCACCCAAGGTAGCTTGTCGCTCTATGCCGAATCTCGCAAAACCCAAGCACCTAGTTCCGCAGACGCTACCCATGCTCAGGCAGATGCCAAAGGCATACCTCATAGCCACGATGCCTCTGGCAATATGACCCAACAGCCTAGCGAAGTCGCACCCCAAAAAAGTGGATTTCCGATGGGGATGTTAGCTGCTGCGGGTGGTGGAGTCGTGCTGTTGGTCGGGGCGGTCTCGCTGGTAAGTATCCGTAAGAAAAAGAGCGTCTTTTCTGACAAGAAAGGGGGCTTCTAACTTAAGATGTTTAACACGATTCTGAATCAGACCCTCAAAAACTCGATCACCCAACGCTGGTTCATCGTTGTGGCTGCCATTTTGATTACCCTGTGGGGTGTTGTCAGCGTCACCCAGATGCCACTGGATGTGTTTCCCGAATTTGCACCGCCTCAAGTCGATATTCAAACCGAAGCGACTGGACTAGCTCCAGAAGAAGTGGAAACGCAAATTACCGTACCCATTGAAAGTGCTGTGAATGGCTTGCCAGGGGTGACGACGGTGCGATCGTCCTCTAAGGTAGGGCTATCGATGGTGCAGGTGGTGTTTGACCAAAATGCTGATATTTACAAAGCGCGGCAATCGGTGACAGAACGGCTCCAGCAAGTCACCAATCAGCTTCCAGAAGGCACTCATCCACCAGAAATTTCGCCTCTAGTATCCCCGTTGGGTACGATTTTGCAGTACGCCTTCACTGTCAACGGGCCGGGGAAAACCTCGCTGATGGAACTGCGCCGACTGGTGGAAGTAACCCTCAGCAATCAAATTCTTTCAGTACCGGGAGTCTCTCAAGTCACCATTTATGGGGGAGATGAACGCCAAGAACAAGTGCTGGTCGATCCGGCAAAGCTGCGATCGCTGAACGTCTCTCTCACCGAAGTTACCGATGCCGCTAGGGGAGCAAATTCCAATGCTCCCGGTGGCTTCCTGATTGGCGGTGGTCAAGAACTGCTGGTCCGCGGCATTGGACAGGTGAAATCTATTCAAGACTTGCAGCAATCAGTAGTAAAGGTGCAGGATGGCAAACCGATTTTGCTCCAAGACGTGGCACAGGTGCAAACGGGTGCAGCACTGAAGCGCGGGGATGCCAGCTTTAACGGGCAGCCTGCGGTGGTGCTGATGATTAATAAACAGCCCGATGTCGATACTCCCACTGTCACTAAAGCGGTGGAAGCCGTGATGCAATCATTGCAGCCAACCTTTCCTCCGGACGTAAAGGTGGCGCAAACATTTCGTCAATCTAATTTTATTGATACTGCCATTCGCAATGTCAGTGGTTCCTTGGTGGAAGGCATCATTATCGTGTCGGTGATCATGCTGCTGTTTTTGATGAATTGGCGTACTGCGGTGATTACCCTGAGCGCGATTCCCCTATCTTTGTTGATTGGGTTGATGTTCATGAAAGCGTTTGGCTTGGGCATCAACACCATGACGTTGGGTGGATTAGTGGTTGCCATTGGATCGGTCGTAGATGACTCGATCGTAGACATGGAAAACTGCTATCGCGGACTCCGAACCAATCAAGCACAAGGCAATCCTAAGCACCCCTTTCAAGTCGTCTATGACACGTCTGTAGAGGTACGGCTGGCGGTGATTTTTTCCACAGTAATCATCATTGTGGTATTTGCACCAATTTTCAGTTTGACTGGCGTGGAAGGGCGTATTTTTGCCCCGATGGGATTGGCATATTTGTTTTCAATCGCGGCTTCAACCCTCGTTGCCATGACCCTTTCCCCTGCCCTTTGTGCGATTTTGCTGGCAAATCAAACCTTGCCCCAGGAAGGCACGTTTGTGTCCCGTTGGGCAGAACGACTCTATCGCCCGTTGCTGAATCTGTCCCTACGAGTACCCCAAATTATTTTGGGTGTGGCACTGGCAGCTTTAGTGACGGCTTTTGCGATCGTACCTTCCCTAGGACGGGTATTCCTGCCGGAATTCCAGGAAAAGTCGATGGTCAACTCGATGGTGTTGTTCCCTGGTGTTTCGCTAGATATGACGAATCGGGCAGGGATGGTGCTGTACAATTCCCTTAAGGATAATCCCCTGTATGAGTGGGTACAGGTACGGGCGGGACGTGCTCCTGGTGATGCCGATGGTGCAGGAGTCAGTATGGCGCACGTAGATGTGGAACTCAGCGATACAGCGCTCAAAGACCGCGAAGCCAGCGTTAAACAACTGCGTCAAGCTTTCCTGAAGTTGCCTGGTGTCGCGCCTAATATTGGCGGGTTTATCTCCCACCGCATGGATGAGGTACTTTCTGGAGTCAGAAGTGCGATCGCCATCAAAATCTTTGGTCCTGATTTAGCTGAACTCCGTAAGATCGGTGAACAAGTCCGCGATGTCATCGAACCGATTGCCGGAGTTGTAGACTTACAGATTGAACCTCAACTGCCCATACGTCAGGTGCAAATCCAATACAATCGTGCGGCGGCGGCGACTTATGGATTAAGCATGGAACAACTGTCAGATGTTGTAGAAACCGCTCTTAATGGTCGGGTGGTATCGCAAGTAGCAGAAAACCAGCAGCTTATTGATATCTCCGTCTCACTGACGGAAAAGGCTCGTAATAGTTTAGATGCGATTCGCGCTATTCCCATCTCCACTCCGACTGGGAAAACCATCCCGCTCAGTACCGTTGCTAAAGTTGACTACGGCATGGGAGCCAATGTGGTGAATCGGGAAAACGTTTCGCGCTTAATTGTCGTTTCAGCCAACGTTGCCGAGCGTGATTTAGGTAGTGTAGTCGGCGATATTCAAGCTCAGATTCGGCAAAACATGCAGTTGCCCAATGGCTACTTTATCCAATACGGCGGACAGTTTGAATCGGAGGAACGCGCTACTAATAACCTACTGGTGTATAGTATCCTAGCGGCGATCGTCATTACAGTGTTGATGTTTTTCTCCGTTAAATCACTTCCTGCCACGATCGCTATCATGATTAACTTACCGTTAGCACTCGTAGGTGGCATTGTCTCGATCGCCCTGAGTGGGGGTGTCATTTCGATCGCTTCTCTCATTGGCTTTATTACCCTATTTGGTGTTGCTGTCCGCAACGGCTTGTTGCTAGTAGATAACTACAACAACAAGTTTGCTCAGGGAATGTACCTTAAAGATGTGATTGTCCAAGGGTCTCTGGAACGAATCAATGCCATCCTGATGACTGCTCTTACCTCCGCATTAGGGATGCTGCCGTTAGCGATCGCCAGTGGAGCCGGAAATGAAATTTTACAACCGTTGGCAATCGTGGTTTTGGGGGGGTTATTTACCTCCACAGCCTTGACTTTGTTAGTAATTCCTGCTCTCTACGCTAAGTTTGGCAAGCGGTTGATACCCAAACAAAAAAACACGGCGGTTAAGACGAGTTTTCCGGTAAATGCACAACCGCAACCATCGGTAGACTAACCGCTGTAGTGCTTTTGAAGCATAACAAGGGGGGGCGATCGCTTCCCCTTTTTTTGCCTCTAGTGCAGCGCGGCAGAAATAAACGACCAGTTCAAGGAGCCTCTGGCATGAAAACTCAAAATAACCAACAACAAACAACAA
>DNGI01000034.1:2129-2582 GCA_003486645.1 Cyanobacteria bacterium UBA11370 | reverse complement strand
ACAACAAACAACAAACAACTAAGGATTAGTCACACTAACACTTAAGGTAAAGTTTGTCGAACGTTGACTAATCACATCAATCATATATTCACCCCCACGAGGAGCCGAATTCTGCCAGAATTTAACTCCAGAGCCATCTTCCACTAATTGACCATTAGGATAGCGAATATCTAACGTTACGTTACCTTGAATTACTTCTGTTGCTAGTTGTTGACCCTGATCGACATTGACTAAATAACGCTTGACTTTCTGTGGGGTCGTTTGACCATCGAACTGTATCGTCGGTTCTCCCTCTGGGATAGTTAGGGGTTCGGTGTCATAGGAGGGAGGAGTGGTTGCGGTTGGGGTTGGTTTGGGTTGTACTGGGTCAGTTAACGTCAACTGTAAGTCATAATCCCTCGCTGGGAGTTCCTTTGTTAAGCTCACTTGAACGCTGTACACTCCAGTTAAGGG
>DNGI01000034.1:1626-1856 GCA_003486645.1 Cyanobacteria bacterium UBA11370 | reverse complement strand
ACGGCTTCCCCATCAGGGCTAAGGATGGTCATATAGACCCCTTCGGTGGGGATAAAGGCTTGGAGTTGCTGGTCTTGTTTCCCTTGGAAGGTGTAGTTAATAATCGTGTTGGGTCGGATATTTCTCGATATTTCCAGGGCTTTACCCGCAGTCAAATTGATGCGCTGAGTGGAGACTGTCGGTGTAGTTGGGGTAGGAGAGGGTGTCTCTGTTTCCGTTGGGGTAGGAGT
>DNGI01000034.1:0-1421 GCA_003486645.1 Cyanobacteria bacterium UBA11370 | reverse complement strand
GTTTCCGTTGGGGTAGGAGTAGGCGTTTCTGTTTCCGTTGGGGTAGGAGTAGGGGTTTCTGTTTCTGTGGGAAGTGGGGTTGGGTTTTCAGTTAAGTCCGAGGTGGGTTGGGGTTCTGGTCGATTGACAAATGTGCTGACAAGTGCCCAAGATGCCAATCCAGTTAACAATGCTGCGCCAACACCAATACCAATAACTGCCCCTGGATTGTTCAAAAATGACTCAGTGTTGGGATCGGGAATTTGTCGCTCTTCAGCCTCTGGTCGTCTGGCGCTGGGGCTTTCAGGGTCTGGGCGACGGCCAACCGCTACCGTAGCCATGCGGGAAACATCAGGGTCTGGCGCTTGAGGAGGAGGGGAGGCAGGGGTAGAGAGGGCTTGGATTACCTCCATCGCGGATTGGTAGCGATCGCCAGGTCTGTAACTTAGCATCCGGTTCAATACCTGGGCAAAGGGATCGCTGACATTCACCCACCGCCGCCAGTTCCACGTTAATTGAGTGTTATCAAGCAGATCCCGTGGTTCTTTTCCGGTTAGCAACACAACAGCGCTAACAGCTAGGGAATACAGGTCACTGCTAGGATAGGATCGACCCGTTTGGATTTGTTCGCTGGGCGCATAACCCAGTTTGCCAACGGTAGTAGCTGGGGTTGAGGCATCGGGGGAGTGAAAGCGGGTTGCCAGTTCTTTGACGACACCGAAGTCGATCAGCACAGGTAGTGAATCTCCGCTGCGCTGAATAATGTTATCTGGGGTAATATCGCGGTGGATAATTCCTTTGGTGTGGATGTGTTGGAGGACGGGTAACAACTGTTGTAATAGCTGCTTGATTTCAACTTCGGTAAAGACTGGGTTGTTTGAGCTTGGAACCCTGGTTGGTGGCGGGGATTCCGGATCTCCCTGGGGCGGTTGAAGTTGGGTTTCCCGGTAAGCTAGGCGTTCGTTGAGTAAGTCGCGGTAGGTTTTTCCTTCTACATAGTCTTGTACTAAGAAGAGTCGCCCATCTTCTTCAAAAGTGGCTCGAAATTCCGGGACTTGGGGGTGTTTAATCTGATACAGGGTTGTTGCCTCTCGCTGGAACAGTTCCCTAGATTTGTCTAGTACATAAGCCTCGGTTTGAGGGGGAATCAATTCTTTGAGGGCACAAGGTTCATTAAATCGGTTGCGGTCTTCTGCCAGGTAAGTCCGACCAAATCCGCCTTGACCAAGAACCCTGATCAAGTAGTAGCGATTTTGCAGAATGGTTCCAGAGGGAATTGGTGGTTCCATGAGCGTTGCTATCAAATTTTAAGGGGAATCAGGAACGATGCCTAGCACCCCGTTTAATTTCACCGGACTCAGGCAGCTTGCTTCCTTCACTTCATAGAGTATCGTGAATGGAACCTCCTCGCCAATATTGATGAGGGGAGTGGGGAGTGGGGA
>DNGI01000185.1:18676-20063 GCA_003486645.1 Cyanobacteria bacterium UBA11370 | reverse complement strand
TCTAAATTGCCTATTTTTCAGTTAATAAACAAGCCGTCAAACCCTCTCCCCTCTATTGAAGCAGGCAATTTAAAAGCACAGGCAGCTTAACCGAAAACCAACAACCAACAACCAACAACCAACAACCAACAACCAATGACCAACAACAAACAACAAACAACAAACAACTCTTTATTGCTTGGTCAACTCCTCAATAAGGTAGTTGTAGGGGAAGTACTAACTGATGTGGAGTGGCAACAGTTAACAGATGAAACTCTAACACCGCCACAACGAGCCAAATCCTTTGATATCACACCAGAAAATGTAGAAGAAAGAATTGAGGTACAATTTCATATCTTACAAGCTGTCTACTCAGATATTTTATCGCTACCATCATTTTCCCCTAAAATAGATGAAGATTTAGCAACTATTGCTCAAGCAAAAATTCTCTCATTGCTCTGGACTTTTTGGATTCCCTTAGCCATGCAGTTGTCTGCAAAACGAAAGCACTTAGATCGTCCTCTAATTCAGGGAATATTAGGGGGACAGGGAACAGGAAAAACGACTCTAGCTGCTGTTTTGAAGTTAATTCTGGCTCACCTAGGCTACACTACTCTTAGTCTTTCTCTGGATGATCTTTACAAAACCTATGAGGAACGACAACGCCTACGACAGCAAGATCCCCGTTTAATCTGGCGTGGACCTCCAGGAACGCATGATATTGAGTTGGGTTTGCAGGTATTAGATCAATTGCGATCGCCTCACCAATATCAGTCTATTCTAGTGCCTCGGTTTGATAAATCAGCATGGAGTGGCGGTGGCGATCGCACTGTTCCTGAAACTGTTCAAGGAATAGATATTGTATTGTTTGAAGGGTGGTTTGTTGGAGCGCAACCTATTAATTCTGCTGTGTTTGATACCTTGACTCTAGCACCCCTTGAAACCGATGCTGACCGAGTATTTGCACGGGATATGAATGAGCAACTTAAGGATTATTTACCCTTGTGGGAACGGTTAGATCAATTGATGATACTTTACCCAAAAGATTATCGGTTCAGTCAAACTTGGCGACTTCAAGCAGAACAACAAATGATTGCTACAGGTAAATCAGGTATGAATAGTTCAGAAGTTTGTGAATTTGTCAAGTACTTTTGGAAATCCCTCCATCCACAACTATTTATTACGCCTCTGTTGAGAAATCCTAATGTTGTTAATTTGGTGATTGAAATTAATTTCGACCATAGCCCCGGTGCTATTTATCGACCAAAAGATAGGGCGGTTTCATTCTAATTTTTTCTATTCCTGAAGTCTGATAATGTTTCTATCATGTGTCATCAAAAGGGATGTTTAAAGCAAATTTGGCAGGACTTACGCAAGTGTTACACTTAAATCAACTTGTAGGGTGCGT
>DNGI01000185.1:18272-18470 GCA_003486645.1 Cyanobacteria bacterium UBA11370 | reverse complement strand
AACTTGTAGGGTGCGTCAGACCAAGATATTTATCGAGATAATCAGGGTTTGATGGTCTGACGCACCCTACTATATGTGCCAGTTGCGTAAGTCCTATTTGGGATAAAATCCCAAATCCAAAATCGTATAACGAAAGAGCGTTATAGCAATTCTCAAATGGGTGAGGTAAACTAACTTTTCTTCCCCACTCCCTAAAAC
>DNGI01000185.1:15487-18042 GCA_003486645.1 Cyanobacteria bacterium UBA11370 | reverse complement strand
GAAATTTGTACCTCATGAGTATGAGAACCGCGTTAGATTAATCAAAGATTAATCACACCCCTATCCCGCAAAAACTGATCGAATGTATCTCGATCCGGCAGTGAAGGTTGTGCCCCTGCTTTCGTAACCGAAATTGCCCCAGCCGCAACTCCCCAAAGGACTGCCTCCCGTAAGGATAATCCTTCTGCCAAAGCCACAGCTAGCGCACCATTAAACGCATCTCCAGCGGCAACGGTATCAACGGCTTGGACTGAGAACGCTGGAACAAAAAACGTTTCAGAAGCTGTGGTACAATAAGCTCCCTGAGCGCCTAGTTTAACAATCACTGTAGCCACACCCCGTTGTCGTAGAACGGTTGCTGCTTGGTGGGCTGTTTCTATCTCATTTACTGGAAACCCGACGAGGTGACTCGCTTCTAACTGATTGGGCGTGATAATATCCACAAGGGGATAAAGCTCATCTGGCAAATTCTGAGCAGGTGCTGGATCAAGAATCACAGGTACATTAGCGGCGTGTGCAGCTTGTGCGGCTGAAAGTACCCTTGATAAGGGGATCTCCAACTGCATGAGTAACGCTGTAGCCCCTGGTAATAACCCTTTGAGGCGTTCCACGTCACTTTCATCAAGCTGCCCATTCGCGCCAGGAATAATGATAATCTGATTTTCACCAGCATCATCTACAGTAATCACTGCAATGCCAGAAGTAATGGAAGTATCCACTAAAACCCCATCTGTATGAACGCCAGCCACTTGGAGATTTGCCAGTAACTGACGACCAAAATCATCATTTCCCACACGTCCAACTAGGTGAGTAGCAATACCCAAACGCGCTGCGGCGACAGCCTGATTTGCCCCTTTACCACCAGGGGCGGTAAAAAAGTCATATCCTTGAAGTGTTTCACCTGCAATTGGCAAGCGAGGTGTTTTGGTGACTAAATCTATATTGATACTGCCGAACACAAGAATGGATTTCATTGTGAATAGACGCTGACGCGGGGAGGGGGAGACGTTTCAGAGGGTTTGAGCGTTTTTTTCCTCAACTCAATAACTGAGAAGTTTAACTAAACTTTTTAAGTGCAGCCATAGCGTGTAATTGTACTCCTTCTTCTGAATTTGTTGATAACTTTATTAGAGAGTCTATGGCTTGAGGTTGTCCTAATTGCCCCAGAGATAGAGCGATCGCTTGTTTAATTGGTGTTTTTTGAGCAGTAGAATAGTCTGAATTAAGAAAATCAATCAGAATTTGGGTTGCTCTTGATTTCAATCGAAGGGACTCTACCCGTCCTAACACACTCACGATTTCTTGACAAATAGATTCTGATGCGGAATATAATCCCTCGTGTAAATATTCAATCGCTTTAGGGCTTCCGAACCAACTCAAAGCACGGACAATTTCGATAGTTAAGGGACTCGGTGTTACCGGGGATTTAAGGACATGAAATAAGGCATCAGCCGCCGCATCACTACCCAAACGTCCTAAAGCGATCGCCGCTTCCTGACAAACATCCAAGTTGAAATCATAAAGTAAAGGTTTGAGAATATTGACCAAATCAAAATCTTTTAACTGGTGGGCGCGTAATCCTAAACCAATAACCGCCTCTTTTCTAACGGCTGCGGATGTGTCTTTCAATGCGTCTATTAGAATTGGAGGAATGCGAGAATCGTAAAAGCTACTCAACGCTTCAATTGCACTAGTGCGGATAGCAGGACTTGGGTCTTTGACAACACTCAGTAAGGAAGGGATTGTTTCAGGATGTCGGATATGGGCAAGGGCTTGTACTGTTAACGCTCTTGAGTCTTCTTTTATTAGTAAATCACTTAAAGCATTAATTGCCGAACTGCCGATATTAGCCAATGCTTGTGCCGCCATTTCCGCCAAATCTTCATCCTCAGCCGAGGTGAGCAATTTCACCAAAGATATGACTACAATAGGATCATTAAACTGTCCCAAAATCCGACCCGCAAACCAACGAGCTTCTGGATCAGCCTCTTCATCTTGGAGGAGTTCAATTAAGGGTGCGATCGCCTCTTGCCCAATTGTCCCAAAAAGCTTCGCCGCTTCCCATCGTTCCTGAAAATCACCCGTTTCAATCGCTTGCAGGGCTAGGTTCAGTAAATGAGTGCGATCGCTTTCATCTAATGACTGTGACTCTGTAGTATTTTTCTGGTCATACAGTCCTTGTAAACAATGATGAAGCAATGACCAATTCCCTTGCTGTGCTGCTATTGCCGCTTGTTCTATTATTGTAGACATAGTTGTAGGCTGCTCTTAGGGTAACGTTAAATTAGAGAGAGAGAGGGGGAGAAATTATATACCTCATCTGAAATAGCAAACTGCCATAACTAAGATTTGCGTAATAGTGAAGCATTCCGCAACTCATAATGTATAAAACGTATTGATTTGATGTAATAGTTTCATTTTGAGGGGCTATTTAGTCATTAGTTAAGAATTTTCACTCTTAGGACTTACGCAACTGGCACATATAGTAGGGTGCGTCAGACCATCAAACCCTGGTTATCTCGATAAATATCTTGGTCTGACGCACCCTACAAGTT
>DNGI01000185.1:0-15260 GCA_003486645.1 Cyanobacteria bacterium UBA11370 | reverse complement strand
TGGTCTGACGCACCCTACAAGTTGATTTTATTGTGACACTTGCGTAAGTCCTGACTCTCTTTCCCTTTCCTAACCAACTCCCCACTCCCCACTCCCCACTCCCCATCTCCCCCTCTCCCCCTCCCTACTCCTCACTCTGTTCAACAACAGAATTAGCCAGATGAGCAAGTTCGATATCTTTGGGAGGACGAATTGGGGTGAGTGATTTGAGTAACTTGATGGTTTTGACGCTGACCCAGCGATAAACTAAGTTCAAATAGACCCGATTGTTTTCTACGTCAACCTCTTTAATACGGAAGACTTGGTTGGAGGGCCAGTAGTTGAGCCAGTAACAGCGACGATTGACTAAGGCAGGAGTTAGGGTGGCGATCGCTTCTGTGGCTTCTACCTCGGTTGTGGGGAAAAACTCTTCGTAATCAGTCCAATATGTTTTAGTGGGGGTTTTGGCGAGAGTAGCAAAGTCAACCGTGATTACATTATCGCTGATTCTTGCGACTGGCTCTGGTATAGGAGCTAATGCTTCAGTCCCTCTCACTTGATTCAACTCAGTCATGGGGTCAGTTTAGACGATGTTTGGGGGCTATCGGGTTTCACTAAATCGTGTTTGTGATAATTTGGGTGTTTGGCTCAGATCACTCAACTCGGTTATTACCCAGCAATTGAGTTAGCACCCGCAAGGCGAGCGTTACACCAGATATATAGTGGGTTGTTTTGGTTACTACTATATATGGAAATGTGGCAAGGTGCAATCAACTCAAGGTAATACCATTTTGGATAGGGAAAGACGCACTCGGTCAGAGTTTCAGTAACTCATGTGCAACAGTTCTTTTTTAAATTGGTATGAATTTGATAATCTATGGTGTATCTGGTGTATCTAAAATTGCATCTGCTTCATCTTGGTCTCGAATAGGTTTATCAATTTTATTTATTAAATATCTTGACTTCTGCTGAGATTTGACTGGAACTCACGAATTTAATGGTTCTATTAATCTACGTCTTACGGCTTCTGATAGTGCTGTAGCTTTGCGAAGTAATCCTTCTTGATAAATTTGCATTAATGTTAATAATTCTAAGCGTTGGTTGTTTGTGAGAATACCTGCTTGTTGTTTGTCTAACAAATCACTGAGTCGTTGATCTTGTTCGGGTTCCATTTGTAACTGGGTTAGAGCTATTATTTGCTCGTCTGATAGTACCGATATAGGCTCGATAGTTTCAGTGTGTAAACTGACGGGTGGGATTGAAAGTTTAATCGCATCTGTTAGTATATCAGCTACATCACGGCTGGCTAGTTGAGCGAGTCTTTGTACGCGCTGATAGACTTCATCAGGTAAGGTGACTGTAATTTGGGTACTTATAAGGCAAGTTTAGTAGCACTTCTTTCTATTATGGCAATGTTTTGAATATCAGCGATCGCACTCTAAATCCCGTTCATTAGAAGTTGAAACCCGCAACGGCGGGTTTAGTTTGTATAGCCCCAGACTTTAGTCTGTGGGTGCTGATTTGTTCATTGCCCGTTGTACTATATTAGTGTTGATTCATAGAACAACTAATCGTGAATACTGCCATCGGGTAGAATCGCTCCAGATAAATTAGCTCCGGTCAGTTTAACTAACAATTTATCTTTAGTTCCAACCTTAGCTCCTCGCAAATCAGCACCTCTTAAATCAGCGCCACTTAAATCAGCGCCAACTAAATTAGCTTCTCGTAAATTAGTCCGAATTAGGCACGCTTGAAATAAATTCGCTCTAAATAAATTAGCGCCTTCCAAATTTGCCCCACTGAGATTAACATTATGTAAAAAAGCATCGGTTAGATCAGCTTGACTCAAATTCGCATGGCTGAGGTTGCGTCCGGATAAATCTCTTTCTTTGAGATCAGCACCGTGCAAGTCCGCCCCAGTTAAATCGGGTTGTGTTGATTTGGGTCTAGCGTAGGATTGAGAGGGCGGTTTTTCTTGAGGACGTTTGGGTTGATAATAATAATTTGTGGATTGGGACGGCTCTTTTTGTGGCGGTTTGGACTGGTAATAATTCCTAGTTGGGGAAGGCTGTTTCTGAGGCGGTGATTTAGGGGTTGGCGTGGTTCGTTGACGCGATCGCAGTTGGTCACGCGCTTGGTTAATTTCCTTGAGTTTGGCTTCGGCTTTTTGCCGTAACCGCTGGTTCTCTTCAGGAACGCGATCCGGATGCCAAATAAACGCCAAGTCTTTGTAAGCCTGGTTAACTTCTTCTAGAGAGGCTCCTGGCTCCAATCCCAGTACTCTATAGTATTGGTCTAGCTCGTTCATTGTCACCACAAATCCAGTGAATTACACAACCGCTGATCAACTGCCCTTATCAAGCAGCGTAGCAGATTGTCAGCTCACAGAACGGCGGGGGAAAGGATAGGGTTCAGATGTAATAACAAATAAAAACTTTTGTAAAGGAATACAAACAAGCCAAAACCAACAACCAATCATCCTCTACTCTAAGTTACAATAAACTCCTGTATCTAGCTAAATTAATCCTTTAATTCACCTATTTTTTGGGGTGAAAATATCGAATAAAGAGGTAGGCGTAAAAAGGTGTTCATCTGAAGTAGTAAAAAAAGTATTCTGAACTCCTACACTCTTCTATTCTTCTTATTTAAGAATTTTATTGCTCTCTTAAAAAGAGTAAATTTGTAGTAGTTAATACTAATTGACCTTGAACATTCTAGAATTTTCACTACTCCTTTGGATTGGTTCCTTTACCGCTGGCTTTTTAGGATCGCTGACTGGGTTAGGCGGTGGAGTTGTGATCGTCCCCCTCTTAACTGGAGTATTTGGAGTGGATATCCGCTATGCGGTTGGAGCATCCTTAGTATCAGTAATTGCTACATCTTGTGGAGCAGCATCGGCTTACATTAAGGAAGGTTATACTAATCTCCGAATTGGTATGTTTCTAGAAGTAGCCACAACAATTGGCGCGATTCTAGGAGCTTTAATTGCTACGTTTGTTTCAGTTAAAGCACTTACTGTTGTGCTTTCGCTGGTTCTACTTTATTCAGCCTATCTCTCAGGACAACCTCGACCTGAACAGCCAAAAAGTGAGTCACCTGATCCTTTAGTTAATCATTTCAGACTTAATGGAACATACCCAACTCCGGATGGAGTAATGTCTTACCAAGCTCGTTCTGTTCCAATTGGGTTTAGTGTCATGATTATAGCAGGCATACTTTCGGGGTTACTCGGTATTGGTTCGGGAGCGTTTAAAGTACTGGCAATGGATCAAGCAATGCGTCTGCCGTTCAAAGTTTCTACGACTACGAGTAATTTTATGATTGGAGTAACAGCGGCAGCATCAGCAGGGGTTTATTTAGCACGAGGTTACATCGATCCAGGACTATCAATGCCTGTAATGTTAGGGGTATTACCAGGCGCGTTATTAGGTGCAAAAGTTCTGGTGGGAGCGAGAACTCCAATTTTAAGAATTATTTTTAGTTTGGTACTCGTACTTATGGCTTTTAAGATGGTTTACAACAGTTTAGCTGGGGGATTTTAGGATGTATGAAGTCAATGTTAATCAGCAGGATTCTTCTGTTCTATCTAGGGTGAATGAAGTTATTCCTTCGGAACTTGAAGTGAGTGCGATCGCAAATTTGTATGAGGATAATCCGGTTGAAAGTAATCAGAACTTCACAAAACTACCGAGTGAGCAGCGACTTGAGCATTGGCTTGGTAACATCCTAAAATATGGGGTTCTGCTTTCTAGTGCAATCGTCTTTATAGGTGGAGTTCTCTATTTAATTCGTCACGGTACAGAACCTGCTAATTACCACATTTTTCAAGGAGAACCAGCGGTATTTCGTTCTCCAGGTGGTGTAGTGACGGCGATTTTATCGGGGCAACGTCGTGGTATTATTCAACTGGGAATTCTTCTGCTGATTGCGACTCCAATTGTTCGCGTTGCATTTTCCGTATTAGCATTTATTAGGGAACGAGATTTTAGTTATATTATTTTGACCTTGATCGTACTCTCCGGGTTGATTTACAGCTTTATTGGAGCGTATTATTAACATTTTGCATGGTTAGTTTCAAATCAGGCATGAAAAAAAATAAAGCGCTTTACAAAGCTATTCGGCTCACCCTAATTTTTTTACTTCTCTTTATTATCTTCATGCCTTTTACACTGGTCAACGCTGGGGAACGAGGCGTGTTGATGCTATTTGGAAAAGTGCAAGACCGGGTATTAGGAGAAGGAATTCATGTCATTATTCCTATTGTTAATACTGTAAAAAAATTGAGTGTCCGAGTCCAAAAGCAGGAAATATCGACGGAAGCTTCCTCAAAAGATCTTCAGGATGTGTTTACGGATGTGGCTCTCAACTGGCATATTATTCCCGAAGAAACGAATAAGATTTTTCAAGAAATTGGGGATGAAAACAATATAGTTGAGCGAATTATAAACCCAGCGGTTGAAGAAGTCTTAAAAGCAGTAATCGCTAAGTACACGGCTGAAGAAATCATTACCAAACGAGGAGAAGTAAAAATTGGTGTAGATGATTCATTAACAAGTCGATTAGCTAACTATCATATTCAGGTGGATGATATCTCTCTAGTACACGTCCATTTTTCACAGCGTTTTAATGAAGCGGTAGAGACGAAACAGATTGCTGAACAAGAAGCAAAACGGGCAGAATTTATAGCACGAAAGGCATCAAAAGAAGCAGAAGCCAAGGTCAATTTAGCCAAAGGTGAAGCGGAAGCGCAGCGGTTATTGAGTGAAACGTTAACTCCAAAAATACTGCAAAAGCAAGCGATAGAAAAATGGAATGGGAACCTACCCGTAGTGATTGGGGAAGGGGGGAAAACCTTATTGGATTTGAAAAAATTTGTCAAAGTTGACGAAAAGTAGTAATACCAAATCCGATATATAAAACCCTTTCTACACCCCATGGTAGAGACGTTGCATTGCAACGTCTCTACATGATTCTGGCAACGGCGATTAAAGGGGGTATATGATTCGGATCTGGTATAAGCTCATCAGCCTTGAAACTATCTCAATGAAAATGCTATATCAATTACTTAAATGTTTGCTGTTGTATTTAAAGTTTCCTCGTTAGCTACAGAAATTGCTTTAGGTAAATGCGGTTGGATTAACAAACTAACTCCAATTACCCAGGCTACTGCAACTAACCAACCTGCGAGAATATCACTCGGATAGTGAACTCCTAAATAAAGCCGCGTCCATCCAATTCCTAACACAAATAAGCTCCCCAAAATGAGAACTGTCCAACACCAACGACTTCCCCAGGTTAAAATTATTAAAGCTGCAACTAAAGTCATACTTGACATCGCATGACCACTGGGAAAGGCGTAATCCGGTGCTGGCGGATAGAAGGATTCCCACAGGTGGGGACGCACTCGATGTAATAAAACTTTTGCTGTGCGATTAATGAGGCTGCTTCCTAGTAGAGTGGTGACTAAATAAGCAAGCGATCGCCATTGCTGTTGTCTCAACAATATTAGTCCTATGATAGTAGCAATTGGAGCCACACCCCAATAGATTCCTAACTGAGTAAATGTAGCGGCAAAAACATCGAGTTGTGGCTGTGCAGTCTGATGAATTGCTAACATGATAGGCTCATCCCAAGGGAAACTACCTTCATTTTTTGCTATCACCACTGCCAACTCTTCAAAGATTTGTAAAGGTAAATAGACTCCAATTAACAGCGTCAATAGAGAACGCCAACGAGTTATGAGTATTTGCTTGAGAAAGCCGAGAAAGCCTTGAAAAAGCGGTAATAGATTTGATTTAAACATTAACTAATCACTATTATCCTGAAACAGTATCTAATTGGGGTTCAGATACGGGTTGAACTCTCAATCGTTTGAGCATTAACTCATACTGATGAATTATATCAATTGGATTGGTCAGTTGTGGCGATAATAACGGTTTAGGATTAGACCGAAAAGAATGAGCTAAATTGAGAATTGCCTGACTAGCAGCTAACCGATCTCCAATCGGAACCAGATGAGTATAAGGCCATTGATTTGACCATTCATGAAAGACTTCACGGGAACCCGGATTATCGTAAGCAACGATTCCTTTGCCAGCGGCGATCGCTTCTTGAAGTATGGGAGGTTGTCCTTCATTATCTGAACAAAGTTAATAATTTTAAATTTAGAAATAACACAAAGAACAAATAATGACTAACTACCAACAAAACTTCAGTCATTCAAATACAACGTTACTCAAGGGATTAAGGGGGGCTGTAAAGACAAAATAGATTACCCCTGCTCCTAGAAGGGCTATAGCAAGGCTAAATAGGATTACCCAGCGATCTGGTGGTTCGTAAGTATCCGCATCGATATCGTGGCGAACAGCAAAGTAGTGTTGGGTTGAGAGTAACACTGTTACTAAACCAACTAGAGAGAAGATTAAACCCAATTTCCAGCCTGTACCAGGATGGGGTAAAAGGGGTGGTTGAAAGTGGCGTAGGCGCACAATGACAACGCCAAAACCCATGAGTGCGATCGCAGTTCGCATCCATGCTAAGTAGGTACGTTCGTTCGCTAAATGATCCCGCACACGCGAAGAATTGCGTCGTATTTGCTGCTTTTTATGGACTTGTGCAGGCTTGGTTTCTACGTCTGTCGGTTGTGTATCCACTTCTGTGGATTTAAACAGTAACTGCATGAATAACACCCTTAATTTTATGTTCAACTGTACAAAGAAAAATTGCAATACTACTGGGTTAAAGGGGAGAGGGGAAGGGAGAAAGGCTGTCATTAAACGTCTTTAACCTTTAACCTTTCCCCTAACTAGATTAGTGTTGAAAACTGCTGTAACTTTCCCAGCAATTTGCCCTGATCAGCTTTTACTGATTAAGCCGTTCAGACTTTCTTGAGATAGCTAGATTTTGGTGACGTTTGCTGTGACTCAGCTTGAGGTTGTGTTTTAGGAGCAATTTGGGATTTAGCTGTGTCTTGTTGCGCTGAATTTTTCATTCCGACTAACGGATTTACATTAGATATCTTGGCAACAGGCGCATTGGCAACTCGTGTATCGATCACTGCCTGGGATACATTGGGGATAAACCAGTTCGCCTCACCGACTTTAAAGATGTGTGCTGGAGGAATACTGAATTCAACGGCGGCAGTTTCTGGATTTGTCTTAATCACTAACTGAGTTCCATCTACTATTTTAACAGCAACAGGTTCAGTTAATTGTTGCTCTTTTTGATCAGCATTGATGCCTGCTACTTTTGCTTCACTGGGGAGATATACTCCATCACAATCCCATTTGTTTTTCGTTGTCTGACCATTCGCTAAAAAATACAGGGCATTGTCGTAGGGATAGTTGTAATCATCATCGTCAAAGTCTGGTTTTGGACCATAAACCGCTAACGTTTTCCCTGTTTGATTTTGGCATTGCCCCCAGTTTATGCCTGTCTCTAATGTGTATTTCTGAAACTCTAATTCAGCAATTTTATTTTGAGTTTCTTCAGGTGTAGAAGTGTCTACTTGATCGGCTTGAGCTTGTGCTTTTTTTGCCGTCAAGAGATTGTTAAGTGCTTGAGTCACTTCTATATAGTCTGGGTTTTTAGTAAATTTCGGTTTATCAGCCCATGAAGGTTGAGCCACGATTAAATTTACCAGAATTACCAATACTACTAGAAGAGATTTTAAGGTCTTCATGAGTTGTCTCCTTTTCAAGTTAACCTGTTCTTTGAATTACCAACTGGCTTAAATTGCCCGTTAGTATTTTTGTCCGTTTTGTAGCCCGATGTCAGAGATTAAATGGGTTCAATTCGGGTTATTCTCTGACTAATCTATAACTACGTTTAGCTACTTCAATAAATCAGGGATTACGGTAGAAATTCAAATAATTTCAATTTTGACTTAGGGGTTTTCACTCGATGGTGAGTAAGTCGCGCTAATGATTTCCCTGAAGGTATCCAATAGTCTAGTCATTAATCAAGTCCTGTACCTCTAACTTTTGAAATAAATTCAGAAGCTGTTAGGTAGAAATTAAGGACATAAAGGGAGGTTTTTGTATCAGACTTTATCCATGAATTATCGCTTTAGAAAGCTAACTCTAAAAAGCGGCTGTTGTCATGTTCGTTTAATTTTTTTCGACTTCAAGCAATCGCCCATTCATTTTGATCAAACCCATTAAACACAGACAGCTTGCGGCGAGAGCAAGTGGAGTCAAAGCTTGACTTTCCAAGATGATAAAAATACCTAATCCAATTAATACGAAAGGAACCAAGGTATTGCCGTAGCGAGTCAGAGTATCTGCGATCGCAGGCTGGCACGTTAATTTATAAGTAATATAACACCACACTCCAACTAGCAATAAAAATATGGTGAGAATAACTAGCAACCGTTCTAAACCACTGCTGGCAAACAAGGGCACATAAATGCTAATATTGTCACTTCCATTCGCAATTGTAATCGCTGCAACACCGTAAGTTTGAGGAGAAAGAAAACTGGTAAGGGGAGAAGAATTAGATTTCCCGGTTTCGTCTTCCACATCTTCCAACGAATCAGTATCTGAATTAAACAAACGGCTTAAACCGATTCCAATTGGGACTAAACCTAGTAATCCAATCCAGTGCTGGGGTAAGATTAATCCCCCAAAAAAACCAGGAAGACTAGCTATCAGTAGCGCACTGAACCCTAAATACTGACCGATAACAATATGCCGACGACGGAATGTATGATTAATCTGTGAGAAAAACATCGTGAGGATAACGAGATCGTCGAGGTTTGTTGCTGTGAACGCTGTTATCCCGGTAGGAATTGCAGTGACTAATCCGCTCATTTTTGTGTCCTTTATCCTGAATACTCTGAAATTCAAAATTGCCAGTTTTGCCCTTACTTTTAGAGGAATGAATAGAACCGATTAAAAATTTCCCGTGTCACTATACCTGACGTGAATTGCTTCAATGGATCGTTCCATTCTTCTGACAATTTTGGGATAACGCAGTCTTTGAATCATAAACCATCCACAACCCGCACTTAAGTAAAGTAAGAACAAATAAGGAAATGTATTGTAAGGCGCTTCTGGTACGGGGAACATACTGTTACCGGGAATCCCTACAGTACCTAAAACCGGAATCATCATGAAACCAACGCCCAAAACTGAAAACAACACATCCATTAACCGTAGTTTTCTCAGTCGATAAAGGTAAACTGGAGCAGCAATTGAAACGAGAATGTACACCAGCAAAAATCCATAAGTGCAAATGGTTCCTAAATAAGCCATGCTTTCAAAAGGTTTGAGTCCAAATACATTCATCGTCGCGGGTATCAAAAATGTGATTAGGGATGACATCGTAACTGCAATATGTGGAGTTTTATTCGACTCATGAGCCTCACCTAAAGAAGCATGAAATAAACCGTGATGCGCCATCGTGAAAAACACCCTGGCCGCTGGATTAATACTTCCCAAAAGACAGGCAAAGAATGATAATAACGCACACACACTAATCAGCGATCCTAAAAAGCCTACTCCTGCTTGTTGTGCTAGAAAACCTAAAGGGTTTTCATGATTAGCGAGGGCAACAGAACTACCACTAAAACCCAGCACCTCAATATAAGCCATGGCAATAAAAAGGATACCCGTCATAATGGTGCTACCTATTACGGCTTTGGGAATTGTTGACAGCGGTTTTTTAGCTTCATCCCCCAAGGAAGTAGCACTTTCAAAACCAGAAAAGCCGAAGACAACTAACACCAATCCCATCGCCACACCGCCTGGGGTAGTGCCTTGTAAACTTAGTTGGGCGGTATCAATAGCAAAGCCTTTATGTGCCCAAACAATTAGTCCCAAAATTACGATCAACGCCGTCGCTAATCCTTCCATCAATAGTAAAGTTTTAGCCGATAATTCGATATCTTTGTAAGCTGCATACCAGGCAATACCCGCGCCGATCGCTAACAGTGTGAAAATGTGAGTATGGATGCCAATATGACTGAGTAGGACTTGACCAAAGTTAGCAAATCCACACAAAACGGACATTCCTGTAAATAAGTAAGCTAGTACTAAACCCCAGCCACACATCACACCCGCTGTAGGACCAAGACCTTTAGCAATGTAGGTGTAGAGTGAACCGGGAGACGCTGAACGACTGGCGAATTGGTTAATATTAATACTGACAAATATTAGCCCAATCATACCTAAGAGAAAACTCAACCAAGTACCGTTTCCAGAAAGGGCAAAGATTAAGCCTAAATTAGCGGCTGGTGTAGTAATGGGTGCAATTACAGCAATAGATTGACCGAGGACTTCTCCGAAGGGAAGACATTCTTTTTTTAATCCATGAGGACTGTGATGTTGTCGTATTTCAGTTGTCATAGCGCAGTTTCTTAGCTTACAGAATTATGTTGACTGTCGAGCTTGAGCAATAAATTTTTGCTCGACTTGAAGAGAGGAGTAAGCTGTTGTGCATTTAAACTTCGTATGAAGATTTGGCCAAAGGCAACAGGCAACAGGCAACAGGCAACAGACAATATCCAATTTAAATGCGTCTCAGCTTACTGCCTCAGCTAGAACCCGATGCAAAAGCCTCAATCGTTACTTTAGGCGACTTGAACTATAGAATCAAATAGTCTTTTTTGTTAAATCGATAAAAAAAAGTGATTAACAGGTGTTGGTTGTTGGTTGTCCGTCGATGAAGGCAGGAGGCAGGAGGCACACGGCTTTTATGCGAGTTTTTGGAAGAAGCTTGAACTTCCACTCCTAACTTTTCCCCTTAAAAGGGGAGGCTTGTACCGGGTTAGCTTTGGTCATAGCAAATCCTATTTAGATAGACCAGTAGAAAATCCAGCCTAATTTATAGTTAAGAGGGTTTATTCACAACCGTAAGTAATCTGTATTAACCGGATTTGGTATCACTTCGACTGTAAGTAAGAAGCCTATTAGCTATTAGCAATAGATTGGTTTATAATTATCAGCTCAAGCCAACTTGACTAATATTTAATTGAAAAAAATAATAGTTTTGAATAAAGTATAACTGCCGCTTTCGACAAGGATAAAAATTCCCAAACCAATCAATACGAAAGGAACAATAGCGTGGCCATAACGAGCCAAAATATGCGCGATCGCAGGCTGGCGACTTAAACGATAAGCTAGATAACACCAAACTCCAATCAGCAAAAAAAACACACCTAAAATTACTCCCAAACTCGCTAAATTAATACTCGCAAACAACGACACATAGATCCCGATATTATCTCCCCCATTAGCAAATGTTACGGCGGCTACATTAAAGGTTTGGGGATTGACTAAACTCCCTAGAATTGATCTCAACGATCCATTCGCTGTTGAGGGGTTAAATTGCTCCGATACTACCTGTATTACCTCTTCATCCTTCTCCCGATTTAAAAGATGACTGATACCTATACCAATGGGAACTAAACCGAGTAATCCAATCCAAGGTTTCGGTAAAATTAAACCACCTAAGAAACCCGGAAGACTAGCCAATAAAATTGCTATAAAACCCAAATACTGACCAACAACAATATGTCTGCGACGCAATGTAGAATTTACTTGCGTAAAAAATATCATCAGAATTAAAATGTCATCGATGTTTGTGGCAACAAACGATGTGATTCCTGCAATAATTGCGCTAACAAACCAACTCATACCAAAATCGAATGACCCTTGAACAGTTGCGAATTTTCCTAGCCGTAGCCGAACACTTACATTTTACCCGTGCGGCGGAAGAACTTTACATTACTCAACCTGCGGTTAGTGCGGCGATCCAAAACTTAGAAGAACAGTATGGGGTGAAATTGTTCCATCGTATTGGTCGCCATATTGAGATTACCGAAGCCGGAAAATTACTACAAGTAGAAGCCCAAAAAATTTTGGATCAAGTGACCCTAACTGAACGTGGATTGCGAGAATTAAATAATTTACAACGGGGGGAGTTAAAATTAGGCTCAAGTCTCACAATTGGTAACTACTGGCTACCTCAAAAAATTAGCCAATTTAAGCGCCAATATCCCCATATTTCGGTTGATTGTACCCTCGCTAATACCGAAGCAATTTGTACCGGAACGGCGACAGGACAGTTTGATTTAGGTTTAGTGGAAGGAGTGGTTCAACCAGCCGTTAAAAATAGTCTAGAGGAAGAAGTTGTGGGGGGCGATCGCTTACTTATTGTAGTTGGTCAATCTCACCCTTGGTTTGAACGTAAAGAGATTCTCTTAACCGAACTTTCGATAACAGATTGGGTGATGCGAGAGTCGGGTTCTGGAACGCAGCAACGTTTTGAGGAAACCTTGCAAGATTGGGGCATCCAACCCGCTGAATTAGATATCATTTTAGTATTAAATAGTGGTGAAATGGTCAAGGCTGTTGTTGAAAGCGGTGTAGGTGCAACAGCTATTTCTGAGTTGATGGTAGAAAAAGAACTACAGCTTGATACTCTTCGTTCACTTAAAATTATAGACAACCGAAAAAAACCTAGTGCAATCGTGGAAATCGTCCGACCTTTTTTGAAGCTAAAGCATCGACAACGGTTTCAAACTCGCCTATCACAAGCGTTTGAACAGATGTTAATGGCCTAAAATAGAGTTTATCCTTCAAGAAATAAAACCATCCTGCACTAGACTTTTTAGCCATATCTATATTAAAATACGATAAATACATCGGAATAGAGGAGTTATTGTGAAAAACAGCCACAATACCACTGAAGAATTGAGCCTAACCAATCAAATTATCCCTGAGCAGTTATCAGACGCAGATCAACAGGGCTTTAACATAAAAGCCATCCTTAAAAAATTAAGAGGCGGATTATTTTTCATCATTGGCTATTTGCTCTCACCTCTGTGCTGGTGGAATGACTTATTTTTCAATCTCCCAGTTGCTTATGGCTTTGGGTATGTCTGTAGTTTACTTTCCCCAAGTTTATTGATGCCTTGCTCAATCGTAGGGTATTGGATTTCTAACATTGCGGGTATTCTTTTGATGCAAGCCGGGGCTATCGATGTTTTGCAAAACCAACCCCAAGAACGCAATCTAAAAAAAGAGTTATTAACAGGCTTAGTTTCTTCAACCGTCTACACCCTCCTAATTTTGGCATTAATACAGTTTAAGATTCTCGATACGCCCCTATTGTTCGGAGCAAACATTCCCGCAAAATAGCGAAACACTTGAAATAAAGCTGACTGATTGGCTACATCGCCATGAGTACAGAAATAATCCTCAAGGCAGAGGGTAAGGATAAGCAAACTATCTCCCAGGCTATCCCTCTTTTTCAATCGGTTTTGGCTAAGATTGAAATGTTGTACCGCTTAGGGTTCAAGCCTTTGTGTAAAAATTTGTTTTTTCTTCCGCTTCGACCTGACTAGGTTCTGTTATCCTTATTTTTTGAATTGATATAGATGAAACAAATTTAAGTTTTTTTAACCAACTGCTATGATCAAGCATTACTGTGAAGACTGGCTGCATGAATGGTGTTATGATAACGGCTGGACAGATTTATATATCGAACGCGATCTCTACTGGGCGTTTCCACCAGGAGCAGTAATGCCAGAACCAATTCCTGTAGAAGCACTGCGCGGAATTAAAGCCGAAAAAGGATTAAGTGGGCAAGAAAAACTTTGGTCAATGAGTGCAGCGATCGCAACCGTTGCTGCCGCTATATTAAGTTATGCGCTTAAGTCACCGCTACCCATGGGATTTGCCTTTGCCTTCGGTGCGGTGACAGTCGGGCTTTTAGAGGTTGAGTACAATTAGACAACAGCTTCTTCAACCGTCACAGGGGCAATGCCGATAGTTGTAACAATCCAGCACACCAAAGCACTTTGCTCATTTAATGCCAGTGACGCTACCTTCTTGAACAGTACTGCCGCTTGGGGTGAAAGTTGATAGCCTGCTGCTAGGGGTACAACGTCACCCATCGACATCCATTCAAAAAGCTGATGCCAAAACGCCAGCTTTGTAGTTGGGACGAATAATCCATACTGACGTGCGATCGCCGTATCTGCTCCCATCATCAGATCGCGTATTGTGGTTAACTGGTCAGTAGGAGCCATTTGCTTGATGCGATGCAGCAATCCTTGAGTTAAAAATAACCGCGCTGCGCCTGGAGGGATTGGCGTGAGCGAACAACCCAGATTATGATAAATCATCCACAGTAGCCCCAACTGATCGTCAACGGACAGGGATTTGAACGCCGTAAACAGTTCATTGACGGCTGGCGTGAGGTTAACGGTTACAGGCGAGTTATGAGAAGAGGTGAACGTCATTCGTTTTCCAGAGCCAGGATGGGTGATAGCTGAACTTTTAATTAAAGAGCTACAATCATTGCTGATATTATACCCCTCCGGGTTCATCAGTCTCAAAAGGATTGAGCAGCTCAAGCTGGGCAATCCAACGGAAATCATTTGTGTTTCTTGTTATCAAGGTTAGTCCATGTACTAAAAAAGACTGAGGGGGAGAGAGGGAGAGGGGGAGAAGGGGAAGAAATTTTAGTCAGGGTAATTAGCTGGACATGATATTATACCAAATCCGGTTAATATACCCCCTTTAAGCACAATTGCCAAAACGCTGTAGAGACGTTGCATTGCAACGTCTCTACCATTGGTCGTAAAAATGGATTATTAAACCGGATTTGGTATTAGCTGAGTGTGTTCGGGTTGAGCAGAGTAGATGATGATGTTACTATCAAGTAGCACGTTTTATCGTCCTGGAAGTGAACGATCCTGACGAATTTCTCGCTGCCAAGCCACTGGCTCGACATCTGTTAGTACTTGACAAGCACTAAGTTTTTCCAGTATCTCAGCCATTTTACGCCCGCGTACCCTTGCTCCTAAGTCGGGTTCATTCTCAAGAAGTGTAACGTGGACTTGGATAAGTTGATTCCCAAATTCAGGTATCTCATCGATCCACTCTAGACGGCTTCCTTTCAACCAAGCCCTGAATGTCCTTAGCATTGTTAAATCAAAATTGTTTTACAGTCTAGGCTTTAACCTACTTGCCCTTACCCTTCGGGAGTTCCCTCTACATCCCCGGTCTAAAGACACTAGGTTTTCAGGTATGCTATTTATAAATAAAATGTTAAAGCAAGTTAGCAAGTTTTAGTCTTGAGTAAGGGTTTGAGATTGTTTTTTTGGAGAGGTTTAATTAACTTGACATCTTGCACCATTCTCAATTACCCATTTGACCCCTCCCCCAACCCCTCCCCTAAGAGGAGAGGGGAGCTTTGATTTCCGGCTCCCCCTTCCCTTGCAGGGGAGGGGGCTGGGGGGGTAGGTTTTTCGACTTATTGAGAAGGTGCAA
>DNGI01000078.1:25045-26472 GCA_003486645.1 Cyanobacteria bacterium UBA11370 | reverse complement strand
CCAAGTCTTTCCTATCTACTATCTTTGACCCCAACTTGGTATGAGTTCCTAATCCTTAGACAAGCGGGTGGCGAAATTTTGCGATCGCGTGGGGGAAAGTACTCTCGCCTTGAGAATTGCGGCGGCTAAAAAGGCGTAGGATAAAATCCCAACTAATCCTAACAATAAACCACTAACAAATCCCGTAGCATTCCAGAGAGCATGGAGTGCAGAAGCACACAGATACCCTGTGGTTAGAATCTGCAAAACATGGCTGGGTTTGAGGACGCTCAATCCAATAAAATAACCAAAATAACCACTATAAGCGATATGACCTGCTACTGAACCCAAAAGGCGGGGAATGAGCAACTGTAACCCCATCAGTTGACCCGATACTTGACTGGTTGGAAAGGATACGGTGTCAATAATATCAGGAACATATTGCCCTAACGTTTCTAATAAAGTAAAGCCAACGGCTGATGCTGTACCTAACAAAATACCATCTAAAGGTTCCCAAACTCCAACCCGTTCTCGCCAAGGGGAACGCAGAATTGTGCCTAACAAATAAGCGCCTAAAATAGGAATAGCTTTCAGTAATTCTTCCATTAAGCCTGCCCCAAAAAACATATGGATCAGTAATGACATAAAACTGATCATTTCCCCTTCATTGGGTAGGCTTCCCGGTAGAATATCCCGAAAAACAATAATAAATAAGGGTAATAACGGACTGATTAAAATTAAACTGGTACAAACCGCACATCCTAATAACACCCACCAGGGTTTAGGCTTGCCACAAAGTTGATAGATAAAGTAAGATGTAGCTCCTGTTAAATAGGCAGCAAGGAGAAGGTTAAACACTACAGGTTCCCCAACAGCCGCAAACATTAATACAACAAAAACGACGGTGAGAATAGCTGGGATAAAAAATGCTTTTTGAGTTAAATCTCGTCCTGTAGAAGCGAGGGGAAATAGTTGGGTAAACGTAACCGAATTGGGGTTTGGTTCCTTGAACAAACCTGTGGTAATTTTAGAGGGCTTACGGCGTGATAAAAGAGGTGTAGAGAACTGATACTCAAAGATAAATTGAGGCCCATTTTGACCCAATTCAATGCGATCGCCTGGTCGTAATTGATGACAACCCCGTAAGTCCCAGCCATTAATATACGTGCCATTAATACTATTAAGATCACAAATTTCCCAGCTTGGCAAGCCATTCGCCACGAGTGAGAAGGGACGAATCACCGCATGACGACGGGATACGACTAAATATTGATTGGGATCTAAAGAAATTTCGCAGCTAGGATCTCGCCCAATAAACAATTCTTGATGGTCAGATAGAGGGTAAGACGGGAGTCGTTTAGCTGTACCATCAGGTGATAGGGGTCGCAAAAAGGCACGGTAAGGCGGAGCAGTCATTAATCATTGTTATTAGTTGTTAGTTGTTAGTT
>DNGI01000078.1:23092-24800 GCA_003486645.1 Cyanobacteria bacterium UBA11370 | reverse complement strand
TTGGTTGTTGGTTGTTGGTTATTAGTTGTTAGTTCTTGGTTATCATCTGGGAATTAACAAACAACCAACAACAAATTAACCAACAACAAATTAACCAACAACAAATTAACCAACAACTAACAACAAACCCCTTTACTGATTGGCTTTAGCATCACGCACGGCGGCGTAGAAAAAGAATCCAGTTAAGGGCACACAAGCAGCTAAGATAATTCCTGTGACGGCTGTTCCTAATTGGGGGTTTCCTGAAGATAGTTCAAACATTGAGCCTACCGCAGCAATGGCTGCAATACAGGAACCCATCAAAAATAAACCACTTTTTGGTGTCATTCGATTTTGGATTTTGGATACAAGGATTTTGGCTTTTTAGGGTTATCTCGCCTTTCTTAAATGAGTGAGGTAGATTTACAGGAAAATTCAGGAGTCAGAATTCAGGAGTCAGGAGTTAGGAATTAAGCACTCAGATTCTTCGCGTCTCCGTGTCCCTCACTCCCCACTCTCTCAAACCTAGAATGAAAGTACCTCATCCAATTGAGAACTAGTATAGTTACCAGGAACGCTCGATAGGTTTGACAGCTTGGGTTGAGAAGCCGTGCTTTTTGAGTTCTTCAGTTAAGGCTAAATTATTTTGTACGCGATCGACAAACATGACTCCGTTTAAGTGATCCATTTCGTGTTGAATGGCACGAGATAATAAGCCTGTCGCTTTTAAGGTTTTTGGGTGTCCGTTCTCATCTTTATAGGAAACTTCAACCTCTTCTGGACGTTTGACATCTAAGTAGACACCGGGAACACTCAAACACCCTTCTTGAACATCACACAGGTTAGGGCCAAACCGTTTAATGGAGGGGTTGATTAAAATTAGAGGTGGATTTTCCGGCTTATCCGGTTCGCAGTCGATAACGATAACTTGCTTATTAATTCCGACTTGGGGTGCTGCCAAACCAATACCATCCGCACTATACATCGTTTGCAGCATTTGATATGCCAACTGTCGGATGCCTTGGTCTACTTTAGCAACACGCTTGGCGGGTTGACGCAGGACGCGATCGCCTAAATGATAGATCGTTAAAGGTGGATTTTCTAATTTTTTCTTTTCGACAACGAGTTGAGCAGTCATAGGATCAGGGACTGGTGAATGGGGTTAAAAGATTAATCATCTATTTGTCTTACATCCTAGCAGTTCTAGCGGTTTGAACTGTAGGGTCAAGCGCGACTGACTGTTGATTGGACTTCTTGTTTTACTTCTTGAATTCGGGTAAACAGGATGGAAAAACCCCTAGCCGTTCAAGACATAGGGGTTTTTCTACTATCAAGTTCACCGAAACGCCGTCTTACCTCAGTTTATGACCTGGAAAACCAGGTGGGCATCGTAGGCTCTCATTTTAAGTTTCCGGGTACACGCCCGGTTTACTGACACGAGAACGCTTGATTCCCTTATATAAACCGACATAGATCAACAAACTTTATTGGCAGTCACCAACGTCCCAGTAAAACCGACAATCCTATTTTAGCTATTTATCCCTTGGATGTGCAGCAGTTAACCAAACCAGGCTTCTCACCCACTCCCCACTTTCCTCTTGTATAAAGGGAGGAAAAAGGAGAAGGGGGAACGGGGAAAGGTCTTGAAAACCCTTTTTCCTTTGATCTTTGACCTTTCCCCCACTTTCATAATATTCACTTAGGGAACTTCTCCCTCTCCCCCTCTCCC
>DNGI01000078.1:0-22872 GCA_003486645.1 Cyanobacteria bacterium UBA11370 | reverse complement strand
CTCCCCCTCTCCCTCTCCCCCTCTCTCCCTCTGTCTCAACAAGCGACTTAAAAGCACAGGCAGCTTACCATGGACTTACTTGAACTTGACTCCAGCCAACTCGATATCATTCGTGAGTATCAACCTCAACTCGAAAAGCTAGGTGTTGACCTTTATGATGAACAACTTCAAGATACGATTAACAGCTATCCTCAAAATTTAGAAACGGCAATTCAAGCCTTTATTGAGTTTACTGGAAAGGGGCAACTTGAGAAACCCACCTACTATTTGATCCAAGCCTTACGAAAGGGATGGAAACCGCGAAACTCCAAAACAACAGCGCCGTTATTACCTGTCCGCACTGCTGCTGATTTTGATACAGGGCATACCTTGGAAGAGCGAATTGAGAATTATCAGCGATTGTGCCACATGGTCAAGGGTCATTTCAATCGTTCTCGTCAAACAACCCCCTCTATTCAAGATTTAAGTTTGTCTGCAAAAAGACCTGATATTGCTACAATTCAACAGTTTATGGCTGATCCAATTCTCCGACCAGAAATAGAAAAGTCAATCTTACAGCATCCGGAGTGGGGTTATGAAATAACTGCCAGCGGAGTTGAGGAGATTGAGTTTTGATGATCGATTCGTCGTTTTTCCGCCGTCAGGGGTCACTATTATGTAAATCTTCAATAAGATTTACCCGCAAAAATTTACTCATTCGTTATAGTAATAAAGCAAGATGAGCTGTTAATCAAGAAAATAAAATTGTCAAGCTAAAAGGGTTGGTTTTGTTGGTTTAAAAAAGGATTTTTTTATTAAAAAGACTTGAAATATAAAAAAATATTAAAATCCGAAACATTCAAGAACCATCTCATTCTGTAAGACTAGCGACCTTGGGGGAATTTATGGCAGTACCAATTTCAATAATCATCACCACTTATAACCGCGATCGCTACTTAGGCGGAGCAATAGAGAGCGTTCTCTCCCAAACCCAAGGTGATTTTGAACTATTGATTTGGGATGACGGATCGACGGATAACTCGTTAGCGATCGCCCATGACTATGCTACACGGGATCAGCGCATCAGGGTAGTAGGGGCAAAGCATCAAGGGCGAGGAATTTCGTTAAAGGAAGCGATCGCTCAAACTCATGGGACTTACATCGGTTGGGTAGACAGTGATGACTTACTCGCCCCAACCGCCCTAGCAGAAACCGCCGCTGTTCTTGATACTCAATCAGAAATTGGGATGGTTTATACCAGTTATTTAGGAATTGATGAACAAAGCAAAATTGCTACCTACGGGTATCGTTCCATTATTCCCTACTCGAAAGAAGAATTGCTCCATCAATTCATGACATTTCACTTTCGGTTGATACGTCGGAGTGTCTATGAGCAAGCAGGTGGTATCAATGAATCCTTTGAATTTGTTGAGGACTATGAACTGTGTTTGCGGCTTTCTGAGATTACCGAGGTGCAGCACGTTAACAAACCCTTATACTACTATCGCACCCATTCAGAAAGTATCTCCAAACAGGAACAAATTGAACAAGCTCGTCGCGCCCGTAGAGCAGCACAGGTGGCATACAGACGTAGGTATAAAACTGATTGTAAATTACTTAATTTTGCCAGTCCAAATATAAAATTTCAACTCCAAAATTCTTTATCAAAAATTGCCTCGGTTGTTTTACCTTTTAGCTTATGCCTTTTGCCATCTCTGGCTCTTGCTGAACCAATCGTTTCAGATGGTAGCACGGGGACAGTCGTTAGATCTGAGGGGAATCGGTTAGATATTACTGGCGGCAAGTTTTCTCGAAACGGTGATAATCTTTTCCATAGTTTCAGTGAGTTTGGCTTAGACAAAAACCAGATCGCTAACTTTCTTTCTAATCCATCCATTCAAAATATTTTAGGTCGCGTTACTGGAGAAAATCGTTCTATCATCAACGGTTTAATTCAAGTCACAGGCGGGAACTCAAATTTATTTTTGATGAATCCAAACGGGATTATTTTTGGTGCAAATGCTCAACTTAATGTTCCCGCTTCCTTTACCGCTACCACTGCGACAGGGATTGGACTTAATGGTGGATGGTTTAAGGCAATTGGAACGAATGATTATAACAGTTTAGTCGGGAATCCTACTAGATTTCAGTTTAATACATTACAGCCCAATGCTATTATTAATGCTGGCACATTAGCGGTGGAAGAAGGACAAAATCTTTCTCTGATTGGAGGAAGTGTAATTAACACCGGAATAATTAAAACTCCAGGTGGCAATATTAGCGTGGTGGCAGTACCCGGAACCAGTCGATTGCGCCTCAGTCAAGAAGGTCAGGTTTTGAGTTTAGAAATTCCAAATAACGAGACTATAACGCCATCAACATTAGCAGAATTACTGACAGGTAGTGGTGTGGAAACAGGATTAACTGTTAATCCCGATAATTCTGTACAAACAGCGGCGGGTACAGTCATTCCTAATCAGACAGGAACAGTTATAAACTCTGGGACTTTAGATGCGTCTGTTCCTTCAATTGGAAGAGGCGGAAATGTAGATGTGTTTGGTACTGTTGTCGGTGTCGTGGATCAGGCACATATTAATGTTTCTGGTAATAGTGGCGGGGGTAATATTCGCCTCGGTGGAGATTATAAAGGAGGGGGAACAGTACCGCGATCGCAAACTACTGTTATAGGCAATCAAGCCACTATTAATGCCGATGCCAGAGTGAATGGCGATGGGGGAAACGTTATTGTTTGGTCTGATAATTTTACTCGATTTTCCGGCAATATTTCCGCTCGTGGTGGAATTGAAAGCGGGAATGGTGGGTTCGTAGAAACATCCAGTAAAAACCTGTTAGAAGTGTTAGCAGGTTCAGTGGATGCTACCGCTACAAATGGTTTACCTGGGATGTGGTTGCTCGATCCTCGGAATGTCACGATATCAACTGCTGGTACTAGTAATGGATCTTTTAGTGGAGGCGATCCTAATATTTTCACGCCAAGTGGTAACAATGCTGTAGTTGATGTACAAAAGATTATAGATACCCTTAATGGAGGAACTAGTGTCACGATTAATACAGGAACAACAGGAACTCAGGCAGGAAATATTACGGTAGAGACTCCGATTAATGTTTTCTTAGGAGAGACGAATGTAACGTTCACGCTAGATGCCGCTAATGATATCTTTGTCACTGCTTCAATCATTAATAACAGTGACATTCATGTCCTCAATTTGATTTTTAACGCCGGTCGTAATATTCATGTGAATGCTCCTATTACAACAGGGGGCGGTAGTATTAGCTTTACTAGCAATAATGGTTTCATTGATACCACCGGAGGCATTCTCAATGCTAGCTCTAATTTTACCAATGGAGGCGACATTAATCTCACTGCTCCTGGTGATATTATGACAAATCAAATTAATTCTAGCTCTACGTTCTCATCTTTTTTTGAAGAAAATAGAGGGGGTTCAGTAACCTTAACATCTGGTGGTGATATCACAACCAATATGATTAATTCCTCTTATGAAGCAAATAATCCTTATGGTTCTGAAGGGGGTGCTGTAAGGTTAACGGCTGAAGGTGATATTGAAACAGGCGCAATTAATTCATTTTCTAATAATACGCCCTCCTTTACAGGTGGAGGTACAGATACCTCTGAAGGGGGTTTAGTCGAATTAGATGCTGGCGGCACTATCACAACAGGTGGGATTAATTCTTCAGGTACTAGCAACAGTGAATTCAACAGTATCGGTGGTTCAGTAACCGCAATGGCGACAGATGATATCACCATAACAGGAGAGATTAATTCCTCTGCTTCTTCCTCTGACATTTCCGATTTTTCTGCTCGTTCGGGAATGGCAACAGGCGGTTCAGTAAACTTAACGTCTACAGCAGGTGCTATTACTACAAACGCAATTAATTCCTTTGCTTTTTCCTTTGCTGAAGCTGGCGAAGGGAGTGAGGGAGATACTTCTGCTGATGCTAAGGAGGCGATCGCTGGTGCAGTCAATTTAAGTGCCGCCGACACTATTGAAACAGGTGCAATTGATTCCTCGGCTGCTTCCTTGGCTTTGATGGGAGATTCTACTTCTTCGGGAAACGCAACTGGCAACTCAGTAACCTTAGAGGGAAGCAAAATTATCTTTAATAGTATCAACACTCAAGGTGTTTCTCAGATCAATTCTGAACCGAATACTTCGTCAACGAGTACAGGTGGCAATGTTACTATCACAGCTAATAGAATTCCTGATGAACCTGATGGAGTAGTTAGGGGAATCGGAATAATCAGCGATCCTAGCGAGCCTAATCGTCCTCCAGTTCCAAGCAATACAACTATTTTAACTCAAGGAAGTACTCAATCTGGAACCGTAACTATTACCCACAATGGCGGAGTAAATAATGATTTATTTACTGTAGGAGATGCCAGTAAAAATGGTACAGCGGGAGCGATTAATGCGGGTGCTAGTAACATAATTTCGCCAACACAAGAATTTCCGGATGATGGTACGGATCTTTCAAATGACGTTACCTCTACCCAGGGCAATATCAGCTTTTCATTCATTAATCAAAAACCAACACTAGCAGGGAATCCACAAAGACTTACTGTCAAAGAAAATCAATCTATTCAATTCAAAATATCCGATTTAAATCTAGATATAGAAGATTCAAATCTCGACAATACCACAATCCAAATTAAGGAGATTACAGCCGGAACACTAACACTCGAAGATGGCACACCAGTAACACCTGGAACAGATATAACTGTAGATACAGTTTTAGTTTACACTCCCCCAGAGGGTGAGACAGGTAATATTCCAGCCTTCACCATTGTGGCAAGCGATCGCGTTTCCACTTCAGATCCGGTACAAGTAAGTGTCAAAGTTACTGAACTACCACCTGATGATGATGATAATGGTGGTGGTGATGATGATGATAATAATGGTGGTGGTAATGATACACCCTTGAATTGCCAATTACAAGATAACCCCCTTGCCTGTACAGTTCTGCCACAAGAGATACCGATACTATCATCCATAATCGAGAAACCTCTTTCAGCGAGTACGCCGATTAAAACTGAAAATCAAGCGCGGGAAATCTTGCGGGAAATTGAACGAGCCGTTGGCAAAAAACCAGCTCTCGTTTATGTTAGTTTTGTGCCTACAGAAATTCCAGCTAATTCTAACTTTACCGGACTCGAAACAACAACGACTCAAGAGTTTGATACCTATCTACAACGAACTGAACCAACTATCGGTATTCAACCCCAAGATAGCGATCAATTAGAACTATTAGTCATTACATCAGAGGGTCCTCCTATTCGGCGACGGGTAGCAGGAGTAACTCGTGGACAAGTCATAAAAGTTGCTCAAGAATTCCGCCGCAACGTCACTGATATTCGCATTCCCCGTGACTATCTGACTCCTTCTAAGCAACTTTATCAGTGGATAATTGCACCAATAGAGGAGTATTTACAAGCCCAAAAAATTGATAATCTTGGGTTTATTATGGATACAGGATTGCGCTCCCTACCTATTGCAGCACTACATGATGGGACTGGATTTTTAGTGGAACGATACAGTATTGGTTTAATGCCGAGTCTTTCCCTCACCGATACTCGTTATGTCGATATTCGGAATGTTGAAGTCTTGGCGATGGGGGCTGATACCTTTACTGATTTAAACCCCTTACCAGCCGTTCCATTAGAACTAAATGAAATTACAGGTAAACTTTGGTCAGGAAAGTCATTCCTTAACCAAGCTTTTACGTTAGAAAATCTCAAGAAAGTGCGTTCATCTCAACCCTTTGGAATTGTGCATTTAGCCACCCACGGTGAATTTAAACCCGGTAATCCGAGTAACTCCTACATTCAATTGTGGAACGAAAAGTTACAATTTGATCAATTGCGTAAGCTAGGATTAAATGACCCACCGACAGAACTTTTAGTGTTGAGTGCTTGTCGCACAGCACTAGGCGATGAACAGGCGGAATTAGGCTTTGCTGGCTTGGCAATACAAGCAGGAGTAAAGTCTGCCATAGGAAGTTTATGGTATGTTAGCGATGCGGGGACACTAGGATTAATGACAAGCTTCTACGAACATTTGAAAACTGCTCCCATCAAAGCAGAAGCCTTGCGACAAGCACAACTTGCTATGCTTAAGGGTGAAGTGCGACTGGAGGATGGTCAACTTGTAACAGGTGATGTGCGCGTCCCCTTATCTGAAGAACTCGCTGAGTTAGGAGATTTAAAATTTACTCATCCCTATTATTGGAGTGCATTAACGATAGTGGGCAGCCCTTGGTAGTAACAATTTAGTTGTTGGTTGTTTGTTAGTTGTTGTTTGTTGTTAGTCACTGGTGCGTTGTTGATTGCTATTTTTTACGACTAACAACTGCCAAGTAACAAGTAACAACCAACAACCAACAACCAACAACCAACAACCAACAACCAACAACCAACAACCAGCAACAAACTATGGGCAAAAAAATTGTGGGTATGATTACAGGATATCCGGGTTTGACTCAAAGCGATTGGCTCTGGCAACAAACTCCGAATCCTTTGGGAGTGTGGGGAAACATTCAAATCCTTTCACAAGCCCCACAGCCCGATTTTTTACTAATGTATCAGTACGATTTTCACAAACCCCGCCCCAAAATTCCTTGGTGGAAACGTTTTGGTAAACCGCAAAAGCAGCAAGAACCAAATATAGAATCTCGGTTGCGTGGCGTGCCGAAAGAACGAACTATTTATTTATTGCGAGAACCCCCTTTAGAGAAGGTGATTAAAGCTAATCAGAGGAATTATGAAACGGCTAAGAATTATTGTGGTTATATTTCTGGCCCGGATGACTTTGCCCCAACTCCTGCTTATATGCCTGCCATTTGGTATCATAACAATTCTTTTCGAGAATTAAATGAAATGGAGCCACCAGAAAAGGTAAAACCTTGTAGCTGGATTACTTCAGGAATTGATCGCACGGAGGAACATCGTAAACGTTTAGCTTTTTTAAAGTCATTAAGGGAGAGTGGCGCAGAGTTTGATCTGTATGGGCGTAATTTACCAGACTGGGCGCGTGCAGGGGGTAAGGTTAATAATAAATGGAATGTGATGGCTCCTTATTATTACAATCTCTCGATAGAGAACTATGCTGGAAATGATTGGTATGTGAGTGAGAAGTTGTGGGATTCTCTCTTAGCTTGGTGTTTACCGATCTATTATGGAGGATCGGCGGCGGATAAATTAATGCCGCCAGGAAGTTTCCTAAGATTACCTAGCCTAGATGAAAAGGGAATCGCTTATATTAAAGAAGTGACAGCTACACCGGATGCTTGGTATCAAGCCAAGGATGCGATCGCAGAAGCCAGACAAATTATCCTGCACAAACTCAATCTTCTCAATTGGTTATCTGATTTTGTTACTCAATTCTCTTAAACATTATGGATGGGATTTGTACCTTAGCGAGTGACCAAGTTTACGACCAACTCGTGGCTTTACTCAATAGTATTGATGCTATTCTAGGGTCAGAAACTCCCGTTTGTATCTATCCTTATAACGACGATACCAGCCAAATTGCTGCCGAAATTGACCGTCGCCCCAACGTTCAACTCTACGATAATGTTGAATCTATGCAGCGATGGGATGAGTTTGCTAAACGTGCTTGGGATACTCATCCAACCGCTTTTCAACGGTGGCGTAAGGCTGGTAGTACGAGCTATCATCGTTTTGGAACTCATCGGCGTTACTGTGCGTTTGATGGTCCTTTTGATCGCTTCCTCTACATGGATGCGGATACGTTAATTATGGCATCTGTCGAGTTTATTTTTGCCCAACTCCAGGATAGTGATTGTGTTGTTTATGACTTTCAGTATAACGACCCAACTCATGTTTATGAGGTGGCTTCTGGTAAACTCACTAAGTTATTTTCATCAGAACGAATTAAAACTGAGATATTTTGTTCAGGATTTTATGCGTCTAAAAAAGGTTTGTTTGATCAAGATCAACGAAATTGGTTAATCTCAAAATTGCAAGATGGAGATGCGGAAGTCCTTTATCCCATGGCACCCGATCAAACTCTCATCAACTACATGATGATGAGATCTAATTTATCTGTCTATAACGTGGCTTTAAATTTATCTCAAGAAGAAAAAACAGGATGCTGTGTCACATCTCCTCACTTTGAAGAGAACGATCATATTTTGTATGATAAAGGTCATCGTCTAACCTACCTTCACTATATCGGCTTATCCTCGAAACTTTTCGCTAAAGTCTGTAGGGGAGAAAATATTGATTTTCCTTATCGGGATACATTTTTATATTATCGGTATCTTCATGAACCTGACAAAAGACCCAAGTTTACAGCCAAGCCAAAACCCTACAATCAACCTCCGAGTCTTGCCAAACGAGTACTAAAAAAACTGAAATTAACGTAATGAGGATGTTGCAATGAGTCGTGGTATTTATATTACAGCTAACGATAAGGTTATCGATCAGGCGATCGCACTTCTCAAGAGTATTCGTTTACACGATACTGAGACTCCAATTGTTTTAATTCCCTATGATGATAACTACCAAGCGATCGCTAAACTTTTAAAGGAGTCCTATGGTGTAGAAATTTATCAAGATTTAGAATTCATAGACCGTCTGGCAAATCAATTATACAAAATTTTTGGTGAAGGCTTTTTCGCTAGACCTAATCAATTTCGTAAACAAGCGTGCTGGTTTGGGTCATTTGATAAGTTTATTTATATTGATACGGATCTGGTTGTCTTTGACAAAATAATCAATACGGCTGACTATCTTAACGAGTATGATTTTATTTGCTATGATTACCAACATTCGGGAGGAATTAAAAATGTTTTTAGCCCGAAAATTATTGAAGATGGTGTCATAAAAGAAAGCGAAATTAAGGATATTTTTAATGGCGGATTTTGGGGAGCTAAGAAAAATCTTATTTCAGAAGAAAATTTATATAAAACTTTTGCTAAATGTGCTAATCATCCCGAATACTTTGACTTTTCTCAAAAGACCTCTGATCAACCAATTATAAACTATATGATTTTGAAAGAAGTGCCCAATCGGTTTAATATTGTTCGCCGATCAGGGGGTGCGCCGGGAAGTTGGGCAGGGAGCAAACATTTTCAAATTCAAGGAAATCAACTCATCGATCCGAATGTCAATCAACCCTTAGACTACTTACACTGGGCAGGCATTCGGATTCAACCGGGTTGTCCTTACTGGGATATCTGGAAATATTACCGTTATTTAGGTGAAGAAATGCCAGATGATGAGTCTTTACGAACTCCTAGCCAGAAAAGTCTATTGCAGAAAATTAAAGAAAATATCAAACATCGATTTTAAAGAGCTATGTTTGATAATGAATTTGAATATGAATTATCAAACCCACTCAAAAAAAAGGCTAGTGACCCACAGGTCTATGTGGATTTACTGGTACTTGTAGAACTGAAGACATAGGGGTTTTGTAGAATCCAGATTCTACAGATACATAGATTGAGAATGTAATTGCGATCGCTAGCACTAGTTTTTCAAGCATCGCCCAATCCTCTAATCACAACTCACATTACTGGTAAGGTGTCAGTATATCTCAATATCTATGATTTCCTACTCTTAGGGAGTGATGCTTTTATGTCAATTTGGTGATATAGATCGTAGACAGGTTAATCGGTGAGAGATGAGTTCAGTCCTATGAAGTTACCCAGATGCACGCCTAAGCAAACCTGGTTTGAGAAGCGAGGCTATTTGTAAAGAAACTATAAAAGTGGCTAGCTAAATGTGCTGTACAACTAGAAAAAATACCACTTGGTTTCATTAATCAATTGAACATGGTATATTACGGCTAATGATTAGGTAATTGAGTAGGTGCTCTCTCTACTAAAAAGTAGCCGATTATACGCTCTTCATACTCCGATTGTTTTTATTCCCTATTTTGAATAATGGAAGAGATTTATGAACGATCCAACCTTTATAATCATCGGTGCCCATAAAGCGGCGACAACATCTCTCCACTACTATCTTAAACAACATCCACAAGTATATTTAATTCCGAATAAGGGTGAAGATATTCTAACTCAACGTAAAATTAAATCTATTGAAGATGCAGACAAATATCTAGAGCAATACAAGGATGCTACCAACGAAATCGCTTTAGGTGAAGTGTCTAGTGTATATCTTCATGCCGATGGAGTGGCTCAAAGAATTAAACATTTATTTCCTGATGTGAAAATTATTGCTGTACTTCGCAACCCCGCTGATAGGGCTTATTCCCATGCTTGTTTTAAAAAAAAATATAGCAGAAAAGAACTCAAAGAACTTCAGTCAAAACTTTTAGAATTAACCAATTTTATTGAACCTGGCTACTACTACGCTCATCTAACAAATTATTTTAAATTATTTCCGAGAGAGCAAATCAAAATAATGCTTTATGATGAGCTAGTCAGTAGACCTGATTACTTTATCAAGGAACTCTTCACGTTCATCGGAGTAGATCCGAATTTTGAAGTCCAGCGCGATCGCATCTACCATAAGGGTAAACTCAAGCCTAATTTGGTTACTCGATTAACGTTGCAATTGCTTCGGTCGAACCAGCAGCTTAAACATTTTTTTCAGTTTATTTTGAAACGGATATTACCACAACTAAAACAACTGATTGACCAGATCGTTGAACCTCCAATTCCACCATTATCCGTTCAAGCGAGAAGGAAACTAATCAAAATTTATCAGGATGACATTGTTCAATTACAGGAACTGACTGGATTAGATTGTTCTCATTGGTTGAACGTTTGATCCAAAGCAATGTTTATAGATATTTCACCCATCTAGCCATGTAGAAAGGTCTCTATTAATGAGATTTTGTAGATTCAATATATCTTCGCGATAAATTTCTATTAATTCTTGCCGCACTGGTGATGAAAGCTGGGGTCTACTCAGATTTTGTTTAACGATACCGCCAATAATTTTGTCTCGAATATACTGGCGTAGCTGCGCTGGCATGAACGGTTTAAGGATCGATATTGCCAGGGAACCCATTGGACTAGATTTTGTGAGTAGTCTATGCATAGCTTGATTCTTCGGGAGACCAGATACTTTATGTTTCTGAGATGTGTTTGGAACAAACGAATCATCTACACCCACAAACCTAAAAATATCTTGTACCAAGCCACGCGCATCAGTCACTAAATCTTCATAAAGATAAACTTTGATCTGACTAGGGTCAAACCTGTCATAATATCGCTTTAACTGTTCATAATAAAATCCGATTTGAATAAAGTAATGTTTCTCTTTCACTAACTCAGCAAAATCCCGCATGGGTTTGCTATTTTTGTCTGATTTAGATAAATTATGTCTATTAAGATTCATGAGATAATCTGAAAATGCCCGATCCGCTGGATTGCGAAGAATAGCAATTAATTTTACATCGGGTAAGTAGTACTTTATGCGCTCAGGAGCTTGTGGTCGGAAAAGATAAATACTAGAAACTTCACCAATCACTTGCTCTTCTGAAGCCTCTTGAAATAGTGCCTGATAGTCTTTAAAATTGGTTATACCGATTGGATGAGGTTGACCCTCAAAGGCAAAAAAGTAGATTTCCTTCATTGAAGGAATAAAGATTTGCGGATGCTCTTGCAGATACTTATAGAGCGATGTTGTTCCAGATTTACCAGCACCAATGATGATAAAGTTGGGCATTTTCATAAAACAGCGTCCTTAAATCAATATCTAGGCTACACCTAACTTAAATTGAAATAATTTTAATTTTACTATCCTCATAGTACACATAAAATGCCTTAAAAACCCAAATGCGATCGCTAGCTTTCACCCTTTAGACAAAAACCAAAAACCAAAAACCATGGAACCATGAAATTCAAAATTTTCACTATCACCATTCTCCTAACTCTATACCTACCAACGTCAGCAAAAGCCTTCAATCCCGCTGATCTGGAACAACTGCGGCAAACGGGTAGCTGTGTGGAGTGTGACTTGAGTGCTGTACAATTGCCCAATGCACTCTTAAGCAATACGGATTTGAGAGGTGCAAATCTTTCCGGTGCTAACCTCAGCCGTGCTGACTTCCGGCGTGCTAATCTTCAAGGAGCTAATTTGAGTGGCGCTAGCTTAATTTATGCTAATCTTTCCAATGCCAATTTAACGGGATCTAATCTCATTGTAGCAGCATTAATTGGCGCAAATCTTACCCGTACTACCCTTGTGGGTGCTGGTTTAAATTTAGCTAAGTTACCGAGTGCTAACCTAACCAATGCTGACTTAAGATTAGCAGATCTCACAGGGGCAGATTTGAGTAACGCTAAGTTGAATTTCGCGGATTTGAGAGGGGCTGATTTGCGAAATGCTGACCTAGAAAATGCCACCCTCAAGGAGACTAAGCTGAATACTACGATTATGCCCGATGGTAGATTTCATCCTTGATAAAAAATTGTTAATTATGGACGTATGAATTATGAATTAAAATTCACATCACTCCTAGGTTCAATTCTTTTTACCAGCGTTTTACTGTTCAGCCGTGCTGTAAACGCCGCTGACTCAGTAGTTCTCAAATATAAGTTTCTCCGAGAGACGGTATCCGTTCCCGAATTATCTACTTTTGCTCAAACCGGAGAACTTTCTTCTTCCCTACGAGCTTATCTCAAACTCGCTGGAAAAGAACCGGATGAATTACGAAAGGCGCTAACCCAAGAAATTCCTGTCCAAGGAGTACTACTCTCCCGCATTCTCAATAATCCCCTTGGAGAAGCTATGCTGGATCGCGTTAGTGAAGTCGTTCACACTCCCAGCGATCGCGCCAGTCGGGAGTCTTTGCGATCAGCACTTGTGATGTCCGCTTTAGATGACGATCAGATTACCCTCATTGAAACCCTAGAAAATTACCCCACAGCAGAGGTACATCTTGAAGGCGATCGCTTAGTTGAGATTGTACAGGATATCGCCCAAGTTGCTGGGAGCCTACCCAATATTGATCTTTTCTAGTACAGCGTGGCGGAAATAAGTAACCAGCTACAATCTCCCCCTTGTCCCCCTTGTCCCCCTTGTCCCCCTTGTCCCCCTTTTCCTTCACAGGTGGTCACTTTCCTTTTGCCGTCTTGTACTAGTACGCTAGAGTTTCTAAGGTTTCACGCAAATACCGACGCACCAAACATTCCAAGCTATCGTCTGGCAGTTTATCGGTAACGCTATAGTCCATTTGCCAGCGTTGAAATCCTGAACTGGCAGCGATCGCGTGTTTGAGGTTGTGCCAGATTTGGCTATCTGGGGAGAGTTGGCTGGATTCGGAAGTAGCTGGGCTTGTCATGATACCTGATCAATTAGGGCTTTTTAAATACACGTTTAATCCTATTTTTAGGATAACCTAGCTATTTTCTAAAGATTGTGCCCTCTGCAACAAGTTTGTGTAAATCTCGCTAGAAACGAGCATTTTCCTGGTTCAGTCAATCATAATTTTAACGGCAACGAGGATGGCTTCCATTCAACTCCAAACTGCTGTCATCCTCTGGAGTAGCCTTTGTTACAAAATCTTGACATTAACTCTGTTAGTTTAAGAAACAACGGCTACAGAGGAAAGAAGCTGCCGTGGGATTTGTTTGTATTCAGATTATCGAGGGCAACGCGAACTTGCGATCGCTACTAGGATGGCACTTGCAGCAGGCAGGCTATTGGGTCTCCCAATCCGCTACGCTGGCTCAAGCAAGAGACACATTCTATCATCGCCAACCGACATTGGTGATCTTAGACTCTGACTTACCGGATGGGGATGGTGTAGAGTTTTGCCAATGGCTTCAGCAGCAGCGACAGTCCCTGATTTTAATGTTATCTGCCCGCGATCGGGAGCTTGATATTGTTAGAGGTCTTAAAGCTGGGGCTGATGATTATCTTACTAAGCCCTTTGGGATGCAAGAATTTATGGCGCGGGTTGAGGCGCTAATTCGACGGGGTAGGGTCAGTGCTGCTCCCATGACGCTAGAATATGGTGATCTAAAAATTGATTTAGTGCAGCGTCGGGTATGTTTTAAAGGAGAGTTTATTGATCTGACTCCTCAAGAATTTAGTTTACTTTACGTGCTAGCACAAGCGGAAGGGCTGCCGTTAAGTCGTTCGGAATTGTTGCGCCGCGCTTGGCCCGATGCAATTGATAACCCCCGCACAATTGATACTCATGTTCTCTCATTGCGGAAAAAAATTGAAACCGATCCTCGACAACCAAGTATGATTCAAACGGTTCGCAATGTCGGCTATCGATTTAATTCAGAAATACTCCAGGAACATCAACTAACAGCAGGAGGAGTAGTAACTCATAACAATAATTTCAGCCGTCGTTCTACGTCGGTAGCTGTTCGGGAATAGTTGTTGGTTGTTAGTTGTTAGTTGTTGGTTGTTGGTTGTTGGTTGTTGGTTGTTGGTTGTCATAAGTATTTCGTCCTGCGTTCTTACTCCCTACTCTCCACGATTCAATAAGAATGCTAACAGATTTAATATAAGTTGTCCGTTGTTTTTTCATCATATAACCACTAACAAACAACAAACAACAAACAACCAACAACCAACAACAAACTCACACCCAATCTTGAGACGCTTGAACCTCAGCTTCTACTAATCGTTCTCGTAATTGTTTCCAATCAATCTCATTTGCTCGAACATCTTCAAGTAACTGACCCTCTTGTAAATACAATACTCGACTAGAAAAGAGTTGAGCCATATCAAGCTGATGATTCACCATAATCATTGTTATTTGAGCTTGAAACGCTAAATCCGTTAAAATGTTGAGAACATGAGAGGCTGTCCCAGCATCTAAAGCCGATGTGGGTTCGTCAAGTAACAGAATTTTTGGTTGAGTTACTAAAGCACGCGCGATCGCAACTAATTGCCGTTGTCCGACAGAAAGTTGTAATTCCGTTCTGTTTAACCAATCTTCTGGAAGGTGCATTTGTTCTCGAATTGTTTGTAAGCGTTCTTGAATTTGTCGTTGCGGTAATTGCTGTAATACTAACGGGTAAGCGAGTGCTTCTTGAACCGTCATTCCTAACAGTTTGGGTTCTTGAGGTACTAACATTACTTGCCGCCGTAGCTGTAAAACTGGAATGGTTCTAATATCTTGATTTTCGAGATAAATTGTACCCGTTGTTAGTTCACTCAGGCGGTTTAATAGGCGTAACAGTGACGTTTTGCCAGCACCCGATGGGCCAATCAGACAAGTGCGATCGCCCCTGAATATCTCACAGGAAATATCAGTTAATATCGATGTTCCTGGAATTGCTCCTCTGGATGAGGTTATTAGACTCACCTGTTTGAGTTGGAGTTGGGGAGAGTGGGGAGTGGGGAGTGGGGAGTGGGGAATAGGGGTGCTTTCGTTAGAGGTTGTCAAGGTGAATCCTTTGGGAATTAGATACAGAGGTTTGTGTATGTTATTGAGTATAGGTTGCTTATTTATGCTCGTGTAATTTGTTCCCGTACCCAAGTTCTAAACGCTCTCATCGTGCTATTTCTACCAGCCGTTTTGATTTGTTTTAAATATCGAGGAACTACTTCAATAAGGGGTAAATTAGGAAAAATAGAGCTAAATTCTGATTCAACATACCTACCTTCTCGCAAGACTAAAATTTGTAATTTTTCCTGTTCAAATCGCCACAATTCACACACTCGTAATGCGGCATAAATACTTTGATGAGTACGAGACGTTACATCTATCTCTAAGGCTAAATCAGGAGGTGGATCGATGGATAAATCTAATCTATCTTTGCCTCTTACTGCTGCTTCATTTTGAATATAAAAACAGTTATCTGGTTCTATTCCTTTGAGCATATCTTTATTTTTAAATGTAGTCGAACCCAGAGGGTAAAAATCAATATCTAGTTCTTCGAGTAGAATTTCAACAAAGTTAGTAATAAACAGCTTGCTGGTTTCATGTTCTGGTAACGGGGTCATAATTTCTAAAACTCGGCTATCATAGGCTACTCTTGACCCACGATGTTCTCCTAAATCTTCTAAAATGGATTCAAATTCTTGCCAGGTGACATCCTCTAGAAATATTTTATGACCTGGTGGTATATTAAATCGCTTTAATTCCAACTGCATGGCGTTAGCCTCATTTTTAATCGGAGAGTAATTTTGACAGTAGTTTCATCCCAATAAAATTCAATCTTTGCCATGATAATGAGTTTTCAATTTTTGTTGCACTAGAGATGGTGTTTGAGCTTTGATTTGGCAGGCGAATTCTTCATCGTCTTCAATTGAGGAGCGAATTTCATCTCGATGATCGTGATAATAAGCTAAGGCTGCATAGATGTCCGATAAGGTAATACTGGGGTAGTGATAGAGAATTTCATCGGGTGACATTCCCATTTGTTCATGCCAAATGACAATATCCTGAACTCTAATGCGATGTCCAGCGATCCGAGGTTTTCCGCCACATACTCCAGGAGTAATTTCGATGTGTTCTTTGATGACGGAGATTAGCATAGTACTAGATTGAGGTAGGAAGTCTATTTTATATTATGACGGGTTAAGGGTGAGTTTCCTCTAGAGAATTACACCTGAGAAAGGCAGATCAGACAAAACAGAAAGCGTCTCCCTCAAAAGTTTATGTGAGAGTTTGGTATTAAGTAGATGAAGTAGGAGAACTTCTTGGTATATAATTCTAATTTTAAACTTGCCGAGCGTAATCTAGAAAATTATGCGTTACCTCCTGACGATCCTCTAGGGGAATTATCTGATTTTGAATTGCGATTACGTCGTTTTTGTTATGAGTGCGATCGCCGAGTAGTTGTGGAAATTGGTGAGATTCAGTTTACTGTGTTTTTTGACCCCGATATTTGTATGCTATTAGAAGATCGGTTTCCGGAACAAATTGGGGAATTAGAGCAGGGTAAAAGCATTCGTATAGATTTTGCAGAAAGTTATCATATTACGGTAATTTTAACGCCGATAGGTGATCAGGTTGAGTGGCAATTAAGGAAGTTTACTTATCAGCCTAATCAACAGGAGTATGAGTTGGAGAAAAGTCAGGTTTTAGGAGAGTTAAGAAGGTTTTTAGTTGAGGTGATGGAATTGGCAGTTAATTTGGGTTATGTGAGTTTAGAGGATAAGGGGAAGTTTATTGCTCCTGCTTTTCCTGAGAGTGTAAAATCGGTAATAGTGGCATGATATAGATAAATTTGGTTTTTTAAGCATAACTAAAATGACCACTTATCAAAAAAGTTTTTAATCAGTTCTTGAGCTTTCGATACTGTTGTACCTAACAGTCTTCCTATGTCATAACTAATATCATAAATCCATTGCTGGAATGAACTCTGTGATTTTGTTCTAATACTCCTTTCATAGCTATCCATTTCATTAATTTTTTGTAGTAAACGCTGTCTCAAGAGTTGAGTTGTAGAAAGAGCATTTTCTACTTCTGAAGGATAAAAATTATACCCACAAGAGCAATAAAATTCACTATTTAAAATGTACCACTCTTCACTACAAGATTCACATTTAATCTGTCTCTGATTAGGCTCAACTAATAACTGACCATTGAAAATACAATCTTTATGATAGTTCTTGCCCCATTGCTTACCACAACTAGGACATTTAGGAAAAGGAAATGCTATCCATTCAGCCATTTTATTATTATTTACCAAACTATTAAGTTAATTTACCTCTACAAAGAGATATTATTTTGTAGAGGTATTTATATAAGCAAACAAGGATTTAACCTAGTCCAGCTTTCCAGCCTTCTGCCCATCCGTCACCAATTGATCTCACTATATCTCTGCCAAAACCAACTACTTGTCCAACAATATAGCCAAAAAGTCTAGCAATTGACTTAAATAGATCGGTTACAAAAGCTCTTAAACTTGCTTCGGATTTAGCTGCTATACTTAATTCGGCATCACTCATAGAGTTGATTTGATTGACTAATCTAGCTCTAATTTTAGCTAGTTCATCACTGGGAATGTAGTTTTCGTTAGGAACTGCTCTCATGGAGAAATCTCCTAGTTTTGAAGTTGACTTAATCTTCAATAGATATTTGATTAAAGTTCTTGTTGTTTTACCCACGCTAAGAATGCTTCTTTATCTCCACCAAATTTAGCAAACTCTTCAGGAGACATATTAGCAACAATATCTGACATTTTTGAAGGTTGAGGTTGTTGATGATTTGCTCTTTGTCGTCTTTTTTCTGGAGGTAATAACTGAGGATCGACTAATTCCAGAAAATCAGCTAGTGCTTTACGAGAGGCAACTACCCATCTTCTTTTATTAGGAACAGCATCCATCATCGCATCAAAAAGGTGGGGTAAATTGTAGCGCTTATTGGCTGAATATCCTATAATTTTTCCTTGCCAGTTGGGTAAGACTTCACGAATTTTTCTTTTAACATCACGGATTCTTCCTTTGATGTTTTTTTCTTGTTCTTCGCTAGGTAAATTAGCTAAAGGATGCCAAGCGGTTTCCCCCGGATATACTAACTCTACTTTATTTAAGGCAATTACCATTTGCTCTAAAAGTCTAGGATGAATTGCTCTCAGTTCGGTTTCCAAATATTGCTGTACAGAAGCGATCGCCCGATTTTGGGCATCTAAAATCCACAAAGCAACATCGACATCTTTTAACACTTGTTCATAAAGTGCAATATGTTCTTTTTGTTTTAATTGACTTTCACCCAATCCGGGCATATCATAAGCGACTAATGCTCCATTAACACCTTCAACTTCATTAAAGGATACTTCAACTCCTTGCACCATTTGAGTGCAAGCCTCAATATGACTCACATCTAAACCTGCGTTGAAAAGTGCATTGAGTGTAGAAGATTTTCCTACTCCTGTTTCACCAATAAAAGCAAAACGAGGGGGAGGTTCATTATCTACTCTGTCTTCAATCATGCTGTAGATTTCTTCAAAATCTTCTTCCGACATCTTCTGATCGCCCAGAATATCCCTTGCTAGACTTTGAACAAAGCCTCGTAAATCCATAATGTTTTCCAGTCACTTCAAACTTAAGTTTCTTCCATGCTAAGTACCCTTTTCTAACTACTGCCACCTGAAAAGACTTGGTTTTATTTTTTATTTGTAAAAAACTATTAAGTAAATCCATCGAAAACCCTTGATAATCTTCGATAACACTAAGCTATAATAATTAAAATCATGATTAAATATACTTCTATGACTGTAACAGAAGTTTTACAATTGGTGGATCAGCTAGTCTTGAAGCATACAGGGAATCACCTGAATGATATACAAAAAAACGTAGTTCAAGGAATTTGGCAAGGTCAAACCTATGCTGAAATTGCTAATGAGTTTGGCTATGATAGTGAAAATCATATTGGTAATGTTAGTCGTGAATTATATAGAATTTTATCTGATCAGTTAGGAGAAGATGTTAATAAATCAAATTTCCGTTGGACAATAGAAAGATTAAAAGACTCCTTGAATTCCTTGAATTCATCAAAAGTATTTTGCATAGACATTAAGAGCAGTTTTAATTTATGTCCATTAATTAAAAACAATGATATTGGTTCTAATGAAGATGATGAAATCGATTTTGTAAATAAATCTTACTGTGATTTAACCCTAGCCCCAAAAATCACCCACTTCTATAATCGCACAACCGAACTTCAAACCCTATCCAACTGGCTAACCAATCAAAACACTCGCCTCATCTCAGTTCTAGGACTAAGTGGAATCGGTAAAACTACCCTAGTTAAACAATTTGTTGACCTAAACCTCCAACAATTTGATGTAGTTATCTGGAAAAGCCTCAAACTCTCCCAATCTTTAGATCGCATTATTACTGAAATTTTAACGACTGTTAATACAGAATCTATTGAAACTGACAATAAATTAACGCAATTATTCAATCTTTTACGTCAGCAAAAATGTATAATCGTCCTTGATGATGTGCAAGAATTATTCACCAAAGGACAATTTGCTGGACAGTATCAAACTGAATACAAAGACTATAAAACCTTTTTCACAATGATGATAGAGATTGAACATCAAAGTAATTTAATCCTAATCAGTCAAGAACAATGTCAAGAAATGCTCTGTTTAGATGAAGACTTATATCCTGTTAAGTGCTTAGAATTAGAAGGAATAGACAATATCAAAATTCTGACTAACTTGGGATTAAACGATGAGGAAAGCTGGTTGAAATTAATTGATTTATATGAAGGCAATCCAATTTATCTAAAAGATATTGCTAGCTTAATTAGGACTATTTTTGCAGGTAAAGTATCTGAATTTTTAAGAGAAGATGCTTTACTTGTGACAGAAGAGATTAAATTTAGATTCAATGAATTATTTGAACGATTATCACCGATAGAACAACAGATTGCTGTAGAAGTCAGTAAATCTAGTCAACCCGTGTCAAGAGAGGATTTAAGGAAAAGCTTATCCTTATCGTCAATGGACTTAATTAATGGCTTACAATCTTTGAGTAAACGCTATTTGCTCAAAACAACAGAAGGAGACAAAATTGGGTTTAAATTATCCCCTGTTTTTCGAGAATATATTAGAACGTTAGGTTAAGATTCATAGTTATTTATCAGCGATATTAGTAACTTTGGAAAACCTTATTGATCAGGACTTATAGGATGTCCACCTAATTACCCTGAATCAAACTTCTCCCCCTCTCCCCCTCAAGAGTTATTAATTAAACCCTGAGTAATCGCTGTTACTATCGTCCATCCATCTATCAGTAACAGCAACACTGTAAACCCTAACAAAATCAAATACATCCAAGGCTGTGCCAAAGGACGAATATCTTTTGTATCAATTCCCGTATGAACTTCCACCAACTTAACTAACCGCGCAAATCCTATCACTCGCATCGGTAACAAATAAGCCTTTTCCGATGACTCACTTACAAAATAGTAAACCAATCCACCTTGACCCGTCGTTCGCATTTTTAAATCTTTAACATCCGTCCAAGATAAAGACCAACCTTTACGGAAAAATCGAGGAACCCAACTCGGATAAGCAACCTGAATTTTCTCCTCATCCACAATCACTCGTTCACTCAACGTACCATAAAGCGCAATCAATCCCAAACCCATTCCGATCCATAAAAATAGAGGTGGAATTGGAGTTGATGACGCTTGTGCTAAAAAGGGTAAAGGAATAGTCAGCGCCAGATAAAACGCAATCAATGTGATGCGAATTAGCGGAGAGATATGAAAGATACCACCGCTAGACTCTACAGATTCAGAGTGAACTTTTAGATTCGATGACATAAATTGTGAACTTTTTTGCAATTTTATAAACTTTTTCTCTTTACACTATTTGACATTTTATATCAACAACTTATGTTAGGTTTGAAGTTGTTAGGATTTAATAACAGAGGAGGCGTTATGTTCTTGAAGCACAAGCCTAGCGGCGACCTCGTGGAAGTGCTAACACTGGAGAGTATGTATAATCCATGCCGGACTGAAATTACTGGTCAGTCTCATGCAGGTGAAGAACTCCAAGATCCAGAAACTTACTTAAAATCAGAACTAGTTTTCCCGTCTGGTGAATCCCTACCCCGTTGCTGGATCGATCGCCACTATCGAGACGACGAACTTAAAACAATCCGTGTAGCTCAAGTTGTTTAACACAATACCGTTTAATCCTTGAGGATGTAAAATTGCAGAATTGTTTTCATTTTTCATCAAGAGAAGGTCACACACCTTCTTTTTTTCTTAAGAACTTGCAATATAAACTTCTCCCCCTCCCCCTCTCTCCCCCTCTCCCTCTCTCCCCCTCAAGAACTACTACCCTCTACATTAGCCTGCAACTGGCTACACCCTTCCGGCATCCAAACAACTTCCGATCCTTGTCCCCAAAACCCATCAAATTTAGTAACTTTAATATCCCCTAAAACCTTAGTCTGACACGCCAAACGACGATTAGCTGTGGGAGAATGGGGCGGGAGACTTCGCCTCGCTTTATCTTTCCAATTAGGGGGTGAGACTTCCCCTTCTATCCTCACCGCACAAGTCCCACAACTACCGATGCCCATACAATTAATAATTTTGGCATTCCCGTTGTATAACTCAATGCCATGCTCTAATAAAACCTGGCGTAAATTACTACCGCGATCGCATTCAAAAATCTTTCCTTGAGCTGTTACTTTAGGCATTAAGGATTACCAAACTCTTCATCCACCGGGTTTGGCTAAGTCGGTTTACCGATAGCGTTTGATTATCCCGATTTAACCACCCCATGGTTTTATTTTACATTTCTTTACAATTTTCTCAAACAATCTACCAACCCATGACCTCACAACCATCAAAGCCAATTTGGATCTATGACACAACCCTACGCGACGGTTCCCAGCGTGAAGGACTCTCCCTATCCCTCGAAGACAAATTACGAATTGCCAAACAACTCGATCAATTAGGAATTCCCTTCATAGAAGGCGGCTGGCCAGGAGCGAATCCTAAAGATGTACAATTTTTCTGGCGACTCAAAGAAGAACCCCTAACCCAAGCCGAAGTTGTCGCCTTTTGTTCAACTCGCCGTCCCCATAAAGCTGCCGCCGACGATCCCATGCTACAAGCGATTTTAGCGGCAGGAACCCACTGGGTAACAATTTTTGGCAAATCTTGGGATCTTCAAGTCACAGAAGGGTTAAACACCACCCTGGATGAAAATTTAGCAATGATCCGAGATACAATTGAATACCTCCGCAGCCAAGGTCGTCGAGTCATTTACGATGCCGAACATTGGTTCGACGGCTACAAACACAACCCCAACTACGCCCTCAAAACCCTACTAACGGCAACAGATGCAGGTGCAGAATGGCTAGTCCTATGCGACACCAACGGCGGCACCTTACCCCATGAAGTTAGCCAAATTGTTCGAGACGTAGTAAAAGCAACCGGAATCACCCATACAGTTAATCCCCCCCCACACCCC
>DNGI01000215.1 GCA_003486645.1 Cyanobacteria bacterium UBA11370 | reverse complement strand
AGGGATTTAAGTTGATTTCAACCGCTGGCATCTGAAAGCCTTGGTGTATTCAGTTTTCAAGGTGCAATTGCGACAAGCTGATCTAAATATAGCATTCGCGTCCTCCACTTGTGCAAGACTCCCTAAAAAAAATAGCCTCAAAACCAACCACAGTAAGCATTTCAGGAATTGCGACAACTTCAGTTTGGGGCTAATAGGCTTCAAATCCTTACAGAATCAAGGATACAGCCTCAAAATTTCACCTTTTCCCAAAAACACCTACTGGTTGTCGCAAAAAGCTGAGAGAGATACTCAGCTAATAAGTATTTAAACTGCATATTCCTATCGTGGTTTAAGGTTATCCTCAACCAAGTAGCGATATTTATACCCTAGGCATAGTCGGAATTCAAGCCTTAACAGGAATCCCACCAACTCCCGACAGACCCTGATACCCTAGAAATTATCTGGCGCGATCGCGTATCCATCAGCCCAGAATTAGCCACCATTCTAGACAAAATGGTACGCTATCACTTCGGCGATCGCTATCAATCCGCCACTGAAACGTTACAAGTCTTTAACAGCCTAATTTCACCCACCCGTTTATCCCCAACTATCCCTTTTTTTCCTCCCTCAGCCACTCCTTCCCCTCAAAAATCCTCTCCACTTGTGCAACCTAAATTAAAACTGTTTAAGCTTAAAATAAACCCTTGCTTGCCGATGCCCTACCTCACCCAACCCAAAGATATTCGCTCTGCGATCGCTCACTATACCCAATCACCAATCCTGTGGTTAGACACAGAAGTAGCGGACTATAAAACTGAAAATCCTAAATTGTCCTTAATTCAAGTTTTGGATAACTTGACTGATCTTAAAGGCGACACCGTATCCGTTTTAGATATTTTACAGTACCCTGATATCGCCAATGAGTTTATTGATAAAATTATGCTCAATCCGGCAATTGAGAAAGTTTTCCACAATGCTAAATATGATATCAATTTTTTGGGTAAACGTAAAGCCAAAAATGTTACCTGTACCCTAGAAATGGCACAAAAAATTCCCTACTATCTGCTCCCATTACCTAATTTTCAACTCAAAACTCTAGCTGAACAACTCTGCCATTTCCCCACTGTAGATAAAACCGAACAAGGAGGAGATTGGAGCAAACGTCCTCTAACATCAAATCAGCTCCATTACGCTACAATGGATGCTGTTTATGTCGCACAAATCCATCAGTATTTATTACAGTTTCCCGCTCCTGATCCGGCTAGTGAAGATATTGAGGCTCTCACATTGAGGTATCGACAAGTCGAACATCGGTGGAAGCAACTCGATACTGAAATTAATCAAATTAAAGAACGCCTCAAAGCCGCGATGCAGGCTCAAAATGTCCCGAAAATTAATGGATTTCGCCTATCCAGTCAAGCTCGAAGTACTAAAAAAGTAGCGTTTAATCAACTCGCTAAATTAACCCAAGAATTGGGAATTGAGCTAGAGTTATCTGTGCAACTCACAAAAGCACTTCAAGAAAAGATTGGAGAGGCGATAGAAAAACTGCCAGTGGAAGAGGAAGTAAGTACAAACTGGCGACTTGCGATCGCGGATCAAGAAGATGAAGAATTGCCGTTTTAAACGAGTTGAAACCTAGAACTATTTAGAAGAAACTCGCTTCTTGTTCAACCAGCCAACTGCACCCATAAACAAGATTGCGCCTACATTTCCTGGTTCTGGGATTGATTGATTCGGATCTAGTTGTACAATGACAGCTTCTTTATTACTCGACGCTTGGTGATAATTATGTTCCTTGAAAGTCCAGGGTGTATGCAACAAGTCATTTGAGTTATAACTGAGAACAAAGTAAGATCCTTGTCGTATCCAATAGAACTTCAAAAATTTATTAGAAATTAGGTCATATTTAAAGTCTATTAGACCTATATTTTCTCTCAAACTATATGAAAATGGAGCTGGTACAATCAAATCCGACCATTGCATAACAAAATCCGTAACCTCAGCAACCTGGAAAATTTGGTACTCTAAAATGTTGTCGTTATTGAGATCTTCTCCTGAGAACGTACCAGAAAGCTTACCACCATAGGTAGTCGGACGGCATACATATTCAGAGGAAGAGTGATAGCATTTAGGTGAATGGACAAAGTTATCAACTGAAAACGAAAAGGTGATAGCTTGGGCTGGATTAACGTCAAGCATCGTTAAGCTGAGAGCAACGCTAGCAGCAGGAATTAGGGATTGGGTGAAAAGGTTTTTGCTCATCCTTAACTATCCTTTATTAGGTTATGTTGTGCGTTTTGTGTCCCTAAACGAACTCATGCAGAGCGATTACTTGACTTCATCTTGAATAGATTAGCGATAGCTGAACTGGGTGCGATCGCTTAATTCCTTGACTTAACGTAACGCTAATAAAAATTCTTTAGAGTTTCAATAGCTAAATATACTCTTTAGCCAGTAAAACCTAGGTTTAAAAACTTATTTCAATTCAATTATTGTCTGAAATTCGATTAAAAAAAGGGGTAAATACTATTTTACCCCTTTACCAAAATTGCTATATTTGGTGGATATTTAGGCAGTTTTTACCGTCCAAATACGTCCGTAGTTGCTGGGAATCGTTATCCCATATTCCGAATAACTTGGAACCCCAATTAAGTTGTTTTGTCCCTGGAGTTCTTCGTAATAATCACCACTAATAGGAAACCAGAACGGCACGGTCTGATCCCAATCCCCAAAGTTGAGGGCTACTAGGCTGAAACTATTGCCATATTGGCGAGAGAAAAGCAGGATATTTTTGGACTGATAACGCTCATAGTGATTGTAAAAGAAATGGTTGCCCTCGCGGAATTGGGATTGTTCGCGGCGCAGTTTCACCAGCTTCCTGACTAAGGAAATTACACGGTTGCCGATCGCATCGTAGAAATAGTCCCACCGGACTGGTCGCAACAACATCACCCGTCCAAAACCTTGGTCTGGAAGGTAATAGTTTTCTCCAAATTCTTGACCTTGCCAAAGCAGAGGAATTCCTTTGGCGGTGAGTATTCCTATTAAGTACGGTTGGACTTTGTACCAAAGGTCACGATTACCCTCTTTTAATAACTCATTATCCCGATTGATAAAGCCAAAGTTGCAGACAAAGCGTTGGTGGTCGTGATTCTCAATATATTGTAACGCTGTTTTGGCAATTTTGTCACCGTTAGCTGTCACCTCTACCGGATAGTTAGAAAGACCCAATCGAAACCCAAAATTAGTCAATTGATCTCGATTCCCATGGGCTAAGTCCTTAGCTGCCCCAAACGTTTCATTTTGCCAAGTGCAGTTGGTATAGGTGCTATTAAGAATCTCTTGCGGGCCTTCTAATTGTTCAGCACATTGGATGAGGTTAATCGTATCGTTGTTAAAGAATTTTTGCCAGTGATCACCAGCGTCTTTCTTATCTTTGACTGTTTGGTATGTACGATAAGTTAGGTTAGCGTAGCCTTTTCCTGTGGAACCATCCCAGTAATTAGGTACGCAGTCATACCGAAAGCCATCGACGTGATAACGCTCAAGCCAGTAATAATTGACTGTGAAGAAAAAGTCTTGGGTAAATGTGCGGTTATAGTCCGTGCTTTCGCCAAAATAATCTTTGGCAAATGAACCCATAAATGGGTTTTCATGGTATGCTAGCTGCCTGTAAAGATAAGAGTAAGGAAAACTATCACTGGTGTGACCATAAACGGCATCTAAGATGACTGCAATATTTTTTTTGTGAGCCGCATCAACGAATTTTTGAAAATCTTTTCTATTGCCAAATCGCTCATCCACACCAAAGTAGCCAATCGGCAAATACCCCCAGTCCACCGTCAGGGCAACATTGGAAATCGGCATTACTTCAATGCAATTAATTCCTAGATCTGCTAGATAATCGAGTCGTTCAATTGCCCCATCAATATCTGTACCGAACTCGTCGATCATCATCTCGTACATCACCAGATCATTCAAGGCTGGAGTTTTCCAGACATTTTCCTGATCACTCCATACATGGTCTTCATAGCCTATCGTGATCGCGGATAATTTGCCCACACCAAACTCTCTAGCAAACGGATCGATGATCCAATCAATTTCTCCGCGATTGGGGTTATGCAGACAATACCGATAAACGTAAGTTCCAGGGGTTCCCCAAGCAGATTTGGGATGGGGTTTGGGTTGGCTGTTAATAGTTAGTGTTCCTGACCAATAATCCCCATATTCTGCATCAATGGAATGAGTCAGTTCAAACTCCATCGGCTGTATGTCTTGCAGGAATTGGTCTTGTTCGTGAATGATTTTTACCCACAACCGATTGCCGTTGGTTGCCGACACCCAAGGCAGAAAGAGTCCAAAGTCAATGACTCCACTTTCGATTTCTCTGGCTCCGAGCTTATCCAATGGTAGAAGTTTCATAGGATATTTTTTTGGTTAATTCTTTCTCTTCTTTGATCTCCCCACTTATTGGAGAAATTAATTGAAGGGAATCTGTACAACTATAGCAGGAGAATCTCTAATGGCAAGAATAATTTCATTAGAATTACAGACAATTTTTATAAAAATTTGTTAAAACATTAATAATAATTCGTAAAAACAATTCAAAATTAAAAATTATCAATTTTTATCTTGAAGCAGACTAGCCGCTATAAAGACGTAGGGTGAGCAATACTCACCTTATTTTATCTACCTTTAGAATGAAGCAAGCTCAATCAGTTTAGAGATACTATTGAAAGAGAATATAAGCAGTCTAGTGAATTATTATCTAGCATGATACCCCGTTTAAAAATTCAGCCAAAACTCAATAAAGTGCGCCCAGCGATCGCTTTGTGTTTAGTGCAAATTTGCCTATTTTTTGGGTTGGGAATCAGTAACTTTTCGGGTACTACTGCTTCAGCGAACCCTCTGGCATTAACCACTGAATTTTACCCAGTTGCACAGACCTCTTCACAACCCTTAGATTTAGAGGAAGGTAGTAACAAAGCTGACGAGGCTTCCCAAACAATATTTGAGGGTATAGATACAACTAAAGATTGGATTGGCAACCGAGAGGAAACCAATCAAGCGATTGAAAAGGCACGAGAAAGTGCTAGCGATAAATGGAAATCTCTAGCCGATAAGGCACGCAATTCAGAGAATTCTGACGAATCTTTATCACCCCCTGAAGGAAACGTTCTAAAACGTTTGACGAGTGATAACTAGTATAAAAATGCAGGAGGCAGAAGGAGGTAAGGTTTATACTGTTTACTTTTTGTTTTTTAATTTTAGGATTATTTCTGCCGTGTGCAACTTTCCCCAAATAAGGGCAAGAAATCTACTATAGCGAGTCTATTTGATTCGTGAACAAGGAGAGACAAGGGAGACAAGGAAAGACAAGGGAGACAAGGGAGACAAAGGGGAGGTGTTTTAACAAATCATTTAGACTGGCTATAGCTAGTCCTCCAGTTAAGATTGCTTTTGGCTTTCTGGAATTCGTTTTATCCCCGATTTTAAGTCCTCGTGAGAGTGATCTTTCCAACTCATCGATGGGAATACTGAATTTTTTGATTGTAAAGCCTCGGGAAGTAAGAAAACAAACCAAGCAATAACACTCATCACCCCATGTTCTCCTCCATCTTCCAAAAGACCTAGTAAAGAGGACATCGGAAAAGAACGGAACGCAACATGAACTAGATCGATCGCTATTCCAAATAAGGCAAGACTCAAGAGCATTCCAATCAGATACTTGGATGACTTTCTGGATAGGCGATCGCTAAACTTATAGCTAGTACCAATTAAAATCAGAAAAAATAAGCCAATTGAACTTGATACAATAAGTTCACCAAAATCTTGCATACGCAAGTTGAACATGGGAGATAAACTAAGGTGCTGACTCAGAGACTCACCCCAGGTTTCATGGATTTGAAGAGAGTCATCAACTAACAGATATAAAAATAGTAACGACCAACTCAAATAAACTAAAGACCGATTGGTGGCAGCTAATAATCCTAAACAAAGTGCAATCCAATACTCTTTGATATATTGAAACACTTCTGCATAGCCGAGATCTTGTTCTAAGGAAAACAAGGGATCAGAAATAAAATCAGTTGCTTTGTAAAGGATATGCAAACTGATGAAAATAAAATCAGTTGCTAAAAGTAAATATAAAAGTCGCGTTGACCAATTGTTTAACTTCAGTTTCACTTAAACACCTAGCTTAACAATGGGAAATGGAGGAGGGCGATGGGGAGATAAGGGGAGGGTTTTTAAGATTTTATTAACCTAGAATTAACCAAATATTATTTTAAAATTAAACTTGCTCCACTACAATAGAGATACTAATTCTATCAAAAAATTGTGGCAGGCAAAACCTTCCCGTTACGTCTGTCTGAAGGTAGATTTAGCAAAAGATAAGCAATCCGGCTGTGACAAGTGAGGTATAGCAGAAGGCAGAGGGCAGAGGGCAGAAGGTAAAAGCCTGTAAAATCAATAGTTTCAGCAATTAAGGATGTCCTAACCTCAATGCGTAGTGCTATGTATAACGGTTCGTGGGTCAAAGATTCCGAATACCCATTATCAAACCGTGACAGACACCAACCAGAAAATCTAAATCTAGGGTTTCAAGGCGATCGCTGGGCTGATGATAGTGCGGATTTCTCATAAATGCTGTATCTGTAACCATCATTGCTCGATACCCTCGATCCCAAAAGGGAGAGTGATCGCTTAGTCGCGTTGCACGAATCATCAAACCTTTATTAAATACTGGCAACCACTGACTAGGAGTTCCCACTTTCCGAATACTATAACTGAGGCGAATTAAATCAGGAATGGTAGTTAAATTACCAATCAGCGCAATGAAGTTACCAGTATTAGGATAAATGTATTTCAATCCTGGTGGATACTTTTGAGAACCGGGAGTTGAATCACAATATCCCAGCATTTCTAAAGAAAGCATCAAACGCAAAGGTTGCCTTTGTTGGTACAAATACGCAGCATATTCAGCACTTCCCAGTAAACCATATTCTTCCATATCAAAAGCAACCAGCCGCACTGGATACTTCAAGGGTTTAGCAGCAAATGCTCTTGCCAATTCTAGCAACACAGCCACACCTGTAGCATTATCATCCGCTCCTGGTGTTCCCGGTACAGCATCGTAATGGGAACCAATTAAAATTGGAGGTAATTTCTCTCTTTCCCCATTTAAAGAAGGTAAATTAAGGATTAAATTGTAATGGGTTTTTCCGCGCACCTTAAACTCATGACGTTCTACCGTTCCCCACTGTTCTAACTGTTCGTGAATGTATTGCTGTACGTAGAAATGTCCAGCGCTTGCTAAATAGGGATCGCGATCGCGCACCAACTGAATTAGATGTGTTTGCAAATGTTCATTTAGCTCCATCAATCGCTAATCCTAAATATGTTGTTTCTTGGCGAAAAGATAAAATATATTAATTTTTTTTCATCATTAGGTAGGCATTGGTTAGAATATTGCACAATCTATCAACCTGGATGATGTTGAGCTAACTCGATCCCTATTCTATCCAGGATTACAAATAGTTGTAACCGCTGAACAAACAAGAGGTATATATGAAACAGGTTCACGATAGTCATCTCTCCTTTTCACTAATCGTTGAAACAGAAAATCTGGCAAGTTGCAATCCATCTGAAATAGAACATCTCTTTGATTCTCTACTTAATCAAACCAAAAAAATTACTGAAGCCAATGAAGTGATTATTGGTGACAATGGATTGATGCCACCAGAAATTATGGCTCGAATGCAGGAATTAATTCCCAATCTAAAACGAATTGATATTAAAAGGGAATTGACGTATTATCAAGCAAAAAATTTGCTTGCAAATTCAGCTACTGGCGATATCATTGTTTTCTGTGATTCTGACTGTACTTATACAACTGAGTGGTTGGAAGCCATTCTTGACTCATTCACGATCAAGCCGGATGCTGATGTTATTGGTGGCGAAACAGTTATTGAAGTTAAAAATGCTTACACATTAGCGATGGGTTTGAATTATATGCTGCATCGCCAACCTAGTTCGCCGGAATTAACTCCGATCAAATTTTACTATTTAAATAATGTTGCGTTTCGCAGGGAATTTTTCTCTAAAAATCCAATCCCCGATCATTTAAAAATATTTCGTGGGACTTGCAGCGTCCATTCCAGAGTGATGCGAAATCAAGGGGTAAAAATTTGGCGCAATGCTAAGGCTAGAGCTTATCATCTCCCTCCTCAGAATCTTTGGTACTATATTTTAAGGTTCTTACTCATGGGTCATGATAACTACTGGTTAGATCGTTTTCTGACAACTCCCCTTGAACCCAATGTTGTCGAAGAAGCAAAGGTAGAAAAACCACTACTACAACAGAGTGTGAAAGAGGTTAAAGCGAGTTCAACTCATCAGCGGCTTTCGCTGAACCAACGACTAACTAGAAGAATTCATTATCTAACCAAGCAATTTTCTGTTTATAGTGAAGAGTACAATATCACCAATACACAATTAATTTTAGCTGTGCCCATCGTAATTTTTACGCAGGGTTTAGTAACGTTGGGGCGGTTGATCACCCAGTTTAATTCTCTGTTTAGTGAAGAACCGCACTGGCTGTATAGATTCGCTGTTTTGCTAGATTGATTAAACGCGAAGTAGGTAGTGTAAATATTATTCTATTTCTTTCTACCTACTTATCAATCACTTCCCGATTAAGCATTAGTGATCAGAGGGTTTTCCGTGGAAACGAATTCCCAAAAAGATGTCATAGACGAAGCTAAGAAAATCTTTCCCTTCTAACAGTCCCAGAGATTGATGACAGCCTTTTTCTTCTAAAAGAGGCTTCGTTGCATAATAGGCTGCCTGATATTTATACCAGGGAATAGAAGGCCATAAATGATGAATCAAATGATAATTTTGCCCCATAATCAAAAGATTCAGAATTGGGCTAGGATAAACTCTGGCATTTTTCCAGCGATCGCGTTCCTTAAAAGGGCGATGAGGTAAATAATCAAAAAACAATCCCAATGCTAAACCGACCACTAGTGCTGGGACAAACCAGAAGTTCATAATGTAGCCTAAAAAGCCATACTGACATCCTAGATAGATAAGAGTTGCCACAAATAAACGGCTTAAAAACCATTCCAGCAACTCATAATTACGCCACAACCTACGCTTAAAGAAAAAGATTTCATGATAGAAAAAACGAGCGGCAATCAACCAAAGGGGACCGCCTGTTGATACAAAATGATCAGGGTCATTTTCTGGGTCATTCACGTTAGCATGATGCTGCATGTGTACCCGCGTAAATACTGGGAAGGCAAACCCCAACATCAGCGCACTCCCATGACCCATCAACGCATTTGCCACCCGATTTTTATGGGCAACATTATGGGAAGCGTCATGAATGACTGTTCCCGCCATATGTAAGGCCAGAACGTTAATGCCAAAGCAGTACGGATCAGGCCAATCCCACAGCCAATAGCCGCAGGTCGAAACGATGACTAACCCAATCGCTACTATGAACATTAGTAAAGTTAGATTAAACTCATCGGGAGGACCCAGATATTCTCTGGGCACTGTCAGCGGCTTTATGGCCTCCGACATCGTTGTCTTTGCTCCTTATCTACTGTCCTTT
>DNGI01000489.1:3896-4053 GCA_003486645.1 Cyanobacteria bacterium UBA11370 | reverse complement strand
GTTGTTCGTTGTTGGTTGTTGGTTGTTAGTTGTTAGTTGTTGGTTGTTGGTTGTTAGTTGTTAGTTATTGGTTGTTGGTTGTTAGTTGTTAGTTATTGGTTGTTTTCATGACCGACTAATGATTGACTAATGATTGACTAATGACTAATGACTAATG
>DNGI01000489.1:0-3663 GCA_003486645.1 Cyanobacteria bacterium UBA11370 | reverse complement strand
ACTAATGACCAATGACTAATGACCAATAACAACCAACAAACAACAAACAACAAACAACCAATAATTACTTCAAAAAGGGACGAGCTAAGAAAAAACTACAAATAGATTTCGCATCTATTGCTTCACCATCTAGAATAGCTTGTTCTAAATCTTCAGGAGTCATTAGAACCGTTTCCATATCCTCATCTTCATCTTGTTCAGGCGGGGTTTCAATTTGTTCTAAATCCTCAGCCAAATACGCATAGATATATTCATCGGAATACCCAGGCGCAAGGGCAAATTTACCAAGAGATCGCCAACGATTAGCACGATATCCGATTTCCTCTTCAATTTCCCGCCTAATCGTTGCTTCTGGGTCTTCATTATGCTCAATTGTACCCGCAGGAAACTCCAAAAGACGGCCTTGAACAGCAAAGCGATACTGTCGAACTAATACCAGTTTACCCTCTAGCGTTATGGGTACAGCTAAAGCACCGCCAGGGTGACGAATACATTCCCAGTCGCCTTCTGCTTTATTAGGAAGACGGAGAGAATTGACTTCAAAATTGAATTTTCGTCCCCGGTAAAACAGGCGTTGTTTGAGTAGTTGGGGAGGTTCTAGTCCTTGTGGCATTTGTAACTATAAACGATTAACGTCAGAACAGTCTAACCTTTTAACAAGTTGCGCGATCGCTAATCCGGAAACTGGATCGATCCAATCCGGCGCTATTTCTGCTAAGGGTATTAGCACAAACGCTCGTTCTCTCATGTGTGGATGAGGGATTTGCAGGTTAGGTGTTTCTATAATTAAATCATCAAATAATAATAAATCAATATCTAGAGTTCTTGGCCCCCAGCGTTCTCGCCGCACCCGACCAAACTGCTTTTCAATTCTTAATACAACTTCTAATAATTCTTGAGGAGTTAGCTGCACTTGTAATAAGGCACAACCATTCAGATAATCCGGTTGGGGAGGGCCAATAGGTGCTGTTTTATACCAACTAGATTGAGCTTGTAAGGTAATACCTGAAGTTTGAGCTAAAGTTTGGATCGCTGCTTCGAGAATAGCATAGGAATCACCAAGATTGCTGCCGAGTGCGATCGCGCTTTTTGCTGGTTTGGTAATTGCTGATTTTTCCAACTGTAGCATTATGATTCACGCAAATTTCTTTTTCAACCGCCATCGGTAGCCATGCACCTTGTATCGCTATAATCAGTTTAATCGAATATCTCCTATATTAAGGTTATAGCGGAGAAACACTTACGTCTTTTGAATTAGTCGGATTGAAAACGGCTTCTATCAACGTTAAACTGAAACTGCTATAAACCTGATTTACAGAGATACTAAAAATTAAGCACTGTTGGGAAATTCCTATGGTTCAAGTCATCCAAGCCCAAAGTCTAAATTTGATTGACCTAGAAAATAAGTTTAATCTCACCCAAGCTGACGATGACCGCTTCTTTACCGAGTGGTTTGATAATCTTCCCGAAATCACTGACTTAGAAAAACAGGTACTAGATCGAGCAAGAACTAACTATCTTAGTTTGATTAAGCATCGTGAGATTTCCGAAAATATGGTAAAAATGGTAGTATTAAGTCCCTTGCTAGCTTGGACAGATTTTTATCAACTTCCTTTTGATATTAGAGATGAACAATCCCTAGAGATTGCTGTTGAAGACAAAAATAAAATACTACGCGGTCGTATTGATATTCTGTCGTTTAAACATGACTTTTGGCTTGTTGTTATTGAGTCTAAAAATGCTGGCGTTTCTCTTTTACCGGGTCTACCCCAAGCTTTAGTTTATATGCTAGCTAATCCCTATCCTAACAAACCAGTTTTTGGATTAGTAACTAATGGGAGCGAGTTAATATTTATTAAACTCACTCAAAAGCCCCTACCTCAATATGCCTTATCTGAACCCTTCAGTCTCTTGAAGCGAGAAAATCAACTGTATAAAGTTCTCCAAATACTCAAAAACCTGGGTCAAGTCATTAACCACTAGTATTAAATTATGGTTCAAACCATCTTATCTCAAGATATTACTCTCGAACAGCTCACAGAAATCTTTGGCTTAACTAGTACAGGACGGCAGAAGTTTGTCACCACATCTGAGCAAAAGGGAGACAAGGAGGACAAGGAGGACAAGGGAGAGATTTTAGGTGGTGAGTTATTTCCGTCATGTTGCACTAGCACTCACGACAACGCATTTTTTCCCGAATGGTTAGACAACCTACCGCCAATTACCGATTTTGAAAAACAACAGTTAGACCGAGTAAAAAGAAGCTATATTAGTAGGGTCGAACGCCATCCCTTATCAGAAAATCTGGTAAAAATGAACTCTATAAAGTCCTCAGTATCCTCAAAAAACTGGGTCAACTAATTACACAAACCAATAACTAATCTAAAATCCAAAATCTAAAATCTAAAATCTAAAATCCCTATGCCTCTAATTACACAAACCAATAACTAATCCAAAATCCAAAATCCAAAATCTAAAATCCCATGTCCCATCGCCCCATTTACCTCGACAACCACGCCACTACCCCAATGGATAAACGGGTACTAGAGGCAATGCTACCTTACTTTACCGAACATTTTGGCAATCCATCGAGTATCAGTCATGCTTACGGATGGGAAGCAGAAGCAGCGGTAAAACAAGCCAGGACTACCTTAGCAGAAGCTATTAACGCTACACCCGAAGAAATTATCTTTACCAGTGGTGCAACCGAAGCCAACAATTTAGCGATTAAAGGAGTTGCCGAAGCTTACTTTAGTAAAGGTCGTCATATTATTACTCTACAAACAGAACATCGAGCCGTTATTGACCCCTGTCGCTATTTAGAAAGCCTGGGATTTGAAGTAACCTTCTTACCCGTTCAACCTGATGGATTAATCAACTTAACCCAACTTGAAAAAGCCATTCGTCGTGATACAATTTTAGTATCAATAATGGCAGCCAATAATGAAATTGGGGTACTACAACCGTTATCCGAAATTGGCGAAATTTGCCGCCAGAATCAGGTATTATTCCACAGCGATGCTGCCCAAGCCATTGGTAAAATACCCTTAGATGTTCAGGCGATGAAAATCGATCTGATGTCCCTAACCGCGCATAAAATTTATGGTCCTAAAGGGATTGGCGCACTCTATGTCCGTCGCCGCAACCCTAGAGTACACCTTGCTCCCCAAATCCAAGGAGGAGGACAGGAACGGGGGATGCGTTCGGGGACACTCTATACGCCTCAAATTGTCGGCTTTGCCAAAGCAGTAGAATTGGCGTTAGACGTTCAAGAATCAGACTCTCAATACTTACTCCAACTGCGAGACTATTTATGGAAAGAACTATCTCGTTTACCCGGAATTCATCTTAACGGTCATCCCACTCAACGATTGTCAGGAAATCTTAACATTTCGGTAGAAGGTGTGGATGGTTCAGCCTTACTGTTAGGATTACAACCTGTAATGGCAGTCTCCTCCGGTTCCGCTTGCTCCTCAGCAACCGTTGCGCCTTCTCACGTTCTCTTAGCACTGGGACATCCAGAACCCCTAGCTTATGCCTCAGTGCGGTTTGGGATTGGACGGTTTAATACCGTAGAGGAAATTGAACAAGTCGCTCAACAGGCGATCGCCACTATTAAATCTCTCCGCAAAGCTCAACCCACTACCATCAAGAACAAGTTCT